>CAZMYN010000113.1:0-4561 GCA_964570495.1 uncultured Acidimicrobiales bacterium | reverse complement strand
GTCGTTGTCGTCGTCGGTTGCTGTGGCCTGACCAAGAATCGTGTTCGGTGCGGTGGTTTCGGGGATTGGCGGGATGCTGAGCGCTGCGAGAACCGGTGCCTCGTTGAGGTCCACTACGGTGATCTGGATCGGCAACAGTGACTGAATACCACTGCCAGAGTCGACGGCGATGACCGTCACCGAGTAGATCGGGGTGGTTTCGAAGTTGAGGTTGCCAGCCGTGGAGATCTCGCCGGTGTCTGGGTCGATGACAAAGGTGTTGCTCAGATCGACGATCGAGTAGGTAATCGAATCGCCCTCGGCGTCGGTCGCGACGATCGTGCCGTTGGAAACAAGCGTTGGGACAACAGCTCCCTCCGACACGCTAAGTATGCCTGGGGGAATGAATACGGGCGCTGCGTTCGGCGGAACCGTGGGTGGCGGTGGGGCAACCGTTGTTGCGGGTGGCGGTGGGGCAACTGTTGTTGTGGGCGCGATCGTTGTCGGTGCGACTGTTGTCGTCGTGGGTGCAGCCGTGGTGGTGGTAGGTGCAGCCGTCGTAGTGGTCGTGGTTGGCGCAGCTGCCTGAACAATTGGCTCCACGGTGATCGTCACGGGAACAAGCGCACTCTCAAGCTCCCCGTCGGTTACCGAATAGCTAAAGGTGGCGTCCCCAGAGAAGCCTGCCACCGGTGTGTAGGTTAGGGAGTTGGCATTGCGAACCAGTTCGCCATTCGATGGCGTAGTTACGGTCGCCACACTGAGCACCGAGCCCTGGCGGTCGGTGTCGTTCGCGAGCAGATCCCGCAGATCGATCTGAATCGAACCGTCCTCGCTTGCCGTAAATGAATCGCGCGTCGCGACTGGCGCGTCGTTCGTTGGAGGGACGGCTACCTGTGCGACCGTCACCGCGATCTCTTCGTCAGTGCAGAGTCCGTTTCTGTCGCAGACCTGCACCAAGAAGGCATCGGAACCAAAGTCGTTGGGATCTGGCGTATAGGTGAACGGGACGTTGCCGTCGGCGTCGGTCTGTGTTCCTGGAAGGATAGAAACATCACCGGTGACCGGAGCTTGGATCACGGTTACCGAGAAGGGGCCGTCGCCGTCGATGATGATCGAACCGGGAATGTTCTCGTTCTGATTGCCAACGAGATCGGGTGCAACGATCGTCGGCGCTGCGGGTTCGACAAAGGCAATCTGCTCGGGGGCCTGCTCGGGTGGGCCTACCACGGCACTGACGGCGATGGTGGCTGCAGCGGTCGCGGCTGTCGCCGCGCTTGATGCAACGGTCGTCACGGCGTTGCCGATAGGGAAACCACGCATGATCGGCAGGTTGGTAAAGAAGGCGAGGGGACCTGCTGTTCGGCGAAGGTCACCCAGGCCGATGTTCAGGAAGGCGCGAGATACAACGGGGTCGAATTGGGATCCGGCCTTGTCAGCGACTTCCTGGCGAGCGAGCTCGGCGGGCATGGGCTTCTTGTACGAACGTGTCGACGTCATCACGTCGAAGGCATCGGCTACCGCAACAATGCGAGCCGAAAGTGGAATCTCGGTGCCTTTTTGTCCAGACGGATAGCCGTTGCCGTCCCAACGCTCGTGATGGCCAACAGCAGCGTGTCGCCACTCGCCAAGCCAGTCAGCGAGAGGCTCGAGGTATTCCTCGGCCTTTGCTGGGTGGTCTCTCAGAATCGCCCACTCCTCGTCGTTGGGGCGACCCTCCTTGTTCAGGATCTCCGACGGAACGTGAAGCTTGCCCATGTCGTGGAGCAGGGCTGACCAACGCAGCCGACCGAGGTCGTGTTCGCTCAGGCCCATCTCCTGACCAATGAGTTCGGAGTACGCCCGGACACGCTCGGCGTGGCCGCGTGTCATCCGGTCGTGTTCGGCGAGTACGGCGACGAGTTCGAGCATCTGACCCGAGTAGGCCTCTTCGTCGGTGAAGACTTCGCCGCTCTCCTGGATCTCTGCAAGACGACGCTTTACCGAACGCGGAGAGCCGGTCTTAAGGGCTACCGAAAAGCGTGAGGGTGCCTGGTCGGGAAAGATCAGCGATAGCCGGAACAGCAGCGAGATCGGAGAGAATTTTGCGGTGATTCGTTCGAGGAGTCGGACCAGGAACATCGCGCCGATTGCAAGCCCAAGCCACCACACCCAACGGTTGAGTCCAACCCTGTCGGGCGGGAATTCACGAGAGACCCAAAGGGAGGCAAGGATCGATACTCCCAATGGCAACAGGAAGATCGCCAATCGCACGAGACGCGAGACCCACGGGTGGCTTTGCCACCGCGCTGTCTGCAACTCTTTGGCGGCCGTCTGTGTTGGGCCAGCGACCGGTTCGGATCCCATTCGTTCCTTTTCGGAAAAAATGCCCCAAAATTAAGGGGAAACCTGCGCTCGCCTAACAACTGGCGAACGCTGCGTTGCGGGTTTGGTTACTCAGCGGTTATCGGTGACGAGTTCGGAGTCCAAATGCGCCATGGATTGAGCGCCGGTCAGGGCCATTGTTCGTTCGATTCCTTCGAAGAAGAACTGCAACATATGCTCGACACCGGCCTGGCCTCCCGCTGCGAGTGCGTAGAGGTGAGGTCGCCCGATCATGCACGCAGTTGCGCCCAGCGCGACCGCCTTGACGACATCGCTGCCCCGCCTAACTCCGCCGTCGCAATAGATTTCAACTTGTCCTCCAACAGCGTCGGCGACCGGCTCCACCAGATCGATGATCGCCGGAGAAGAGTCGAGCTGGCGTCCTCCGTGGTTGGAAAGAGCGATTGCGTCGAGGCCCTCCGCAGCGGCGATCTTCGCGTCGGCGACCGATTGAATCCCTTTCAAGATGACCGGTCCATCCCACTGGGAACGAATCCATGCAACGTCATCCCAACTCAGCTGAGGGTCGAACTGAGAGTTGATGTATTCCGCGAGCGACACCGCCGAGGTTCCATCAGCGGTCGAGTTTGAAAGACGTTTGGTGCTCACGGCAACGTTGGAGAAGATGATTGGGTCGTTGCGCAGGAAATCGAGTGTCCAGCCCGGGCGCATGGCACCGTCGATGATCGTGTCGAGGCCGAGCTTGGGTGGGAGCGACATGCCGCGTCGCACGTCTCGTTCGCGACGGCCGAGGACCGCCGTGTCGACCGTGATGTAGATAGCTTCGAAGCCGGACTCCTTGCATCGAGCGAGCATGTCCTTGGTGAGTTCGCGATCGCGCCAGACGTACACCTGAAACCAGTTCCGTCCCGTTGATGCCGCGGCAACCTCTTCGATTGAGCGGGTGCCCATAGTGGAGAGCGAGAACGGAATTTCTGCCGCAGCGGCCGCCCGGGCGGTTGCGAGTTCGCCTTCGGGATGGGCAATGCGCGGGAAGCCGGTAGGAGCAAGGATCAATGGGATTGGTAGCCGGGCCCCAAGGACCTCGACGGAGGTGTCTATCTCGGAGACATCGGTCAATACCCGCGGAACGAGTGTGCGGTCCCCAAAGCGGCTCGCGTTACGACCCATTGCGTATTCGTCCTCGGCTGCGCCGTCGATGTAGTCGAACACACCTTTCGGCAGACGGCGCTTAGCGATCCGTCGCAGGTCTTCAACATTGGCTGCGCTAGCGAGGCGGCGCGCCGTTGGATCGAACTCCACTGGCTTGAATTGAGCGACCGAGCGGAGTGCTTTGAGCATGGACTGGAGTCTAGAACGCTGTCTCCACCGATGGCTCAGCCAGATCTATCCAGCCACTCCAACTGCCGACGTAGAGACGGCCTCGGCCAATCCCGAGTGCTTCGGCCACGAGCATGTTGTGACATGCCGTGACTCCGGAACCGCAGTAGTAGATGGTGGCCGGATCGGCATTGATGGAAGCGAAGCGTTGGCGCAGCTCTGTTGTTGGTCTCATCTGACCCGAATCGAGGTTCCCGGCGAACGGCAGATTCGTAGCTCCAGGGATATGCCCGGCAATGGCATCGAGCGGTTCGACCTCACCTCGGTAACGTTCAGGTCCTCGACTATCGACAACGAGATGACCTGCCTCGAGCGCGGCACCGACCTCCTCGCGTGTGGCCATCGCGTTTCGCGGGAAGTCGCGGGGTGCGTGCTCCACGGCTACGAACGATGGTTCTCCGGTCTCCAGTTCGCCATCCCAGACTCCAATCCCGCCATCGAGGATCGCCGCTGGCTGGCCAAGCGTTCGAAGCATCCAGACCAAGCGGGCCGCGATCGCACCTCCGGCATCGTCATAGGCAACCACCGTGCTGGCGTGGCCAATGCCCAATCGGCCCAAGCCAGCAGCAAAGACCGCGGGCTCAGCCAAGGGATGGCGGCCACCGCCGGTTCCGGCTTGCGGCGGAGCAGAGAGAACCGTTTCAAGATCGACGAACCGAGCCTGAGGAATGTGCCCTGCTCGATACGCGTCGAGTCCCTCCCGTTGATCGAGGTAGGCGCGGCAGTCGCAGATCACGAGGTCGAGATCGGCTGTTCCTTCGAGATCGTGCAGCTGGCCAATGTCGATGATCGGTGAAAGCTCAGGCGTAGCCATCGCCCGAGTATCCCATGGATGGAGGCGGGGGAGGCCCCCGGACCGCCGGGCTTGGTTCAGACT
>CAZMYN010000112.1:0-10149 GCA_964570495.1 uncultured Acidimicrobiales bacterium | reverse complement strand
ATGCCCAGTCAGCACGGGCCATCGTTACGGAGATGCCCTCGCCGGGAAGCGAAGATGCAGCTGCTGCAGGCTCAGCGTCTACAGCTTCTTCGTCATCTTCCATGGCTTCTTCGTCATCTTCCATGGCTTCTTCGTCGTCGCCCGTGACGGCGTCGGCTGCATCGCCTGCAGCATCAGCTGCGCCATCGGCAGCGTCGGTCACGGTGTCGGCAACGCTGGATCCGCACGCGGCGGCCAGCAGCGCAAACGCCGCCAATAGTGCCCATAAGGACTTGTTCATGCTCTTCATATGTAATTCCCCTCCCGGGAAGGATTTGCTAGCGGGTAAACAGACCATAACTCAGTCCAAACGGACTTTTTTATCGCCTCGTTGGCTAGGCAGTGGTGCCAGCCAACGCTATTTCTTCTTCAACACCCGAGGCGTCGACGCTTTGTGTCGTCACATCGGTCTCAACCCGATCGTGCGAGGCATACACCCTCGAACGACGGAATTCCTTCAACACTCCGCGTGCCGAAGAGAAGATCAAAAACCCGCCAATTCCGGTGAAAAATACACCCACGCCCGACACAAACCCGGGATCAGCAACCCGGGAAATCGATGCGATCCACCCAACTGCGATCGCAACGATACTCATGCCAAGGCCGGCGAGGATTGCCGAGAATTGCCACCGTCGACGTTCGCCACCACCAAAGACCCCGGCCGCCGGGATCGACACTGCAAGACTCAAGATGCCCAAGGGAACAACGACCAAGCCCAAGCGAGAGCCATCCGAGCGGAACGCGTCGAGGACGACCTCGTCGAGATCGCGAGCGCCGTTGACCAGGTTCTGGATGAGCGAAGCGTTAATTGGAGCAAGAGATGGGTCTGCGTCAGCTTCGTCACGCAGGGCATCGATCTGGGCCTGGATCTCTGGGGTGATAACGCCG
Organism: uncultured Acidimicrobiales bacterium; assembly: GCA_964570495.1. GTDB lineage: Bacteria > Actinomycetota > Acidimicrobiia > Acidimicrobiales > SHLQ01 > SHLQ01. The sequence goes on along the minus strand of CAZMYN010000112.1, from coordinate 9,222 downwards.
TCATCGCGTTCGTCAAAGGACCAGCCCGAGAAGCTGCCGATAAGGATGAGCAGCACGCCCATGGACGTGCCGAAGATCCGACCAGCCGAGATGTTGATCGGAAGTGGGCGACGTGGCGAGTATGGAGCTTCGGTGAGCGCAGCCAGACCTCCAACGATGATCAGCGCGGTACCAACAATGGCGATCCACACCCCTGCGCCGTGCGAGTACGCGACGCTCAACGGGTTGTCGCCAGCGAAGGCATAGCCAATGGCTGCTCCGAACGCTCCAATGCCGACGAGGACAATGCCGTCGGCACCGGCACGTTGCATGCCAGCGAGGTAAGCGTCGAGCGCAACGGTGGCGATAAGGACGGCAAAGAGTATGAGCGCAATCCCAGGAATTGGACCCAGCGGCGTGCTGAAGATCGAGGCGACCGCCATGAGCAGCATCAGCCCGACAAGACCGAGGAGCATCACGCCTTGTGCCCGGCCGAGCATGCGGTTTACCGAGGCGGGGATCGAGACCATGTTGAAGAGCGCCCACGCGAGTGCGAGTAGGCCACCGGCGAAGGCCAGGAACCCAAACCAGGATCCACCCGTTGCCGAGAGGCCGTTGGAGAAGACGCCAGTGAGGTCTTGATCGGTGCGGCGTGCCCATGCCGAGATGTGTCCCGAATCGATTCCCCAGGTCACAAAGACACTGACGATTGTGACGACACCACCGAGTGCGGCGACGAGCAGGCCGAAGCGCTCACGGCCACCGAGTGGAGCAGGACGGCCGGTGTCGTCGTAGAGCTCGGCAGCTGCAGCACGGGCGATTTCTTGTTCGTTCCGCTCATCGGCTGCGGCGAGCATTGCCTCGGGGTCCTTGCGGTACGCCCAAGCCTCGCGGGTGCGCTCGAGCAAGTTGGCACCGTCGGTGTCTTCGCCTTGGGTCATACGATCGAGGACCACAGCAACGAGGAACAACGCAAGACCGGCCGATGCAGCAAGGCTTACCGACGAGTTGTTGATGGCTCGGAAGACGAGAAGTCCCAGGCCGCCAGCGCCCATGATCGCGGCGATTCCGAGCATCGAGATCGCGAGGAGCAGCGTCTGGTTGAGCCCGGTCATGATTGCCGAGCGAGCGAGCGGCAACTGAACTTCGGTAAGGACCTTGTGTTCGGGTGCGCCGTACGCGCGCGCTGCTTCCACAACATCTTCGGGCACTTGTCTGATGCCGAGGTTCGTGAGGCGCACGAGCGGCGGCAATGCAAACACCATCGTCACCATCGTTGCGGAAACCTCGCCAATGCCCCAGAAGAAGACGAACGGCAACATGTACACGAACGAGTGGACGACCTGCATTGCGTCGAGGGTTGGTCGTACTACGTTCCAGACGCCATCGACGCGCCCCGACAAGATGCCGAGCGGCACACCGATCAGTGCCGAGAGGATCACGGCTACCGCGATCATGCCAATCGTCCTGGCCGTTTCGGTCCAATAGTCGGGCCCGAGAAGGCCACATATTGTCAACATTGCGGCCACCATGACGCCGACTTTTACGTTGCGGGTAAACGAGGTGATCAGGAACATCACGATCACGACCCAAATCCATGGAATCGATTGAATCGACGGATCCTCTCGAACGATCAGGTTCATCAAGAACGCAAAGGGCCAGCGGATGATGCCGAGCAAATCGAAGATTGCGTTCTCGGTACCGCCCAAGTTCTGATCCGTCCAGAACACGAGTTGTTTCATCCATTCACCGAACGGGATCAGGAACTCGTTCAGGACATCGCTGTCTTGGAAGCTTGGGTCGTCGGCCTGTGCTAGTAGTCCACTCATTACATGAACACCTCTCGTTCGAATCCATCGATGAGGCGCTCGACGCGACCCAGTTCTTCCATAATGTCTCGGGGGTGCAGGGCCCCGATCAGCCCGCCGTTGCTGTCCACCACGGCGAGGGGCAATCCGCGGCCAGCCTCGGCGTAAATCATGTTGAATGTTGCCTCTGGCTGCGTGCTTTCGAAGTCCGTACGCAGCGCCGACCCGAGATCTGACGAGCCCATTGCCTGGACGCGACGTGCATCGTCGGGTGTCAAAAGGCCGTTCGGTCGTCCAGCGTCGTCGACGACGAACGCTCCGGGCTCTTCACCCATGGTGTCCAATGCTTCGGCGAGTGTCAGACCCGATGTCAACAAGACCGGGTCCCGCATGATTGTCTTGACGTCGATAACACGGCCCTGGTCGACGTCTTGAACAAATTCGGCAACATAGCCGGTGGCCGGCTGGGTGAGAATCTGCTCGGGGGTGCCGATCTGAACGACCGCCCCGTCCTTCATGATGCAGACACGGTCGCCAATGCGAAGTGCCTCGTTCAGGTCGTGAGTAATGAAAAGGATGGTCTTTTGCAGCTGTTCCTGAATTGCCATCATCTCGTCTTGCATCTGACGACGAATGAGCGGGTCGAGCGCCGAGAAGGCCTCGTCCATCAACAAGATGTCGGGATCCGACGCCAACGCTCGGGCAAGGCCGACACGCTGTTGCATACCGCCGGAAAGTTGTGCGGGGTAGCTGGCCGCAAACGAGCCGAGGCCGACCAAGTCGAGAGCCTCCATGCCCGCACGATCGCGCTCGCTGCGGTCAACGCCCTGGACCTTTAGCCCGTAGCCAGCGTTCTCGAGCACCGTGCGATGCGGGAAGAGGGCGAAGTGCTGGAAGACCATGCCCATCTTTTCGCGGCGGATTTGCTTGAGGGCGGGACCATCGAGCTTTTGCACATCGACACCGTCAACCCACACTGAGCCATCGGTGACGTCGTGCAGCTTGTTGACCGTACGGATTGCAGTCGATTTGCCCGAGCCCGACAGGCCCATGATCACGAACGTTTCACCGCGTTCAACAGAGAACGAGACGTCGGTCATGCCAACAACGTGGTCGGTTGCAGCCTGTACCTCGTTCTTGTTGAGGCCCTGCTTTGCGAGGGTTAGCGCACGTCCCCGGGGTTGTGGACCGAAGATCTTGAACACGTGATCTAGACGAATGATCTCGTCGTTGACCTCGCTCGTCTCAGCTAATGACATGTATTCCCTCCAGCGGACCGACCATACTTGACGGTTGTCACACTCCCAAGCCGGGCACACCACATGCCGGAACTGTTCCGCATGGTGGAACGAAAATTGGAACGCCCATTCCAGATCGATGCTCGTTCGAGCGCCAAATTTCAACGATGTAACCTGCTATAGGCCACGCTTTGAGTCAGGACACAAAAAACGACGAACCGGCCAAGATCGTCTGTCCGTCCGTGGAGATGGCCCGCACGCGAAGCGCCGGGTCGGTTACATCGGTGGCAACGAACATCTCCGCCGAGAACCAGCTGAGCAACGCCGAGTCCAGGGACCACACAAGTTCGCTGTCGGGCAACGCAGGAACGAGCCGTCGGCCGGTTGTCGAGCTCGGAAAGTCCGCGGAGGCCTCCGCGAGCGACATCACCTCGACAAACCCGGAGGTGAGATGCGATGCAAGCCAAAGACCATCGGGAGATATCGCCGCCGTCGAGGTCAGCGGATCCAGCGCTACGGTGTACTCAACATCGAAGTTCCAATCGGCCACCACGCCAACGCAGTCTCCGTCCCGACAACTCCGCCCGATGATCGCGTCCTCGGTTGCGGCAAACACGGTGCCGATCGTGGATGGCACAACTCGAACAAGCGCATCATCCTCCACCACGAACGAATCGCCATTCGACTGACTGATGAGAATTCCCCGCCGGTCGACAACAATGATCGTTGAATCCCGCGGCGCCTCGATGATCGGGCCGAGCGTAGGGGCCCACAATGAGTTCACCGTTATCTCGGCGATACCTCGATCGGTGTGCTCGACGAAACCGAACTGCTCCTGATTCGTGACCGTCCCGCTCACCCGAGCCATCGCAACCCGGTTCGACAATTGCCCGGAAGCACCCGGGTCGCTCGGATCGATCGCGTACGCACGGTTGGGCGAGTTGACCAGCACCGCGCCTTGGTCGAGCGGTGGCAACAAAAAGTCGTAGAAGCCCGGCGTCGCGATCTCTTCACCGATCTCCAAGTCGATGACCGTCCACGCGACCTCGCCGTCGATAAAGGCAAGGTGGCGGCTCGCCAGCCATTCGGGGGGCGCGGGAGGTGCCGATTCGATGACCCGGGGCGCCACGACCACCGCTGATGTTGAACTCGTCGTGCTCGCCTCGATGGTCGTCGTCGGGCTCACCACCGCCGCCGGTCCGGGTCCTTCACTCCCAACCGACGCCACAAAGGCCGCTCCCCCTAACGCGAGCAGGATCGCGAGCGTCGAGAGTGCCAGGCGTGGCGAACCAGACGTTTCGGGCTGGGCAACCTCGACCAACGGCGCCGCGGTCGGCGTTGGCGAACGCGACGGCGCACGCCGGACACGACGACCTCTCCCGACGGATCCGGGTCCAACGAGCGACGACACGGTGGGCGCCTGCACGCTCGATGGAGCGGTCGCGTCCCATTCGATCTGAACCGAAGGATTGCCCGAGCTGTCGGCAGCCTGATCCCCATCACTGGACAGATGATCAGCGCGCTCCATAAAGCCAGGTTAACGTACCGCGATGTCCACAGAATTGGCCGGCGATACACGGCGCAGAGCCAGGCAATCCCAACCCGCCATCACGTCGCCGTTGCTGTCGATGTGGGCGCTGTTCTTGGGCGTCCTTGCCATGATGCTCGGCAACGGCCTGCAAGGAACAGCAATGGGTGTGCGCGCCACGAACGAGGCCTTCGCCATTGCCGCCATCGGCATTATTCAAGCGGCCTACTACGTGGGCTTTCTCCTCGGCTCTCGCTTCACCATTCGCGCCCTTGGCAAGGTCGGACACGTGCGGGTCTTCGCGGCGATGGCGTCGATGGCCTCGACCGCTTTCGTCTTGCCAGCACTCATCGTCAACGAGATTGCGTATACCTTCATGCGCCTCGTGATCGGCTTTTGCATGGCCGGGCTCTACGTGGTGACCGAGAGCTGGCTCAACGACCAGGCAACGCCGGAAACGCGGGGTCGCACGCTATCGATCTACATGGTGGTGTCCTTGGGAGGCGTCACCGGCGGCCAGCTCCTGTTGAACGTTGCTGACCCAAGCGGATTTGAGCTATTCGTCATCGCGTCGGTTTTGGTTTCGATCTCGTTGGTCCCGATGGCGCTATCGGAGTCGAGCGCTCCCCCGCTACCGCAGGTTGGACGACTTCCGTTTCGTGAACTGTTCGCGATCGTCCCAACCGGTGTAATCACCATGTTCTTTAGCGGTGCTGCAGCGGGCGCGATCTTTGCATTCGGCCCGGTGTACGGCGCACGCATTGGCATGAACAACGCACAGATCTCCTTGTTCATTGCGGCATCGTTGTTTGGTTCGATGCTCTTCCAAATGCCGGTCGGGTACATCTCCGACCGCGTTCCGCGTCGCGGCGTCATTGCAGTAGTTGCCGCAATCGCCACCGTCGCATCGCTGTTTGGCCCAGCGACCGGCACGGGCAACAGCGCCTTCCTGGTCATGTTCGTCATCGGGGCGACCTCCTTTCCCCTCTATTCGCTCGCGATTGCCTATACGAACGACTGGATCACCAACGAACAACGCGTCGGGGCATCGGGGCTGTTGGTCATGATCAACGGCGTCGGCGCGATTCTCGGTCCGCTCGTTGCTTCGTGGCTCATGGGAGCGTTTGGTTCGTCGGCCTATTTCTGGGTGCTGATCGCCGCTCACGCGCTGGTGTTGATCTACGTCCTCTTCCGGATTGCGTCCAATGACGCGGTTCCCGTCGACGAACAGTCCCAGTTCCGCTCGTACCCGGCACGGTCCTCGCCGCTCGCGACAGCGATTGGTCGCCGTCGACTACCCCGCCCAACACGTCCGCGAACATCTCGAACTCGTTCGACCGACTGAACGCGAACGGCACGCCAGAGTTTTCATTGCTCGCCATCGCCATGCATGATCTGGCGATGGATCGACTAGTTACCTGGCACAACGGAGACAAAACCCTCGGACCCTTCTCCGCCGAAGAAATGTCGGCACGACAAGAGAAGTTGCGGAGCCATCTGGGCACGGCGGACCTCGACGCTTGCGTGCTGACCAGCTACCACAACATCTGCTACTTCTCGGGCTTCATGTACTGCTCCTTTGGACGCAACTACGGCCTGGTCGTCGACCACGAGACCGTGACGAGCGTGTCGGCGGGAATCGACGGCGGCCAGCCGTGGCGCCTCACCCACGGAAACAACATCACCTACACTGACTGGCGCAAAGACAATTTCTTCCACGCCCTGCAAACCCTGATCCCGAAGGCCCGACGGATCGGGATCGAATTCGACGAGGTGAGCGTCGACCTGCTGGCCAAGCTCAACAACGCATTTCCCGACGCGGAGTTTGTCGACGTTGGCGAGGCCACCATGTGGATGCGGACGATCAAGTCACCCGAAGAGATCGCGCACATCAAGACGCTCACCGCAATCGCTGACATTGGCGGCCAGGCTTGCCGTGATGCCATTGGTGTTGGCGTGGGTGAGCACGAGGTTGCCCTGGCCTCGACCCAAGCCATGGTGCGCGAGCTTGCAAAGACCTATGAGTACAGCGAACTGATGGATACCTGGACCTGGTTCCAATCGGGCATCAACACCGACGGCGCCCATAACCCGGTGACCAACCGCCAGATTCAGTCCGGCGACATCTTGTCGCTCAACTGTTTCCCCATGCTGTTTGGCTACTACGTCGCGCTGGAGCGAACCCTGTTCGCCGAAACCGTGTCCGAGGAACACCTCCGACTCTGGAACATCAATGTCGAAGTTCACGAGGCTGGGCTCGAACTCATCAAGCCTGGCGCAAAGTGTTCAGAGATCGCCGCCGAGCTGAACGACATCTATCGCAGCTATGACCTGCTCAACACCCGCTCGTTCGGATACGGCCACAGCTTTGGCGTGCTGTGCCACTACTACGGACGCGAAGCCGGCGTTGAGCTCCGCGAAGACATCGAGACCGAGCTTCAACCTGGGATGGTCGTCTCAATGGAACCGATGATCATGATCCCTGAAGGTGAACCGGGGGCAGGCGGCTACCGCGAACACGACATTGTCGTCATTGCCGACGATGGTTCTGTCGAGAACATCACCGGCTTCGCGTACGGGCCTGAAGCCAACGTTGTAGCCAGTAGCTAGTCGAACAGTTCTTCGATCAGGCTTCGTGCGTGCTCGACGACCCGCAGCGGTTCGGTCGCTCGGTTGACGGTGTACATCGCCATCTGAGCCTCCTTGTCGCTGATCTTCACGTAGGTGAGGCCTTCGGGGGCAAAGGTGCGAACACCGTTGGGAACGACCGCGATCCCTTCCCCAGATCCGACCAGACCAAGGATGGTCGTGTACTCGGTCGCTTCGATCACCGGGTCGTAGGCCAAACCGTTCGAGTCGAAGAGTTCTTGGAGTTGCTCGTGCAGCGTCGGGGACAGACGGCGATCGAACCCGATCAGTTCGCTCGCGTCGAGGCGCGCAACCGAAACCCGCGACTTGCCCGAGAGTTTGTGGTCCGACCCAACAGCCACGTAGAGCTGCTCGTCAAGAAACTTGGTAACGAAAATGTCCTCGTCGGTCGAGGGGGTGCGACTGATACCGAGGTCGATCGTGCCGGAACGCAGCGCATCGACCTGGTTGGCGCTCGACATGATTTGGAGGTCGTGTTCGACTTTGGGCCAGGCCTTTCGAAACGCTCGCAAGTAGCGGGGCATGACCTCGAAGGACGCAGAATCGACGAAGGCCAGGCGCAGTAGACCGCCAGCGCCAAGACGGAACTCTTCCATGACGCGCTCGGCGGAGTCGACGGCGACCACGACGCGTTCGGCTTGGGGTACGAGCCGGTGACCCGCCGCGGTGAGAATGACCTTGCGTGTGGTGCGATCGAACAGTCGCACGCCAAGCTCGGTTTCGAGCAAACGGATCTGCTGGCTGAGAGGCGGCTGGGCCATGTGCAGACGTTCCGCCGCCCGTCCGAAATGCAGCTCGTCGGCAACGGCCAGGAAGTACTTCAGTCGTTGCAGATTCATCTGGAGCAATGATATGTAACGCGTCTTAATAGTCGCAAGATCAATACGGCGCAGCGTATGGACCTGCACTCGCTACCTCTCTATCGTTGCGACATGGCGTCAATACGCAAACCGAGTCCGGGGCCCCTGCGATACGGAGTCGGCAGCCTCGCCCGAATGGGCCTCACCGGCAAGCAGTGGCCACGCGTCTGGCGAGACCACGAGATCTCGAAGACCTACGACGTCATCATCATCGGCGGCGGCGTTCACGGCTTGGCGACGGCGTACTACCTGGCCACCAACCATGGGATCACGAACGTCGCGGTGCTCGACAAGGGCTATCTGGGCGGCGGCGGCTCGGGTCGAAATACCGCAATCGTGCGGTCGAACTACCTCACCCCCGAAGGTGTTGCGTTCTATGACCGTTCGCTGACCCTGTACAACTCGATGGCCACCGACCTGAACATCAACGTCATGTTCTCTGAACGCGGCCACATGACCCTCGCCCACACCGACTCGGCGTTGCGCACGATGAACTGGCGCGCCGAGGTCAACAAGCTCCAAGGCATCGACAGCTCGGTCATCGACGCTCAGGAGGTAAAGAAGATCTGCCCGAGCCTCGATGTCAGCGACCATGCTCGGTATCCCATCCTCGGAGCGCTCCATCACCCGCCCGGCGGAATCATCCGGCACGACGCGGTCGTGTGGGGATATGCGCGAGGAGCAGATCACGCCGGCGTCCACCTACATCAAAAGACCGAGGTGCTCGACATCTTGGTCGACGGCGGCGAGCTGCCCGATGGGAAAGGCCGCGGAGGCAAGGTCACCGGTGTTCGAACCAACCGTGGCGACATCTCGGCCCCGATCGTTGTGAACTGCACCGCAGGCTGGGGCTCACTCATCTCAAAGATGGCCGGGGTGCCCTTACCAATCACCACCCATCCCCTCGAAGCCGCGGTCACCGAACCCGTCAAAGTCTTCTTGCCTGCGGTGGTGGTGAGTGGCTCGCTACACGTCTACGTCAGCCAGACCGACCGCGGCGAACTCGTCTTTGGAGCCTCGATCGACCCACTTACGACCTATTCGATGCGCGGCTCGCTCAGCTTCACCGAAGAGCTCGCCGGGCACATCCTCGAACTGATGCCCGGCATCTCCAAGATGCGACTGCTGCGCCAGTGGGCAGGGCTCTGCGACATGACCCC
>CAZMYN010000111.1:0-10304 GCA_964570495.1 uncultured Acidimicrobiales bacterium | reverse complement strand
ATCATCGGCGTCGGCGCAGTCCTGGTCCTGGCGGGCATCATCGGATTCGCGAAGTCGGGACGCCGCCGACCCGACACCGTCGAGATCGCAGCGGTCATCTTCGCGGCCGTCTTTAGCGTGGCCTTGCAGTCACCGTGCGAGATCACGACCGACTACTTCTGCGTGCAGGTCGTCGCCGACGAAGAGACCGACAGAGAAGACCCCCAACCCGGCGGGCGCAGCCTCATTCTCGATCGGCTCCGCCACGCCCACGTCGACCTCGACGACCCACTGCGCCTCGACATCCGCTACATCCGCCTCTTCGCCGACGTCGTCGAGTCGCTGCCTCCCGGGCCAATCCGGGTGCTGCACGTCGGAGGCGGCGGCTTCTCACTCCCCCGCTTCATCAACGAGGTTCGCCCCGGCAGCGAGAACGTCGTGCTCGAGCTCGACGACCAGCTCGTCGAGATCGCACAGGATCAGCTCGGGCTCACCGATGACGACAACCTCGATATCCGCACCGGCGATGCACGACTTCACTTTCGCGACCTACCCACCGACGGATTCGACCTGATCATCGGCGATGCGTTCGCCGCCGATTCAGTCCCCTGGCATCTGACCACTACCGAGGTAATCACCGAGTTCGAACGACTCCTCGTATCCGATGGGCTTTACGCCATGAACGTGATCGATGGAGACGAGAGTCGCTTTGCACGCGCCCAGCTCGACACCCTCGGCGAGACGTTCACCGAACTCAGCGTGATCGTGCCGTGGGAGGGGATCGAGTCGTTCCGGACGAATCAGATCTTGCTCGCCGCGAACCGCGACATCCCCCGCCTCGAGATCGAACAGGACGACGGGCGCCAACTGTCGGCCGACGAGGTCATCCAGTACTTGGGCGACAATCGGATCATCTTGCGCGACGATTTCGCCCCCGCCGACCAACTGCTCTCTTAGAGAGGGGGCGCTTAGCCGTCGATAAGCGGCCCAGCGACCCGGTCTTCCCATGTCTTTGGGAAGCGCAGAATCGTGGCGGTGCCGGGATTCTCGGTCGGGCCATCGCCTCGCACCATCGAGATCGTGCCGTTGAGCTCGGCCGTGACGAACGTGTGCACCAAGGTCAGGCCAAGACCCTTTGCTTCAGCAAAGAGGAACCCTTCGGGCGGACCCTGACCGTTATCGGCAACTTGGACGACCAGGACGTTGTCCTGATCGTCGAACGACACCGTGACGACACGGCCGTCGTCGGGCAACAGCCCGGGGGGAAACGCGTGGTCGACCACGTTTTGGAGCAACTCGGTGAGCACGACGGCGAGCGGCATAGAGCGAATGAGCGGCAGCCGGCCGGCTTCGCCTTCGAGGATGAACCGAATCGGGTTCTCGGGAAATTGAAGGCCCTCCTCGATAAGGCGAATGAGCGGTCGCGCTACGTCCTCGAAGGGTGCGTCGTCGCCCGATGCGTCCTCGCTCGCGTCGTTGGCGAGCGTTTCGTGAACGATGGCGATCGCCCGAATCCGTCGCACCGACTCGCTCAGCGCGAACTTGCCTTCTTCGGACTCGACACGACGCGCCTGCAAACGAAGCAGCGATGAGATTGTCTGGAGATTGTTCTTGACCCGATGGTGGATCTCTCGGATCGTTGCGTCCTTCGAGAGCAAGAGCCGATCTCGACGTTTCAGCTCCGACACGTCTCGCAGCAAGATAAAGAAGCCGTCGATCTCTCCGTCTGGCTGAATCATCGGCAACGAGCGGCTCGTAATCGTGACGTTGCGTCGTTCGATCTCTTGAGCCGCTGCGACTTTCATGGCGAACGATGTCCGTACGAACGAATCGTCAAGACCTAAATCGTCGATCCGTAGCCCGTTCGGGTTCCGGTGGATTCCGAGACGGTGAAGCGCCGAAATAGCGTTCGGCGACTGGAACACCACTTTGCGGTCCTCGTCGAGCACGAGCAGGCCATCGCCAACACGCGGAGCGCCATGCTGGGCTTCGGTAGCTCCCACGAACGGGAAGAACCCGTTCGCAATCATTTGCATCAATCTGTCGCTCAAGCCCAGGTATGTGCGCTCGAGAACGAGAAGCCCGCGTTCGGTAACGCGGCGCTCGCGCAGCACCACGCCGATCGTTCGGCCATTGTTTTGCAACGGAACCGCCAGTACGTCGGCAACACCTTTGGGAAAGTGTGGCCCGAGTTCGACAACAGCGCTCTGGATCTTGCCCTTGGTAAAGGCATCGTGAACGAGCGGCCGCTTCTCGCTGCGGTGACGGTCGCCGATTGGATCGTGGTTATAGAGCGTCGCGGCCGTGGAGGCGCGCACGTTTGCCAACACCACGTACACGTCGGGGTCGGCGGTCGTGGGAGCGAGCACGAGGACATCGCCGAGCGCGAGGTCGGCGAGTAGATCCCAGGTGCGGAGCAGGCGTTGCAGCTGAGCGGTTGCGTCGTCATCGAAACCAGCGATCTGACGTGCGATCTCGATTGGTGAAGCCATTTGGACAACGCTACCGATCGTTACTTCGTCCAGAGAAGCTCGCCGATTTCGCGGAGCCCCGCAATGTCGGTTGGAGAATGGACGAGACGAGGAAGCGTCGTCACGGTTTCGACGGACAATTCATCGATCACGAGCCGCTGGGCCTGTGCCACGTCAGCTCGTTCGATCACGTATTCGGCGCCCGGGCGAAGAAGCGACGTCCGAGCAGCCGAAAGCGGACTCCGGTCGTCGTTGGCGATCCGTTCGGCGACATCTTTGACCTTGGGTTGCCAGAAGACTTCCGGCTCGACGCCATTGATCACGACGCCATCGAATGTCAGCTCTCGCTCGGCCAGTGAGTCGCCGAGTTGACCCAAGCGACTCACCATGTCGTCAGCGGGTGCCGCGACCGCAACGAAGGCGGCGTCGTCGCCAGCGAGATCGGCAGCGACCTGCGCGGTGCGTTCGACCATTCCGGGAACGACCGAGTTCATGAGCTGAAAGAACTCGACGACATCGGCAAAGAACTCGGCGCCGAGAAGCCTGTCGGCGAGCGCCCCGAACGATTTGGCCGCAGCGGACGCAACCAATGTTCCGTCACCGCCACCGGTCAACCAGCCAAGAAGCGAACTGGTGAAGAAGTCCGAGACCTTCTCGGGAGCGTCAAAGAAATCGAGGGCGTTTTGGGCCGGTGGAGTGTCGACGATGACCAAGCGATATTTCTGCGAAGCAAGAGCTTCGTCGAGCCAGCCCAGAGCCGCATACTCGTTGCCGTGAACGAACGTGTCGGCGATTCGGCGGTAAACGGGGTTGACGAGAATCCGCTCGGCAACATCGTCGGTCGCATCACGACGAATCATTGCATCCCAGGCTTTCCCGGGGTCGAGCATTGCGCCGTACAAGGTGTTCTTCGTGTCGTTGGTGATGGCCACAGCGTCGTTGCCGTCGATCTCGATTCCGAGAGCGCTCGCCAGACGGCGCGCTGGATCGATTGTGAGAACGAGAACGTCGCCATCGAGATGTTCTGCAGCGGCAAGTCCGAGCGCCGCCGACACAGTGGTCTTGCCAACGCCGCCACTACCAGCGACAACGACGAGCGATCGGCCCTCGATGATCGTTGCAAGCGACCTCTCTGCACTCATGATGGAACGCTCATAGTGAAAGCTCGTCGGCGATGGCTTCACGGACCTCGGCGTGGACGCTGTCGACGATTCCGAACTCGGGCACGTGAAGCAACGGCATTCCGTCGGGCAACGCGTCGCGCAGCTGCGCGTCGATCGCCGAGGCAACGTCGGCACGGGCCAGCCCGACCTCGATAGCAGCGAGCACCCCAGCCACACCCTGCGTCATCCGAGCGGGCGGCTTGGCAAGGAAGGCATCGAGTTCGTCACGACCAGACTTCGCATAGAGCTGCGGGCGTGTCCGGTTCACGACGACAGCCGCCAGATTCGCTGGTGTCTCCGCGGTCAGACGGTCCGCGAATTCGATCGTCTCAGAGACGGGCACCTCCTCGGCGAGCGTGACGTTGACGACTCCGGTGATGTCGGGGTCCGAAAGCAGTTCGATCATCCAGTCGGTTTCGCGTGCGAGACGACCAACCGGGGCGATCTCGCCAACGTTGCGTGGCGCAGCGAGCTCGCCCAACAGGTGTCCGCTCGACGCCGCGTCGACGACCACGAGATCCCATGAGCCACTGCGAGCCTCGTGGAGGTACTTTCCGACGAGCAACAATTCGAGCACACCGGGTGCGGCTTGGGCAACGAACGAAAACGCGCTCGCAACCGGCTTGCCCATAACCGCAAGAGGGCCCAACTGGAGGCCAACGAACTCTTGGAGCGACTCGTCGGAATTGATTTGCAGAACGCTCAGGTTGCGGCCAACTTCGACCGCTTCATACCCGGGCGTCATGTCGAAGAGGCCCGCAGCTCCGGGGCTTCCGTCGGCGGAAACGATGAGGGTCTTGTTGCCGCGGAACGCGCTGAGCTGACCCAGCGCTGCGGCTACCGATGACTTTCCAGTCCCGCCTTTTCCTCCGACGATCAGCAACCGCCGGTCGAGGATCGTCATTGGTCAGATGCGCTCAACCAAACCCGATGGGGCGAGTTGTCTCGTCGTGACCGATCTCGACGTATGCGATCTTGCTCGACGGCACGCCTACTTGGCGACCCTTCTTGTCGGTAACCCACAGCACGCCATCATCAAGCGCTAGCGCTGCGTTGACGTCGGCCTTGACCGAGTCGGCGCTCACATCGTCGGCGAGCTCGAGGTTGACTTCTTTCGGGGTGTAGGTCACTCCGATGCGAATTTCCACTGCATGTTCCTTTCGCTCGCCAGCAGGTTCTGCTGGGAGAAGACTTGACATTAGTTGAGCAGGTTGAGTTTCTTTGTGAACCGGCGAGTCGGTGCCATCTCGACATCGATCTTCTCGGCCATCGCGGCAAAGATCTGACCCGCTTCACTCGTTGGATTCGTGGCCATGATTGGCTTGCCCGAATCAGAACCTTCGCGCAGCTCAGGGACGAGCGGCACTTGGCCAACGAGCGGTACTTCGAGACGATCGGCCAGCTCTTGGCCTCCGCCAGCACCGAACAGGTAATAGGTCTTGCCATCGTCACCGGTGAAGTGGCTCATGTTCTCGATAATGCCGTGGACCTTGAGGTTCACCTTTTCGCCCATGAACGCCGCACGTTGAGCAACGCGTTGGGCTGCGGGTTGAGGTGTGGTCACGACGTAGAGCTCAGAGCGTGGCAAGAACTGTGCGAGCGACAGCGAAATGTCGCCCGTGCCCGGCGGAAGATCGATGAGCAGATAGTCGGGGTCATCCCAGAACACGTCGGTGAGGAACTGCTCGAGTGCCTTGTGCAGCATCGGGCCTCGCCAGATCACGGGCTGATCCTCTTCGGCGAAGAAGCCCATGGAGATGGCACGGACACCGTGGGTGTCCGGCGGGATCAACATGTCGTCGATGACAACAGGCGCACGTTCGATACCGAGCATGCGCGGAATCGAAAAGCCCCAGACGTCGGCATCGATCAGACCGACGGACTTGCCGCGGGCTGCGAGCGCGATCGCGAGGTTGGTCGTGACCGACGACTTACCAACGCCGCCCTTGCCCGAAGCAATGAGCATGACTCGGGTGCGGTTGTCGGGGTCGGCGAAAGGGATGGCTCGGCCTTCAGCGTGGCCGTGAGCGGGCTGGCTGCCAGCGGTCGAGGCGGGGTCGCCGTGCAACATTTCGCGAACGTTGGCGCGCTCCTCGTCGGTCATGACGGTGAAGTCGACTTCGACGGTGCTCGCACCAACCTCAGTCACGGCGTTGGTCACCCGTTGAGAGATCTCGTTCTTGAGCGGGCAACCCGCAACGGTCAGAGCGATCTGAACATCAACCGCGGCTCCCGCGATCGCGACGTTCTTCACCATGCCGAGGTCGACGATGCTGCGGAACAGCTCGGGATCTTCTACTGGTCGCAGCGCTTCGATGACCTGCTCTTCGGTGATCGCCATGTAGTGGGCCCTTCGTGTGTTGATCGAGCGGAGGCTCGACACTCAGGGTATCGACGTGCGGGGCGGTTATGAGTCTCGAACGGTCTCTAGAAGAGGTCGGCGAACCACTCGCTGCCGCCGCCGTTGAACCACCACCAGGCGCCAAGCCCCGCAGCGGCCATCAACATGAGCGACGCGGCGATCGTCGACTTCGGGATTGGGCCCTCTTCTTCGAGTCCCGGCATCTTGCGGCGCAGGAACCGCAACGCAGCATCGGCCCACTTGACGTCGCGGGACAAGATCACGAGACCGGCCGCCAGAACAATCGTGCCCGGCCCAGGCAAGATGAACATCAAGAGGCCAGCGATTAGCAGCAGGAAGCCGAGCAGCATTCTGCCCAACCGAAGAAGGACGTGGTACCACGCTTGGTCGCGCGTGTCCTCGACATGGCCGACAGCGAGCTCAGCGGCGATCGCTGCGTCTCGAAATTCGTCAAGGGTGTGCTCGCCGCCAGACGAAGTTGATTCGCGTTTCACTACCTACACGGTAGGCGATGCTGCGCCCCAAACGGACGCATCTCGCGCTGACCTACCCGTATCAATCGACGACGACGTGCGGGCAACCACGACCGCCCCGACCACCATGATCGCGGCGATCACAATCCACATTGGACCGTAGCCAAACCAATCGATCAGGTAGCCCGACAGCAACGGCCCGGCGAAAACACCGATGTACACGCCTGTTTGCGTCAACCCGGTCGCTGCGGCGGCAGCGTGGGCGTTCGCTCGAACGATTCCGAAGTTGGTGAGCACGGGCCACACCCAGCCCGAACCAAAGGCAATCACGGTGGCCGCCACGGTGATTCCTTGCGACGGTATGGCCAGGAGCAGCACGCCGACAGCGCCCACCGAAGACAGCGCCGCAGCGAGCGTGAACGGCGATCGGGTCATGGCGTCGAGACGTGTTCCAATCGCCAGACGAACAGCAACGCCAAAGCCAGCACCAAGACTGAGCAACAGCCCCGCGGGTCGGTCCGCGATGCCCGCGTGCTCGTGTGCCGAGCTCACCAGCCATGCGTTCAGCGAACCGGCAGCCGCAGCGAGACAGCCAAAGCCCACGGACGCGATGAGGAGCGCTTGCTTGGGGGTTGTTGGCTCGGCGCGCTGACGTTTCCGACTCGAGACCTCCGTCGGCGCCTTCAACCACACGACCGCAGCGGTTGCGAGCGCGCCGAGGGCACAGATGCCGTAACCCCACTCCCATCCAATCGTCGTGGCGATGGCCGGTACGGAGAGCCCGCCGAGCAGCGCCGCAAGGGGCATGCCCGACTGCTTGAGGGCGATCGCCATACCGAGTCTCGGCAGCTTTGCCTGAGTCAAAAGCAGGTTGACGGCGCTTTGATTGCCCGAGTTCGCGAGACCCGAAATAGCCAGCGCACCAACGAGGACCGCGAAGCTTGACGCGGCGAGCGCAATGATCGCCGACGCGATCGATGACACGACGAGCGCCCCCACGATCTGGCGTCGCGGTCCAATGTTCTGGGCGACCTTGCCAAGGACGATCGACCCGATCATCGCCGCGAGGAAAAACGAGCCGAACGCCCATCCGTAGACAGCCTCGCCGACGTCCAGGTCTTGTCGTACCTGCACGGCGAGCGCTCCGATCAAGAACCCGGGAATTACGGTCATGATCGTCGCCATCATGGCGAGACCTACCACCGGGGATCGCGCCGTATTGGTTCGTATCTGCGTCTGCGTAGCCGTAATCGAACCCTAACGGCCGAGCGTGAACCAGCGGTTGTCTGCCCTATGTCTCGGTTGGCACACCGTCGACGTACGTGACGGACAGCGATCGCCGGGCGGGTACCCGATCGCCCGGGGTTACGACTCCGGTGAGGTTTGCCGGGTCGCATGCCGAGACGGTGACGGTGACACCGGTTCGCTCGGTCTTGGCGATGCGGCCGAGTCGTTCGGCGGCCTCGTGGGCCGCGTATTGCTCGCCGCTGAACCCACTCACAAAACGCCCACCCGCAATGACTCCGCGAGCTTCGAGGCGGCGCAGCGCCCACAGGATCTCTCGCCACGGGACCGACAGGGTCTCGCGGGCAACGAGTGCATGGAAGACCACTCCCCATCGGGCGAGCAGTTGTTCGGCGACCGCTTCGGCGAGCTCGTCTCGTTCGACATCGATGCGTTGGCTAGCGAACCGGGTCCAGCGGCCTTCGCCGCCGTGGCGGACGGCCGTTCCTTGGCGCAGCCCTCGCCGCGGGCGCGGGGCGCTCTTGCGATCGCGGGCATCGAACAGCGAACGCAGCGCATGGAAACTGTCGGCATGCACGGCGCCACGCCACACGAGCTCCCACAATCCAGCTTCGACGTCGGTGACGAGACGCCCGGTAGCGTCGACGAGTTCGTGGTGGAATCGAGCGCCGCGTTGTTCGAGCTCGTCGAGAAGTTCGGCCGCGCAACCAGCATCGGGCATCTCGGCTGCGCCATCACCGCGGGCTGCCTCGACCAGCCAGTCGAGGTCGTTGCGCAACAACAAGCTGATCGGCGTTGCTTTGGATGCCGTGGGCCGCGCCGAGTCGGTCGCCGCGATCGCGAGACGGCCCCACGTGATGTCGCCCGCGAGGCTTCGCCGATCGAGGACTTCGGCCCGATAGTCGGTCAGCCGACCAGCGAGCAGGTGCGGCTCCCACGCAGCTGCTGCTGCGGGCCAGCCCTGGAGCTGGGCGACCACGGTGGTCAGCCCGTCGACTCCGGAGAGTTGAGAACCAGGAGCGAGGTGCTGCCACTCGAACAGGAACGCCATGTAGTCCTGCGCGGTTGCGGCCTCGACCCGGGCTCGCTTTCCCTTTTGTGAATACACATGCATTCGAGCCAACAACCGTCGACACGCCCACGAGGCAGGTCGGTCCCCCCACTCGCCCCGGATGGCAAAGCCTTGGGATTCGAGGCCGACGAGTGCGTACTCGACCGACGACGGGTCAATGCCCAGCTGGGTGGCCAGCTCGGTAGCCGTGGTAGCTGCGGTGATTTCGAGACGGCCCCGGACTGCTGCTTCGAGCGCTTCAGCGCGGTCGTCGACGCCGGTCGCCACCTCGGGCCACAGGTCGGGTCGTAGCGCAGCCGAAGCAGTGCGGTTGGCCTTGGTGGCCCAGAACTCGGCTAGTCCAGACACTCCCATGCCGACACCGACCAATACCCGGCCAGCGTCGAAGAGCTCGTCGTAGAGGTGACGCCATGCGTCGACCGCTCGGGTCACGACCAACGAGTCGAGCAGTTCGTAGAGCTCGTCGGCGTTGGCGGGCTCGGGGGTTACCTGTTCGTCGACTTGGGCAATGGCCTCGGGCGACACGGTTCCGATCTCGGTGAGATCGACCGGCAGGCCTCGCCGTAGCGGCACAGCCCGCGAACGACGGTCGATCGCTTCGGCATCGTCGAGGAACGTGAACGCTTTACCGACCAACAGCTCGTGACATAGCGGCGACGGTTCGGTGCTGTCGACGGTGACGACTTCGAGTTCGTTGGCTTCGAGACGTTCGACCAAGGCACGGAGCCCGTCGACGTCCATCCCCTCTCGGAGCGTGTCGTCCATGGTTTGCTGGACAATGACGTGGTCGGGCAGTTCGATTGGGCCCGACACGTTCTCCTGACACGCCGCCGCCACCGGGAACAGCGCCGCCATGACGTCGTCGGCTTCCATGCGTTGGATCGGCGGCGGGTTCTTGCGACCACCCTTCCACCGCAAGACCAGCAGCGACCGGTTCAGGTTCCAGCGCCAACGACTAAGAAACATCGGCGCGGGCGGAACAAGGACCGCGTTGATGAGCGTCGCCTCGACGGTCGTCGACGCCAAGAAGTGGGCAACGTCGCCGAGCGGAAAGCTGTGCTGTGGGCCAAGCGACAAACACACCGCGTCGTCAGAGGCTGCGGCTTGGAGTTCGAAGTCGAAGTTCTTGCAGAACTTCTTGCGCAGCGCGAGCCCAAAGGCCCGGTTGAGGCGCGCCCCGTTGGGTGAGTGCACGATCAGTTGCATGCCGCCGCTCTCGTCGAAGAAGCGTTCGACGACGAGCTTGTCTCGTGTGGGCAACGTGCCGAGGATCGCGAGCGACGCAGCGAGATAGCGAACGACCTGTTCGGCTGGCTCAGCATCGATCTGGGCGGCACCCATCAGCCACATGCGCGCAGCCTCAGGCTCCCCCGAGCGAAGGCGCTCCTCGATCGCCCGGCGGATCCGGCAGACCTCTTCGCTCAGCTCGAGCGTTCGCCCCGGTGCCTCACCGAACCAGACCGGGATCGTGGGCGGGAGGCCTTCGGCGTCGACGACCCGCACGACGCCGGGTTCGATTCGCCGTATGCGCCAGCTGTG
>CAZMYN010000110.1:9180-10323 GCA_964570495.1 uncultured Acidimicrobiales bacterium | reverse complement strand
TCGTTACACCGGTCTCCCAGACAGCGAACGCTTCGGCGAAGTCGCCCGCACCGGTCGCAAAGTCGGGAGCCGAGGCGCTTGGCCACCAGGGCGTATCCGACGAGATTGAACGCTGCTCGCGCCAGCGATCTCGGTCGGCGTCGGAATTGAGTTCGACATCGACGAGGTGACCGAGCTCGTGAGCAAAGACCCGATGCAAGCTCGAAACCGTGTCCGACGAGCGGATAAAGATCTCGATGCGTCGCTCGGCGGGAAACGTGAGCGCTCGGATACCGTCTCGTGGACCGCGAAAGAAGACTCGCCATTCCGGGAAGCGCTCTCGCCATGGGTACGCGACCCGAAGCAAGGCTTGATCACCCATCGAGAGGGGCTCGGCGGTGGTCGTCGTGGAGTCGACCTCTCCTTCGACAACAGGCGCATTCGAGACCTCGGCCGCCGCGTCGATGGTGCCGAGCGCCTCTTGGGTCGTCGTTGTCGATGCAGCCGCCGTGGTGGTCGGGCTTTCAAATACTCCGACGAACGAAGAGGACGTTGTGGATTGGCCGGACGTGACCGACGGTGTTTCGTTCTGGTCGTCGACGCTGGGAGGGTCGGCGAGCGCAGAAATACCTGCGACGGATTCCGCGGTGGGGTCGTCGGAGGGCAAGACCCAAATTGCGAGGGCAACTACCGGTACGAGCAGCGCCTTTCCCCAAAGCCTCATCAAGAGCCATGTGTACGCTCTCGATGACAGCTCCGCAAAGACGGGCTAGCTCAGGAATTCTCGGATGCGATCCTTCGGCCGCCCCACGATGGCCTTGTTTCCCTTCACGAGGACCGGCCGTTGAAGCAACTGCTTGTGTTTCAACAAGATGTCGACCACCGCGTCGGGGTTACCCACGAAATCGTCTGCGTCGAGACCCAACTTCTTAAACTTTGAGTCCTTGCGCACGAGATCCTCTACCGGGTCCTCAAGACCCGAAACAATCTTCTCGAGAGCGCTGCGATCTGGCGGCTCTTTGATGTAGAGAACAACGTCGTGCTCAACGTCCATTTCCTCGGCGACCGCCAAGGCATTTTTGGAGGACCCTCAATGGGCGTTGTGATAGATCGTGACCTTAGCCATGTCTCCCAATTTCTCTATTCTGATCGTGTCTGATCGTG
>CAZMYN010000110.1:6403-9080 GCA_964570495.1 uncultured Acidimicrobiales bacterium | reverse complement strand
TCTGATCGTGTCTGATCGTGGATGCGTGTGCGAATTCTAGATCGCGTCAGAACCGTACTCACCGGTACGAATTCGCGCCACCGTCTCAATGGGAGTAACCCACACCTTGCCGTCGCCGATCTTGTCGGTCCGGGCGCCCGCGATGATCGCATCGACCGCCGGGTCGGCTTGATCGTCATCGACGATTACTTCAATCCGGGTCTTGGGCGTAAAGAGCACCCGATACTCGGTGCCCCGGTACGTCTCGGAGTGACCACCTTGGCGACCAAACCCCTGCACCTCAGAGACCGTCATGCCCTGAATACCAGCTGCGGCGAGCGCGTCTTTCACATCGTCGAGTTTGAACGGCTTGATTACAGCAGTGACCAGCTTCATCGCTTCCCAAATCGTCGTTGGACGCCGCTGAACCTTAGCGGTTCAAACCCGGCGCTGACGCAGTCGCCGAAGTTAGCTTCCCGCGGAGCGCTGAAGAACCGATGCATCGAACGACGTTGTTCCCGAAACCGACTCGGCAGGCCAGTCGACGCGGATCTGGATCGGGCCGGGCATCGGCCGCGGCCAAACCCACCAATCGCTGGTGATGACGTGCTGGCGATGGTGCCGGCGATCGTTCAAGATCACCTGTTCATCTCGCTGACCGAGCAACAACAGTCGCGAGTCTGCGGGGGGCTCAAGGGTGAAGCGATCAAAGACTGTTCGGTTGTCCACGACGGTTCCGTCGGGGAGCACCATTTGGATCAAGAAGAAGTCGGGCCCATCGTGGTAGCTCGCGCCCTGTCCGGGAACCAACGCCTCTTCTTGGGTGTAGACGGGAGGCAGAACCCAGGAGCGCAGCGACCGAACAGTCAGTGTGAAGCCGAAGCCAAAGTTGTCCGAGCCAAAGGCGGTGAGATCGACCCTCGCTGAATTGCTTGAGGCAACATGAGATGGCACCACGCCGGGGGTGCGTACCGCGTCGACTCGCCCGGCAGGATCAGGTCCCCACCATGCACAGTGCGTGCCGGTGCGCCGATCGAGCGTGTTCAAGAGGCTGTCGATCTCGTCCTTGCTGAGGTGGCGAATGCCGTAGGCAACGAGTCGCCGTGCTTCGCCTGGTTGCACGCCGAGATCTCGAAGTACCGCGCAAGCGCCAGACTCATCGTCGGCGATGAGGCCGTGGAGCAGTTCAAATGTGCCGGTCGGGCCGGTTCCGTCGATACGTGGGGTGAGCAACGCAGCACGTGCCCGTTCGGTGAGCTTTGGGTCAGAGAACGACGCAAGCGTCTCCATCCGCTGTTCCACAAGGCGTTCGATGGCGCGGTCGATCCGCAACGTGTTCAACGCGAACAGTTCGATCAGTTCGGTCAGTTCACCACGGGCAGTGGCCACCAACCCATAGAGCAAATACTCCGTGCCACATTGGGAGTCGCCATTGGCAAGCGCGGCATGCTTCGCCACGTCGTAGGCGAGGCGAGTGTGATCATCTAGTGCGAATTCGTCCTGCATCACCTCTGAAGGTAGAAGCTCGACAAGCGTCTCAATAGGGGCGAAAGGCCCAGTGTTTTCAGTCTTTGTAGCCGAAAGACCTGGGCTAGCAATGGTGACCAGGGGTCCGGATCAACCGAGAATCCACCCTGTTGAAGGAATCGGGCCTTACCGTTGAGAGGTGTCGGTGCACCCACCAGATGATGTTGAGTTCGGTCAACCAGACGATCTTGGCTACATCGATCTTGATCGCAACAACAGATATAGCGCTGCCCCGGGGGCATCTCGGCGACCTCGCCAGGCGCACTTCACCCCGCCACCGCCGCGTGCGGCCGTATCGCTGGCCGACCCTCGATTCCTCGTACCCCTACTGCTGTTTTTGACCGCTGTTTTGCTGATCTTCCTCGCGGTTCGATCGACCTCCGACGATCCAAACGCCGACCTGCTCGCACAAGAAGGCCAGCTCCTCGACCAGTCCGAACTTGCACGCCGCGTTCAAGAGGCGGAGTTGCGGGCGGGGTTTGGCGGACTGATCGTCACCGAGGAAAACGACACGATCATCATCACGGGCACCGTGCCCGACAATCTCGTCGCAGCCTCGGTAGGGGCAGTCGCTCGTTCGGTCGAAGGAACACAACGGGTCGACAATCGTGTCGTCGTGGTGGGAGGCGCCGTCGAAACCGCACCCACAAGCACCGTGGCGCCTGTCGTAGCGGGCGCTGGCGGCCTGACCGATCAACTCGCAACAGCAGGTCGGGTCACCTTTGAAACCGGCAGCACCGCGATTACCGCCGAAGGGGCCGTCACCATCGACACGGTGGCTGCGCTACTCAACCGGGCACCCGGTCTGCCCGTCGAGATCCATGGCCACACCGACGCGGACGGCAACGAAACAACAAACCAAGTTCTCAGCCAACAGCGCGCCGAGGCCGTCGTTGCAGCACTTGGCCAACGCGGCGTCGACGTCAACCGACTCACCGCTGTTGGCTTTGGCGCATCGAACCCCATTGCGCCCAACATCACCGCCGAGGGCCGCGCCACCAACCGGCGCATCGAATTCGTCGTTCAGCAGTAGTTCTTAGCGGCCAACGACTCCGTCGCAATTTTGGCCGCACGCCCTACTGCCCATCTTCCCTTCGGGGAGCGTTGCACGCAGCAAGTTCTTAGCGGCCAACGACTCCGTCGCAATTTTGGCCGCACGCCCTACTGCCCA
>CAZMYN010000110.1:4832-6303 GCA_964570495.1 uncultured Acidimicrobiales bacterium | reverse complement strand
TCTTCCCTTCGGGGAGCGTTGCACGCAGCAAGTTCTTAGCGGCTTCGGGGAGCGTTTCACGCAGCAAGTTCTTAGCAGCCAACGACGGGCGCGCGCAGGTTGTGTTTCGTTTTGATTACGAAAGCGGGAGAGCGGTGCTAGTTTGCCCGAATGGACTGCGTAGTAACTCCAGGCTCTACACCCGCGGAAAGTGGCGGCGCGATCGCGACATCGACACGTTTGTTGGGGAAGCGGACGGTGATGTGTGCCCTACTCACCGCTACCGCAATCGTTGCCTCGCTGGCCTTTGCGAGCCTGCCGGGCCTTCCCGGCTCGAGCGCTGCCGATGCCGCGACGACCAATGGCGTTCGCTTTGGGTCCTATGTCCAGCCACGCAACGGCGACACGACCACCGAGGCCGTCCAACAGCTCGAAGGGAGCCTGGGCGCCGAATTCCCCATCATCCGTGGCTTTCACCGCTGGGAACAGACCCTCAATAACGGTTTCAACAATTGGGTGGCCAGTAGCGACCGCACCCTCATGATCTCGGTCAAGCCCCTACGCGCCAACGGTGACATTGTTCGATGGGCAGATATTGCGAGCGCCCGACCGGGTTCGCAGATCCACAACGAGATGATCCGGCTCGCCCGAGAGGTGGCGCAGCTCGACGGTGAGGTTTGGTTCACCTTCCACCATGAGCCTGAGGCAGGCCCCAACATCGTGTACGGAACTAGTTCTGAGTACATCGATGCGTGGCGGGCAATGCACCGCGTCTTTGGACAAGAGGGCGCATCGGTGCAATGGGTATGGGCCATGACAAGCTTCGGGTTCGACGTTGACGAATCCGATCGGCGGTACGCCGGGGCCTGGTATCCCGGCGATGCCTACGTCGACTTCCTCGGCGCAGATCCTTACAACTGGAACCAATGTCGGGGCAACGACGCCGAAGTCTGGACTTCGCTCGAAGACCTCGTGGCGGGCTTCCTCGAATTCGGCGAGCTGCATCCCAACAAGCCGCTGGTTCTACCCGAGTTCGGTTCAGCTGAAGGATCGTCTGGACGCAAGGCACAGTGGCTCGACGACGCGGCCTCATTCTTCAAAAGGCCAGACATCGCCGACCGCTTCGAGGCCGCGATCTACTTCCACAACGACCACGAAACTTCCGAGCAGTGCGACTGGTGGCTCGATTCGAGCGGACCAACCCTGAGCGCGGCCCAGCGGATCATCAACGACCCATTCTTTCGACAGAGCTTCTCGACGCCCCCGCCGACCACCACAACAACAGCACCGCCAACCACAACAACAGCGCCGCCAACCACAACAACAGCGCCGCCAACCACCACCACAGCACCGCCAACCACCACCACAACAACAGCGCCGCCAACCACCACCACCACAACAACAGCGCCGCCGCCAACCACTACAACAGCACCGCCACCAACCACTACAACGACACCTGCGCCCGTGGTGCATAGGTGCAATGGGCTGGAGG
>CAZMYN010000110.1:907-4732 GCA_964570495.1 uncultured Acidimicrobiales bacterium | reverse complement strand
ACAACGACACCTGCGCCCGTGGTGCATAGGTGCAATGGGCTGGAGGTGACGGTCGATTTACTCCAAGGAGAATCTCCAACCGAGGGCGACGATGTGATTCGCGGTACCGCCGGTGCCGACGTCATCAACGCTCTCGGGGGTAACGACACCATCTGTGCGCTCGGCGGAGGCGACTTCATCAATGCCGGTGATGGGTTTGATCGTGTGTTCGCTGGAAGCGGCGACGACCTGGTCGAGGGCGGAATCGGAAACGACAAGCTCGTGGGCGGTAGCGGCGACGACATCTTGCGTGGCGGCAACGGTAACGACCGACTACAGGGCGGCCCCGGCAACGACATTTTGCGTGGTGACAACGGCCTCGACCGACTCGCTGGAGGCAATGGAAACGATGTATTGAGCGGTGGCGGATCTGCCGATCTCCTCTTCGGCAACCTCGGAAATGATCAGCTCGATGGCGGTGGTGGTAACGACGTTTTGCGTGGCGGTGCGTGGCGCGACGTCATGGACGGTGGAGCCGGTACCAACGACGCGTGCACCTTGTTCGACCCCGCTGGCCACGTCGAGCAGCGCATCGATTGCGAGACAGGCGTCTTCGGCCGCTAGTCCGCTACCGGCGAACCCGAAGCCAACAGCGACTTCACTGAGTGGGCGCGTCAGCACTCTTTGTCGATATATGGCTCCAAATGAGTCTTTTTCGGCGCCCTTTATCCGGCTTTACGCGACAAACGACCAAGTCGCGAAGTCACAAATGGTGCATGCTCATGCACTAATAATAGTTCGATCTTTCGATCGTTTTGCATTGTGCGCGGACGTGCAACAGACTCGCCGACGGCGGGTTAGAACGATAGGGAAGGTCGTATGGACACAGAGGTTCCGCAATTCGAGCGGGTTTCATGGAAACGATCCGGACTACTTGAGCGTGCGCCGAATGGCAACAGATGGTGGTGGTGGCTCTTGCCGCTACTCGCTATTCCAGCTCTGCTGTTCTCAGCATGGTGGCTCGTTGATCACATCGAGGGCGACACCGAGGAAGCCGCACGCGGCATCCTCGAAGATCGGGGTCTTGGCAACCTCGACGTCGAGGCCTCCTACCGCAGTGTCGACGTAACGGGCGAAATCCCGGAAGGTTCCGACGCAACTCCCGAGCTGATCGAACAGTGGCTCGAAGAGGGCGAAGACGAAGACGTCGATGGCGACATCATCAACGCCGATACCAGCGCACTTCTCGTCGCAGCACCGGCAGCACTTGTGCCGATCGCTGTCGACGTGATTAGCGATGGCGAGTCGATCGTGCTCGAAGGCACGGTCCCATCGGAATCACACCGAGATGAGTTGGTCGACTCAGCCGAAGCAACGGGGTTGCCGGTCACGGACAATCTCACCGTTGTTGGAGGCGACCCGTCCGCTGATGACGCAGACGGCCAGATCCAGCAACTCGCCGGAGTTGTCGGCGGACTCGGAGGCGGCGCAATCATCGCTGCCAACTTGTCGCTCGACGACGACTCGCTCAGCGGAAACATTCAGGCGGCCGATGCCGACGCCGAGGCGTTGCTACAGCCGTCCGCAGGTTCCGGTGTCGATGTCACATCGCCAGCTGCACTCGGCGCACTCGACACCACCGTCGACTACGACGGTTCGAGCATCGTGCTCGACGGAACGGTGCTCACCGAGGCACAAGCCGGCGAACTCGGCGATGCAGCAGCATCGGTCGTTGGTGCCGACAACGTCACAAACAACCTTGTGGTGTCAGGCCTCGATGAAGCAGTCCCCGATGCCGACGGTCGTGTCGCTGCCCTAGCAGGGGCAATCGGAACGTTCGGCGGACTCGACTCCGCTGACGCCACCATGAACGACACCGACCTCACCGTTAACGGTGTGGCCAGTGACGAGGCCTCCCGCGACGCAACAGTCGCAGTGGTGGCCGCAGCCGAGGGCGCTGCAGCACTTCGCCCCGGCGGAGAAATTACGGTTCCTGAGCCTGAGCTGACCTTGCAAGAAGAGATTGATCTTCTGCAGGCCGAGCTCGATGCGTTGCAAGAGGAAATCAGCGAGACGGTCGTGTTTGCGTCCAACTCTGATGTTCTCTCCGCGCCAGCCCAGGCAACCCTCAACAAGGTAGTTGCCGCAATGCAGCGCTACCCACGACCAGTTGTCGAGGTCGGCGGTCACACCGACTCCCAGGGCCCAGATGCCTTCAACCTCGACCTATCACAACGCCGTGCGCAGTCGGTTGTCGACTTCGTCGGTGGACAAACATCACCCGATCGCTTGAACCCGATCGGATTTGGAGAAACACAACCAGTTGCAGACAACACTCTCGAAGAGGGTCGTCTTGCAAACAGGCGGGTTGAATTTACTGCGAAGGAGAGCTTCTAATGGAATTCCTGTTCAACGGTTACGTATGGGGTGAGATTTGGCCGTGGCTACTCGGTCTGTTCATCCTCGGATACCTCTTGTCCTGGCTCATTCACCGGTGGCGCAGGCGTGTCCTCTCCGCTGGTGAGTGGAACGGCCTGAGCGGTCGAGTCGAAGAGTCCGAGCGCGAGCTCGCGACCGTCAGTGCAGCTCGGGACGAGGCGCTCAACGAGCGCAGCGCACTCTCGGGTCGTATCAACGGTCTGACCACCGACCTGAAGGCTCGTGACACCGAACTCGCAGCAGCAACACGCTCGACCGAGGTTCTCAACACCGACCTGAAGGCTCGCGATGCCGAGCTTGCTACCTTGCGTGGCGAGGTCGACAGTGGGAGCACCCGAGTCACTGCTCTCGAAAAGGACCTTGCAGCTTCGCAAAGCACCATTGCTGGATACGCAAAGGTCGAAACCGAAGCGAAGAAGCTTCGCACCGACCTCGACGGATCCAAGTCAAAGATCGCAACGCTTGAGGGCGCTGCGAAGAAGTCAGACGAGGAGCTAAAGGCAGCTCGAGGCAATCTCCAGACTGCCGAAGCCCGTGCCAAGACAGCCGAAGACAAGGTCACCGGCCTTGAGGGAGAGCTGGCGAAAGCAAAGGCCGACCTGACCGGCAAAGAGGCAGACCTCGCTGGGGCGACCAAGAAGATTGGTCCACTCGAAGCTGCGGCTGCTGCTGCAGCAGCGACCGCAGTGACGCTCAAGGCCACCGAGTCCAAGAACGGCGAGCTCGAGACAGCTCTCGGCGCCGCACGCTCTGAGCTCGATACATCACAGGGTCGCATTGCCGACCTCGATGGTCGCCTTTCCTCCACCAACGCCGACCTCGATACCGCCAACGCTCGCATTGCCGAACTCGAGGGCGAACTCGGTGGCGCTCAGTCGCAGATCTCCGGATTCGCTAACCTTGAAAGCGAAGCCGGCGCAGCACGAAGCGACCTTGAAAAAGCAAACGGCCGTGTGAAGCAGCTCGAAGATGAGCTCAAAGCAGCGCAAGCCCGTGCCAAAGAGGTCGAGGCCGCGAACAAGCGGATCGCCGAACTCGAGGCAGCACTGAAGAAGGCTCAAGGCCAGGCTGCAGAGCTTGACGGCGCGAACGCTCGTGTCAAGCAGCTCGAAGGAGAGCTCAAGGGAGCCGAGACTCAGATCGCCGGTATCGCTGGTCTGAAGGACGAAGTTGGAACCGCGAAGTCAGATCTCGGTGGTGCTCGCAAGCGCATTGCCGACCTCGAGGGCCAAAACGCCCGACTTGGCGAACTCGAGAAGCAGGCCGCTGCGGCTCGCAAGGATGCCGACGACAAGCAAAAGCGCATCGCTGAACTCGAAGCTGCCCAGAAGGAAGCCGACGCACTCAAGCGCCGCATCGCTGAACTCGAAGCTGCCCAGAAGGAAGCCGACGCACTCAAGCGCCGCA
>CAZMYN010000110.1:0-807 GCA_964570495.1 uncultured Acidimicrobiales bacterium | reverse complement strand
TCGCTGAACTCGAAGCCAACGCCGCAAAGGCAGGCCTCTACAAGGGCGAGCTTGACACCTCGAAGGCTCGCATTGCCGAGCTTGAGAAGGCAGCAAAGGCCGATGCAGGAAGCGCAGCGGACATTGGTCGACTTCGTGTCGATCTCGCCGAGCGTGACCGTCGGATTCAGGCCTTGGAGAACGCAGCTCGCGCTGCGGCCGCCAAGCCAGCGCCGAAGGACAACTCTGGAGAGCTTGAGGCCACGATCGTCAAGCGCGACAAGACCATCGATGACCTCCGCAAGGAGCTCAAGGGTTATCAGTCAATGCCTGACGACGTGAAGCGCGTTGCTTCATGGCACAGCGGTGGTTGGCAGAAGGGCAAGACGAAGCTCGGTACCGCAGGTAGCGACCACAGCGATGACCTCAAGGCAATCAGCGGCATTGGCCCACAGATGGAGGAGCTGCTCAACAGCTTCGGCATCAAGTCGTGGGAGCAGCTCGCTGCACTCGACAAGAGTGGTATCTCCACCGTCGACGGAGCCCTCACGGACTTCCCGGGACGCATCGAGCGTGACGAGTGGGTACCGCAGGCCAAGGCAATCATGGATGCTGGACACAAGGTTGTGGCCCGTGCACCGAAGAAGCGCAAGCCTGCGGCAAAGAAGCCAAAGGCTGCTTCGTGGGCAAGTGGCACGACCAAGCTCGGCACTCCGGGCGCCCGCCACAAGGACGACCTCAAAGTCGTCAATGGCATTGGACCGAAGATGGAGGGCATCCTCAACGGCTTCGGCATCCAAACATGGGAGCAGCTCGGAGCCTTGAAGA
>CAZMYN010000109.1:0-10562 GCA_964570495.1 uncultured Acidimicrobiales bacterium | reverse complement strand
GTTGCTTGCATGGCCAACCGAGAGCACGAAGCGGTCCCGGTTTTCCCATGTGGGGTCTTCGGGGTCATAGCGAAGATGCTCGGAGTAGATGGTGTAGATCGCGGGCGCCAGCGCCATTGCGGTTCCGGGGTAACCAGATCCAGCTTCTTCGACGGCATCGATGGCGAGTGTTCGAAGTGTGGTGATTGCAAGCGCGTCGAGGTCTTGGGTTTCAGGAGCTTGCATGGACTAGTTCGTTCCTTGGGTGAGAAGAGATGCAAGCGCACCAATGTCGGGGGCAACGAGTTCAGGAATGCGGTCGTGGGAGGCACGTGCTGCGCCGGGTCGATCGATAAACGCGGCGTTTGCTCCGGCGAGAATCGCTCCGTTTACGTCCCAGTCGTGTGCAGCCACCATCGTGATGGCCCCGATTGGGACATCGAGTTGCTCGGCTGCATATCGGTAGGTGTCGGCGTGAGGCTTAAAGCGCTGCACCGTTTCGACCGACATCACCATGTCGAAGTACGAGTCGAGCCCAGCCGAGGAGAGTTGCTCATGGGCAACATCGAGACGCGAGTTGGTGAGCGTTGCGAGCCGGAACCCGTACTGCTTGAGCATGGCGAGACCATCGGCAACGTCGGGGTGTGCTGGTAGTTGCGACATTGCGCCGACAAGCCCGGTGGCTTCTTCGACGCTGACCTCTTTGCCAGAAGCCGTTGCACTGGTCATGAGCGCGCCGACCGCAAGTTCGTCGAACGAGCGATAGTCACCGGTGACGGAAACTTCGAGCGAGTAGCGCAAGAGCGTCCCGAACCACCTTGGTAAGAGGTCGGCATCGCCAAACGTTGCCTCAAATCCAGACTTCAACGCACGTACGTCGAGCAGGGTTTCGTTTACGTCGAATAACAAAACATCAGCAACCATGTAGCTATCCCTTTCGCGCTGCGATCAATGCAGCCACAGCTGTAGTTACCGCACCGTAGTCGCCCGCGGCAACCGCCTCTGGCGGAGCCGACACCATCGTCGCAATTGCGGTCGCTCCAGCATGAAGCCACGACTGCACGCCATCGGGAACTGGCTGGTCGATATGGCGGCGTTCATGTCGGTCATGGGACGAACGATTGTTGGACGCTTCGTGCCCGTCTTTGTGATCGTCACCGCATTTAGGGGTGACGCGCTAAAGAGGCTGTAGCTGCGAGCTGGCGCGCTAGTTGACCCAACACCATCACCTACCCTGGAGACATGCGCAGGTTTGGCTCCCCTTTCCTCATAGCGGCTGTGCTACTGGCCGGCTGTAGCAGTGCAAGCGTTGCGGTGCCTGACGCCTCCGCAGCACAAGAAGCTTCCCAAGACACCGCCGAAACAGCCGATACTGCTGAGCAAGAATCGTCTCAAGAGGCCGGCGAACAAGCAGCAGAGACCGATGCTGAACCGGACGCGGTTACCAGAGCCGCAGGTTCAGATGAGACTCCTGAGGAGACGTCTGCCCCTTTGGAGGCGTACGACCCCAACGACGTTCCAGCCGCTACCGAGACAAACGCGTCGACGGCGTGGATCTCACGTCGTTCCATGACGGCGGTGAGTATCGAGGTTGTCTGGTCAGAGATTGAAGGTGCTGTCGATTATCAGATCCACAGGCTCGGACGCACCGGAACAGCCACACCCGACGAGTCGGAGATGACCACCGAGAACCTGGTTCACAGCACTGAAACCAGCGGGGCGTTCCTCGACACCAGCGTCGTTGCGAACGAACTGTACTGGTACGGAGTTCGAGGCCTCGACGCTCAAGGAGAGGTGTTGTTGGTGGGTTGGCATGACACCGCTGCGGTGACCGACGAGCAGCCCCCAGAGCAGGTGGCGCTACAGGCCGAGTTCTCGAACGGTTCGGTGTTCTTGACATGGGAAGAACCCGAGGAGAACTTCCAACTTCACAGTTATCGAATTCTTCGAGCCGTCGGTAGCGAAGAACCCGAGGTTGTCGGCGCTACCTGGAATCTTGATCAACGGTCCTTTGTCGACAACGACCCACCGCAAGAACTTGCGACGTATTCGGTCGTAGCATTCGACTTCCACTGGAATGACTCTCTGCCTGCAGAAGTGACGATCGATCCGTCTTCATAGCGACCCGACCAGTACAGCGTCTTCTAATAGAGCGTCTGGCGGTAGAACTGGTCCATGTTGTCGTCGATCTGCTTCATGACTTTAGGGTCATCGGGAGCACCCGATGTTTGATCGAGCATCACCTTGGCCATCGACGGGAACTCGCTCCGCTCCTGATGCTCGCTTTGATCCCACAGATGCGCTCGACGAATTGCTTTCGCGCAATGGATGTAGACCTCATCGACCTGAACTGCGATTGCGAGCTTCGGGACGCGGCCCCTCACGGCCATCGATTGAACAATGTCTGGATCTCGCGTGATCTGGGCCGACCCGTTGATGCGCATCGTCTCATCAAAACCAGGGATCATGAAGATCAGTCCGACCCGAGGGTTTGTCACGATGTTGCGCAACGTATCGATGCGGTTGTTGCCCGGCCGATCCGGAATCAGCAGTGTCTTGTCGTCATCGAGCACCTTGACGAAGCCGCGAGGGTCACCCCGCGGGCTGACATCGGCCTTCCCATCAGCTGACTGTGAACCAATCAGCATGAACGGCGAACGCTCAATGAAGACGCGTGCGTGCTCATGGATGTAATCCAGCACCTTTTCAGTAACGAACTCGTTCGCCGGATGAAACATCTGGTCCAGACCAGCTTCGTCGGCAATCAAAAACTCCGGGTTGAGCTCAATCGGAGTTGACATCAGTCACCCTGCGAGGCGAGCTGTTCCTCGATTTGTCGAACAATGTCTTCATAGGTCGACAGCGGTTGAGCGCCGGGTACTTGAAACTGATTCTCGAAGACAACCGTTGGAATGCTGGTGATGTTCTGTGAAGTAGCACTGTTGTACTCCTCATAGGCCAACTTGGTCATAGCTTCAGCACGGTCCTGCATTGCCTTTCCGAACGCTTCGGCGTCGACGCCGGCCTCGACGGCAAGTTCGGTGAGGATGCCTGGGTCGCTGATGTCGCGGTTGTCTGCGAAGTACGCCTTCAAAATCAGATCGTGATACGCCTTCGCACTATCAGGGGCCAGCTCTTCGAGCACCTTGAACGCAACGTGCGCCTCAACGCTCGAATGCGGCTGCGGGTCGTCGGTAGCCCAGATGGTGAAGTCCAGCTCAGGTTCCATTTCCTTTGGACGCATCCACGACTGGGTGTAGTTCAAGAAATCTTGACGTTCCCAATCTCGAGGACCAGTGCGAAGGAAGAATGATTTCCATTCGATCTCTACGCGATCTCCAAAGTGTTCCTTCAACCTGTCGAGTCGCACGGACCCAACCCAACACCATGGTCAAATGAAGTCTGAGTAGACAGTGATGTGAACTGGCCGCATGGGATACTCCTAAGGCGGGCGATGAAGTAGATCTAGCCGTTGGTCCACCAACCCATGCCGGAACATGACTAATTCCGTTCGACGCGGGATTTGTCACTTTGCTCATTGGCATACTTGGTCAATGACTACGAACGACCTGATTGTGTTGGACGGCGGAATGGGCAAACACCTGGAGCGCTCTGGGGCGCCGTTTCGCCAGCCCGAGTGGTCTGCGCTTGCACTCTTGGAAGACCCCGACAGCGTGCGTCAGGCCCACGCAGACTTCATTGCTGCTGGGGCTGGTGTGGTTATTGCAAACGCGTATGCCGTTGCGCCCTTTCATCTCGGCGACGAACGGTTCGCCGAGCGGGGTTTCGAACTCGCAGAACTCGCTGGACGACTCGCCCGCGAAGCCGTCGACGCCTCGGGCCGTGACGTTCGCGTAGCGGGGTCGTTGCCACCACTGTTTGGTTCCTATGAACCGTCACTGTTTCGCCCCGACGAAGCCCCCGAAATGTACGACACGCTCGTGGGAGCGCAAGCCCCGTTCGTCGATCTGTGGATTGGTGAGACGGTGAGCTCGATCGCCGAGGCGCGGGCAATCATCGCGGCCGTCGACCGCCATGACGCCGACGCCGAGGTTTGGATTTCCTACTCCGTTCCTGACGAGGACCCCGGTGAACGGGTTGATCTCCGCTCCGGAGAGACGATTGCCGAGGCCGTCCAGGCAGTTCACGAGCGAACCTCGGCGATCCTGTTCAACTGCTCTCCCCCCGAAGCAATCACCGTCGCTCTCGGACTGCTCCACGATGCTCTCGGCGAGGGTTCGCAGGTCCGCACGGGAGCGTACGCGAATGCATTCCCGGCCAAGACCGAGGGTTATGCAGCCAACGAGGTGACCCTTGGTCGTCGCAAGGACCTGTCCCCCGATGAGTACCGAGAGATGTGTGATGGCTGGGTGGCCGCCGGGGCGTCCATCATCGGCGGTTGCTGCCAAATGTTCCCCGAACACATCGAGGCCCTCGCTGCGCTGAACGCCTAGCCAGCCAGCCAAGCCGCTTACTGATCTGGCAGGTCCTCTGGGGCGAAGTCTTCCCAGCGTGCGGGCTGGTCGATCGAGACCTCCGGCTCGCTGCTAGCAGCGTCCGTGCCAACCTCGCCTCCGTCGCCTGCACCTGCGCGCTGTGGGAGCACGCTGGCAGCGAGCGCTGTTGTCAACGGAACCGCAGCGATCAAACCAATCGAGCCGCACAGGGTGCGCATGATTTCCACGGCGATCACCTCGGAGTTCGCGACCGAGCTGAGCGACCGTTCCGACGCAGCAAAGAGCAGGATTAGCGGCAAACTCGCACCGGCATAGGCGAGCAGCAACGTGTTTACCGTCGCCGCGATGTGGTCCCGGCCAATGTTGAGGCCCGATTGAATGAGCCGTGCTGAGGGCATCGAGGGGCTCTGACGGCGAAGTTCTGCCACGGTGGCAACTTGGGTGATCGTGACGTCATCGAGCGCGCCAAGAGCACCGATGATCGCACCACCCAACAGCAGAGAACTCACGTTGAGATCTGTGGACAAGAACGGAAGGACCAACGACTCGCTGCTGGCAAAGCCGGTGAAGCGAGCCAACTCGAAGAACACCCACGACAATCCAAACGTCAGCCCCAGCGCGGCGAGCGTGCCCGCAAGCGCGACCGTCGTCGTCGGCGAGAACCCATGGGTCAAGTAAAACGAGACGAACGCGATCACCGTCGCCGCAATAAGCGCCACCAATACCGGGTCGTTGCCGTCAAGAACAGACGGTGCAAGGAACAAGACGAGCACCAGCACGGTGATTGCCATCGACAACAACGCCGTCAACCCGCGAAGCCGACCAAACGCAACGACGATGACCGTGAACAGCACGACCAGGATCAAAAGCGTGTTGGACCGATCGAGGTCCTCATAGAAGTAGGTGCCCGTTTGTGGAACGAAGCCGAGCACTACCCCATCGCCCGGCTCAAACTCGGGAAGACCGCGCTCGATCTGAAGGTTGATCTCCGGGAGCGCAATCTGAGCGTTCGCGTCGGGCCCTTCGAGAATCTGGAGGCTCAGGAGCCGGCAGTTCTGGGGCACTTCGAGCGTCGAATAGCTACATGCGGAGTCCTCCGACGACAAAACCGTGGCAGCGACCTGCTCGGTCGCCAAACCAATGTCGTCGGCTGCACGGATTGCCTCTTCGCGCCCTTCCCCCGTTGGCCACGTTGCGGCAAGCCCGATCAAGGCCGCGACGAGCGCGACCACGAGGGCGCCGAGCACGAGTCGAGATCCAGATGAGTTCAGCCAGGGTCCCCAACCACCGAGTTCACCGGAGGAATCGTGCGAATGACTATGGCCGTGGTGATGTCCCACTCGGTCAACAGTAGGTTGCTGCGGTTACTCGTAGGGCGATTCGTAGGCGTCGGTCGGCGGCGTCGGGTCGACTTCGAGACTGACTACGTCGGCCTCAACGTTCCAAACGTCAGCTTCGATCTCGGAGTACGGGATCTCCGGGACACGCAAGACAACCTCGGTAATGACCCAGGTGTCGTCGGTGAGGGTCTGGCCAACGTCACGAAGCGCTACCTGAATCGGTACGCCATCGGCAGCACAACAACTCACGAGGAAGCGGGTCAACAAGAAGCCGTCGGGAACTGTTTCATCGTTGACGACGAGCCCCTCAAGGCGAACCCGCACACCGTCGAGTGAGTTTGTATCGTCCCAGATCGAACGGTCGACGAAATCGAGCACTCGCATGGGGACTGGCTGGTTGTCGGTGTCGAGCACTTCGAAGCGCCCGGTGTTCTCTTCAGGCCTGAACGTATCGACTCGATCCACTGCGGCAGCGCCGAGCCCTGTTGGCGCAACCGAAACCAAGATCACGAGCGGCAGGACCATAAGCCAGCCGATTTTCGGGGCTGTCGAACGTCGGATGGACGCTGGATCACGCTGCTCTTCTTGGGTGCCTTTGACGCCCTCGTAGACCCCGAGCGCAAGCAAGACGATCGTCGCGAGCAGAAGCGGGATACGCATGCGCTGCTGGATAAACCAACCAAAGGAGCCGGTCCACAGCAGGCGAGACATGATGAGACCAATGGCGATCATCATCGAGGCACGGCCGACGCGATTCATGAAAGACCTCCGGTCATAGCAGCAACTGCCCAACAATTACGGCGCTTGCGATCGCAATGACGAGCGTTACGGGTGCAAAGACGGCTGCAAACTTGCGGCCGAAGACTCCAGCATGCAAGGCAATGAGCTTCAAGTCGATGACGGGACCTACGACCAAGAACACGAGCCGTGAGGAGAGCGAGAACCCAGGAAGACCCGCAGCGACGAACGCGTCTGCTTCAGAGCAGATCGACAGCAGCACAGCTAGTGCGGCAAATATCAGTACCGACTGCCACTCGTTATCGGCCACGGCGTTAATTACCGAGCGGGGAATGACGAGTTGGAGAGTCGCTGCGGCAAGCGCACCCACGACGAGGTAGCCGCCTGCGTGCAGTAGATCCTTTGCGGCAACATCGACAAAAGTCGACATCCGGTTGCCCTTATGAGCATGCGGTTCGCCTGCCATCGACGAGATCAATGACTCGTCGTTGCGCCGCGCCCACCACGTTCCGACCAACATCGCTGTCGCCAGCGAGGCAATAAAGCGTGCAGCGACAAGCGAGGTGTTCCCGGGGAACGCCACCGCCGTCGACACCAGAACAACAGGGTTGATCGCGGGTGCGGCAAGCAGAAACGTAAGCGCCGCAGCCGGAGGTGTGCCTGCACCGACGAGTCGACCAGCAATAGGAACCGAACCGCACTCACATCCCGGGAGCGCAAGCCCGGCAAGACCTGCCGACGGTACGGCGAAGATCGTCCGTTTCGGAACGAATCGTTCGACGAGTTCAGGCGACACGTACGCGGCGATGAGCCCGCTGATAACAACGCCGAGAACCAAGAACGGAAGCGCCTGGATACTCACCGACACGAACAGCGTCGACCACAATTGGAATTCGTCGTTAGTAAACGCCGAGATTTGGTTGCGAACGAGCAGAGCAATCAGCAGCGGGATAACAAGAACGAACGGACCATAGCCACGGCTAAGCCCCATGACTTTCGATTGCTCGTTGAGGGAGTGATCGACATCATGGTCGTGCGCGTCATGATCATGATCGTGATCACAGTCCGCTCCGTGAACATGATCAACGAGTTGGTCGCCAGCGACTCCGGAATTCACCACTTTCACTATATCGACATCTTAGCGTGCACCTGGAGCACGAATATTAAGGATTCGCGGCACTCCCCCTCGATCAGGATCTGCGGTGGTTCGAGGCTAAGCGCGCCGGGGCGACTAGCTTTCTTGGCGTGAGCATTAGGACCTATGCAATGTCGTTTATGTCGCGCTGGCAATCAGCAGTGCTGTCAGCTGTTGGGCATGAACCCGACGTTGGTGATCTCGGCTCGGACCACCCAATCATGAACGCAAGCTGCAATGCCTGCGAGGCAATCGAAGAGTCCATGGCCGAGGGCAACAACCCGCTCGATTTCGCGGTCGACGTGTCCAAGACCGAACTGATCACGAGCTGTGCACATATGTACGTGGCACTCGCTGCTGCCAAGGTCACGGGCAACGACGAACGGGCCCGAGAGCTTGAGGCTGAACTTCAGTACTCGGTGTGTGACCCGCTGTGGGCCAAGGCGTTGCTCGAGTTCGATTCGAACGAGCGGACAATCCCGTACCGCCATCACGAATCACTCGACGATTTTGTTCTGCCGCTCGAACCAAAGCTCGACCCGTCGACGCCCGAATCGTTGAAGGTCGCCTTCATTGCGGATTGGGCTACTGGCACGAAGCTCGCAAAGAACGTGATGCGCTGTATTGCCGATCAGCAACCCGACGTCGTGATCCATCTCGGCGACGTGTACTACTCGGGGACCAAGAACGAAATGCAGGATCACTTCCTGACGATCGTTCGCGAGTACCTACCCGCCGAGACCCAGGTGTTCAACCTTGCAGGCAATCACGATCTCTACGCCGGTGGCGAAGGGTATTACTGGCTTATCGATGAGCTCGGACAACCGGCGAGCTACTTCGCGTTACGCAACGAACACTGGCAGATCCTCGCAATCGGTGCGCCGCCCGAGATCGGCAGCCCAACGGGCTCCCAATACAAAGTCCCGCCGATCGACCCCAAAGAAGCCGAATGGCACCGCCACAAGGTCGACACTGCCGAGGGACGCAAGACGGTGATGCTCTCGCATTACCAACTCTTCACCGCATCGGGAAACATCGCCCGCGATCAACAAAATCGCCCACTCGCACTGAATCCTGTCTTCTATTCCGAGTTCGAGTCCCACCTAGCCAACATCGACGTGTGGCTTTGGGGCCACGAGCACAACCTCGCTGCCTTCGACCCATACGTTGGCCTCGAGAAGGGACGCTGCATTGGTTCGGGCGCTATGCCCGTTGCTCTTATGTGGAAGCCCTACGAGACGCTGCCCAACCTGGCGCTACCCGACGGCGTCGACGAAGCTCCAGTGATGCACCCCGACGTTCGACTCGGCGATGACGGCGACCACTACCACCACGCGTTTTGCGTGCTAGACGTGAACGGTAGCGACGGCGAGATGGCGTACTTCCAAGTGGCCGGAGTCGATGGCGACGCCGAACTAATTTATACGGAGAAGATCTAATGGGTGACTACGACTACGACATCATCATCGTTGGAGCGGGAGGCGGCGGCATCACGTCGGCCTTCGAAGCCCAACGCCGAGGCGCCAAGGTCGCGCTGCTCGAAAAGCACAAGATCGGTGGCGAGTGCACCCATTCGGGGTGTGTTCCGTCCAAGGGGCTTATCGACGTCGCCAAGCATTATCAGGCAGCAAAGGAAAGCACCTCGCACGGGCTGCATCAGCTCGATGTCGAGAGCGACTTCAGCTTCACGCGGGCCATGGAGCACGTCAAGAGCATCGTCGACGGTGTCTACTCACACGAGCAGCCCGAACGCTTCAACAACATGGGGATCGACACATTCATCCATCCAAGCGGCGCAAAATTTGTCGACGCGCACACGGTAAAGATCGGCGACGACCAGATCACTGCCGACAACTTCATTATCTGCACCGGTTCCGCGCCTCGCCTGTTGCCGACCGAAGGCGATCAACCGGTCGAGTTCTTGAACAACGAGAACTTCTGGGACATCCGAGAGTTGCCCGACTCGATCGCGTTTCTGGGAGGCGGCGTCATCTCCGCCGAGATCGGCCAATCGCTCGCACGCTTTGGATCGAAGGTCACGATCATCGACCGCAACGACCGCATCTTGGGCTCGGTCGACCCCGACGTTGCTGGCTACCTGATCGACGTATTCACCGAACAGGGCATCGAGATGATCACCTCTGCCGAAGCGCAGGTTTGTTCGACCGACGCCGACGGCAAGATCTGCCTCACGATCGAAGAGGGCCCCGCCGACGACAAGACCTCCAGGAAGATCACCGTCGATCAGCTCTTTATCGCGATTGGACGCGTACCCAACATCAACGGCCTCGACCTGGAGAACGCCGGAATCGAGTACACCCCGCGCGGCATTACGGTCGACGATCAAATGCAGACGTCGCAACCGCACATCTTTGCGCTCGGCGATGTTGCCTCACCCGCCAAGTTCAGCCACGTTGCGAACTATCAGGGTGAGCTCGTCGTGCGAAACATGCTCAACAGCGAATCACGTACCGTCGATCTGAGTGCGTTGCCGTGGGCCATCTTCACCGACCCGGAAATCGGCCACGTCGCAATGACCGAAGCCGAAGCTCGCGAGATCCACGGTGACGGCGTGCAGACCTTCATCGTCGATGCCGCAACCGATCGCTTCATTACCGACAGCAAGGTCGGCGGCATGATGAAGATCGTGATGGATGCCGACAACACCATCCTTGGCGGCACGGGCGTAGGCGCCCACGCTGGCGAGTGGATTCAGACACTGACGCTCGCCGTTACCCAAAAGCTTCGCGCCGAGGATCTGGCAGACACCATCTTTGCCTACCCGACCTACGCAGAGGTCGTGAAGAAGTCGGCCTCTCGCTTCCTGCGCACCAAGTTGTAGGGGAAACCTGGCCTCAGCCTTGGAGACCTCAGCCTTGGAGACCTCAGCCTTGGAGACCTCAGCCTTGGAGA
>CAZMYN010000108.1:0-10601 GCA_964570495.1 uncultured Acidimicrobiales bacterium | reverse complement strand
GGCGGCGATGTGGTTGACGGCGGCGATGTGGTTGTCGACAACGAGAACGTAGTCGTCGAGGACCCAGAGGCTGCCCCGACGACCACCGAGGCTCCGCTGGTCACCCTTGAACCAGCGACGACCGCTCCAGCAACGACCGCTGCTCCAACAACGACGGCCGCGCCTGACGTGGCCGATGTGGCTGCGGGCGCCGAAGCCACCGGCTCGCCCTAAGCGCATCTCCCTCGCTAGTTTACGAGGACGCCTAATCAGGGGAGTCATGTCGGAACTAGTGGGTCTGCTGACCGTTCAGCGCAACGACAACACGCTCGACCAGCTGCGTTACAAACATGAGCATCTTCCCGAGCGCGCAATCATCTCGGACTTCGATGCTGAGCTCGCTCGCCTGAACGCTGCGGCCGAGTCGACAACGTCGCAGCGCGATGAGCTTCGCAAGCAGCAAAAGAGTTTCGAGGACGACGCCCGCGACGTTGAGGCAAAGGCAGCGACTCTCGAAGCAAAGCTCTACGACGGATCCGTTACCAGCCCCAAAGAAGCCTCCGCGCTCGGCGACGAGATCTCGGGGCTCAAGCAACGTCAAAGCGGCCTCGAGGATCAGTCGATCGAGCTCCTCTTGGAGATTGAGCCACTCGACGAACAACTCGTACAGGCCGAGGCAGCCCGTGGCGAAATCGAGGCAAAGCGCGCCGAGGCGAGCTCGACGCTCGATTCGTCGGCCGCTGAGCTCGACGCCGAAATAGCATCGACCGAGGCCGAACGTGCAACGGCTGCGGAGTCGGTGAGCGAAGAGAACCTTGAGCTGTATCGCAAGATGCGGATCACCTATGGGCCCGACGCGGTGATCGAGTTTGATCCGGCCCACAACGGTGGCTGCCCGGTCGCAATGTCGGCCGTCGAGCTCGATCGATGGAAGCACCTACCAGCGGGAACCCTTGAGCCGTGCGTCGACTGTGGTCGGCTGGTGGCCAAACTCACCTAGATGTTCTTCTGGTTTATTGGACTGTCGTTCGCGCTGGTTCTCATCGTCTTTTCGTCGCCCGCCCTCGACTACCGCCTCGTGATGGCCGGTGCCGTGCTGCCGATCATCGAAGGTTTCGTGGGTGGGCCATGGGTATTGCACACGCTGCTTGGCCCCGTGGTTGTTCTCGCTGTCGTGATGCTGGTAACCCAAGGACGACGCCTGGTGCGCCGTCAATGGCTGGGATTGCCGATTGGGTTGTTCATGCACCTGGTTCTCGATGGGTCGTGGACGTCAGCTGACGTGTTCTGGTGGCCGTTCCTCGGGGCGAGCGACGTTCTTGGCGGCTCGGCGGTACCCGAATTCGGTCGCTCGTTGGTCGTGCTGTTCATCATGGAGCTGATCGGCCTGGGCGTGCTGGCGTTCTTTGTCCGACGTCTGGAGCTCACCGGCGAAGGCAAGGAGCTGTTCGTGTCGAAGGGCCAACTCCTACGCGACCGGATCGAATAGCCCAGATTCCCGTTTGGGGAATAGATCGCCATGGCCGGCGTTGGATCAAACTTGAGTGACTGTCACTCAAGTTTTGCAGACGAATGTTTCCTAGGAGGATGCATGTTGTTCAACTCATATGACCCCTTCGTTAATCCGGCTAACCGGGGACTCGACTACGACGTTCTTCGAAGCGACGAAGGAGTCGTCCTCTCGGTCGATATCCCTGGCATTGATCCAGCGACTGTCGAGCTGACCGTCGAGGGCAGGAGCCTAACGCTCAACGCTTCTCGTCCCAGTTCGATCCCCGAGGGGGCCAAGGTGCTGTCTCGACGTCGAAGCGGCTCGGTATCGCAGAGCTTTCAGCTCGGCGAGCGACTCGACTCCGACAACCTCACTGCTGACTACGAGTTTGGCGTGCTGACCGTGACGATCCCCGTCGCCGAATCGGCTAAGCCTCGCCGTGTCGAGGTTGCTGTCGGTGCTGGTGTCGAGTCCGCTGAGGCCATCGACGCTACATCTGAGGCTGCCTAGCCACCGTAGGAATCTGTGGTCTGCCAGCCGCGTATACGCGGCTGAGCAACCACAGATTTTGGGTTCCCCAGGGGGTTTTGGGGGATTTGCCTAGGGTCGTTGGGGTCGCGATTGCCCGATGCTGAATATATGGAACACACACCAACCATTCAGCCCCCAGCAGCTAGCGGATCGCCAGCCAGCAACGACTCCGTCGCTACGCAGGTCGACCACCTCCAACTCCCTACTCGCATCGGCTCGTTCTTTTGGGGAGTGGCCTCGGTGGCCCTTGGTCTTGTCGTTGCCGCCTGGTTGACAGAGGATGCCATCGGCCCGAATCCGGGGACGTGGGACGGCATCTACTACTTTCTGACCCTTCCGGTGGGCTACCTCGTCGGCCTGATCGCAGGCCCCGTCGTGCTTGGTCGCCTTAGCAATGTCGACCGTTCAGCACGAGTCGGGCTCGCAACCGTCGGAGCGCTGACTCCAGTACTGCTGTTGGTCGTCTTGTTGAAGATAGCGGGCTAGTCCCGCATACGAATCTGTGGTTGCTCAGCCGCGAATACGCGGCTGAGCAACCACAGATTTTGCGTTTACCGGGTTAGTTGCTGGCGAGGAGGACTTCGGAGATGTTGGTTGTTGCCTCGTAGCGGATTGCCTTGAGCGGCGCGTACTCGTCGTCGGCCTGCCAGGCCTTTGCCGCGTCGGCGTCGGGGAACGACAACAAGACGCAGCGCTCTGGAGTGCTGCCGACGGTGGCGTCGCCGGGGCCCGCCGCCAGAACCTGCCCTCCGTGCTTGTCGATCGTTGCGCGAAGCTCGTCGGCCTTGCCGGGGTTGTAGTCGGCGAGGCGCTCGGGGTTAGTGACGTCGTAGGTGATCATGAGATATGCGGTCATGGCGAGACCCTAGAGCGAACCCCTGATGTTTGACCATGGGCTGTTTGCGACGTCGAAAACGAACGTGGCCAGAACCCGAAGGGTCCTGGCCTTCTTCAAAAACCACATATTGTGCGAATTGGGGTTATGGGTGGTGAGCCGGCCTATAGGCGGGGTTCTGTCCAGGCCAGCCCCGAAGAGCTGACCCTGTGTGGCCATCTATCTGTGCGGTCTACCTGGAGGTTGCAACCTTTCGGCTGCGGGACGGGCAGCCCGTACCTCACGTTTGACCTTGCTCCTGATGGGGTTTACCCAGCTACCACAGTCACCTGCGGTACTGGTGCGCTCTTACCGCACCGTTTCACCCTTACCTGTGCTCCCGGAGGAGCCATCGGCGGTTTACTTTCTGTTGCACTTGCCTGCGTGTCACCACGACTGGCCGTTAGCCAGCATCATGCCCTGCGGAGCCCCGACCTTCCTCAGCTTGGTTGCCCAAGCCGCGACCACCCGGCCGACTCACCGTCGACCAGTGTGCCATGGAAGCGTCAGCACTTCCGACCGAGATCTCCGAGCGCAAAAGTTAGACCAACTCTGATACTTGATTCTGTCCAGAATCGCGACTTGAATGGCCGCTGATGGCAGGCAAAGCCGACCAGCTCGAACCCGAGCACACGAATCCCGAGCAGCTGCTGCGTGACAACGGCGTACAGGTCACCGCGCAGCGCCTTGCGCTGCTGGAGGCCGTTGCCGTGCACCCGCACTCAACGGCCGACGACATTGTCGAGGAGGTTCGCTCGAAGCTCGGGTCGATCTCGCGCCAAGCCGTCTACGACACGCTTGGCGTTCTCGCGGAGAAGCACCTCATCCGACGGATCCAACCCGCTGGATCGGCTGCCCGCTACGAAAACCGTGTCGGCGACAACCACCATCACCTGATCTGTCGCGAGTGCTCGCTGATGTTCGATGTCGACTGTGCTGTCGGCTCGACTCCGTGTCTCATCGCGAACGACGATCACGGCTTTGAAATCGATGAAGCCGAAGTTATCTATTGGGGGCGTTGTTCGAGCTGCATCAGCTAGCCAACGCCGTCTAAGTTCACCTACAACCACATCAACACAAATAGCAATCAGGAGAATCAGAGGATCATGTCTGAAGAAAAGTGTCCGGTCTTCCACCAAAACGAGGTGGGTTCATCGGCAAACCAAAAGTGGTGGCCCAACCAGCTCAACTTGAACATCCTCGATCAGGGCTCGGCACGGTCGAACCCCATGGACGACGACTTCGACTACGGCGCCGAATTCGCAAAGCTCGACCTCGCAGCCGTCAAGGCCGATCTCACCGCTCTCATGACGGACTCGAAGTCCTGGTGGCCAGCAGACTACGGCCACTACGGACCGTTCTTCATCCGCATGGCATGGCACTCGGCCGGCACCTACCGCACCCACGACGGCCGCGGTGGCGGCAACTCGGGCACCCAACGCTTCGCTCCGCTCAACAGCTGGCCCGACAACGTCAGCCTCGACAAAGCACGGCTCCTGCTCGAGCCAATCAAGAAGAAGTACGGCCGCAAGCTCAGCTGGGCTGACCTCATGATCCTCACCGGCAACGTTGCGCTCGAATCCATGGGATTCAAGACCTTCGGTTTCGCTGGTGGCCGCGAAGACGTATGGGCACCTGAAGAGGACATCTACTGGGGACCCGAGAACGTCTGGCTCGACGACGAGCGCTACTCGGGAGACCGTGACCTGA
Organism: uncultured Acidimicrobiales bacterium; assembly: GCA_964570495.1. Classification (GTDB taxonomy): domain Bacteria; phylum Actinomycetota; class Acidimicrobiia; order Acidimicrobiales; family SHLQ01; genus SHLQ01. Next base: position 6,015 of record CAZMYN010000108.1, on the reverse strand, counting down.
TGGAGCCACTCGGCGCCGTCCAGATGGGCCTCATCTACGTCAACCCAGAAGGCCCCAACGCCAACCCCGACCCAGTTGCATCTGGCCGCGACATTCGCGAGACGTTCGGTCGCATGGCAATGAACGACGAAGAGACCGTTGCGCTCGTCGTTGGCGGACACGCCTTCGGCAAGGCACACGGCGCTGGCCCCGAAGACATGGTGAACGCCGAACCAGAGGGCGCACCGATGGAACAACAGCTCGTTGGTTGGAAGAACGACTTCGAATCGGGCATTGCCGAGCACACCACCGGCTCTGGTTTCGAAGGCGCATGGAACTCGACGCCCACCACATGGGACAACAACTACCTCGAGACACTCATGGACAACGACTGGGAACTCACCGAGAGCCCAGCGGGTCACAAGCAGTGGCACGCTCCCGCACTTGCGGGCACCGTGCCTGACGCGCATCGTGACGACGTCTTCCACGCACCGATGATGACCACTGCCGACATGGCCATGAAGATGGACCCGATCTACAACGAGATCAGCCAGCGCTTCCGCGACGACCAGTCGCTGCTCGACGACGCGTTTGCACGTGCCTGGTACAAGCTGACACATCGCGACATGGGTCCTGCTGTTCGCTACCTCGGCCCAGAGGTCCCAAGTGAAGAGCTCATCTGGCAGGATCCCGTTCCTGCGGGCACCGCACTCAGCGATGGCGATGTCGCCACGGTCAAGGCCGCAATCATGGACTCGGGGCTCAGCATCACCGACCTCGTGTCGACCGCTTGGGCATCCGCATCCACCTATCGCGGAAGCGACATGCGTGGCGGAGCGAACGGCGCACGTATTCGTCTGTCGCCCCAGAGCGGCTGGGAGGCAAACAACCCGGGCGAGCTCGGTCGTGTACTCAAGGCCCTCGAGGGCGTGCAGTCGAGCGTCGGCGTCGACGTTTCGATGGCCGACCTCATCGTGCTCGGTGGCGCAGCAGCAGTTGAGGCAGCAGCCAAGGCTGGGGGAGTGGACGTTTCGGTTGCGGTAAGCACCGGACGTGGCGACGCAACCCAAGAGGCGACCGACGAAGAGTCATTCGCCTGGCTTGAGCCCCGCTGGGACGGCTTCCGCAACTACCTGGGCAAGGGCAACGCACACGTGGCCGAGCACCTGCTCGTCGACAAGGCGCAGCTCCTCGGGCTCAGCGCTCCGCAGATGTCGGTGCTTGTCGCTGGTCTTCGTGTCCTCGGTGTTACCACTGACGGCCACGGCGTTCTCACCGATCGGGTCGGCACGCTCAGCAACGACTTCTTCGTCAACCTGATGGATCTCGACAGCACCGAATGGTCGGCAGCTGGCGACGAGGGTGTGTTCGAAGGCAAGGACCGTGCGAGCGGCGACGTCAAGTGGACCGGTACCCGCAACGACCTCGTGTTCGGTTCGAACTCGATCCTTCGTGCAATTGCCGATGTGTACGCAGCCGACGACGCTGGCGAGAAGTTCGCCAACGACTTCGCCGCAGCATTCGCACAGGTGATGGACGCAGATCGCTTCGACCTCGCGTAATCCTTTGCAGCAATAAGTTAGAACGACAGGCCCGGCCCACCGCTTGCGGTGAGGTCGGGCCTTCGGCTTTTTCTGAGCCGGGTCGCCGCCTTGGGAGGTTCAGGCTCAGAAAAACGCGAGATAGGTTGGCTCGATGACGCTCGCCGACTTTGGGGGATGGCCAGGCACTCTCGGCGCCCTACAAGCCAACACCGATCTCACGCCTGAGCACACCGAAGCGGTGCTCGATGTGATCCTTGCTGGTGAGGCCACCGATGCCCAGATCGCGGCGTTCATCATGGGACTTCGCCAAAAGGGCGAGACCGTCGACGAGCTCGCCGGACTAGTCCGCGCAATGCACGCAGCGGCGACCCCGCTCGCCATTGCACCCGGAGCGGTCGACATCGTTGGAATGGGCGGCGCGCCGAGCCGGCGCAAAGCAGCGCTGAACGTGTCCACGATGGCGTGCTTCGTCGCTGCTGGTGCTGGAGCGGTCGTATGCAAGCACGGCAACCGAAAGGCTTCGTCGACATCGGGCAGCTTTGATCTACTGGACGCACTCGGGGTCAACTTTGACGTTGCACCCGAGCGGTTGTCCGAGATCGTGGGCGAGGTTGGAGTTGGCTTTGCTTTTGCACGCACCTTCCACCCCGCAATGCGCCACGTCGGGCCAGTTCGAGCTCAACTCGGCATTCCGACCGTATTCAACGTTCTGGGGCCGCTTTCGAACCCCGGGCGCCTCACCCGCCAAGTCGTTGGCGTGGCCGACGAGAGTTTGGCTGACCGGATGGTCGAAGTTCTGCTGGCCACGGGCTCCGAGCACGCCTGGGTCGTGACGGGCGATGGTCCGCTCGACGAGCTGTCGACGACGGGGCCAACTACCGTGCGCGCACTCGAGGGCGATTCGGTTTCCGTCTTCTCTCTGGACCCGCGCGAACTCGACATCCCGGCTCCGAGCGACGGCGCGCTCGACGGCGGCGATGCCGAAGTCAACGCGGCGATTACTCGCCGACTGTTTGGGGGCGAGCAAGGGGCAGCGCGCGACATCGTGACCTTGAATGCCGCTGCGGGCCTTGTCGTTGCGGGCCTTGCCTCGACGATCGAGCAAGGCATGCAACAGGCCGCAGAGTCCATCGATTCGGGGGCTGCGACGGCGAAATTGGATGCGCTGATCGAAGCGTCTCGCGAGTAGTCGACCGGTGGCTTCCTCACTGTTTGACCCGATGCTCGAGTTGGCCCTCTCGGTTGCCAAGAAAGCCAAGAAGTCGAAATCGGCGGCGGCGATCCCGGTTCGCCTCGAGCCGATGCTCCGGTTCGCGAAACTTCCCGACAAGGCCAAGGACGCAGTACTCGACGTGCTCGATACCGACGATGAATTTCGGGCACGGGTAGCCAAAGCCGCGACCGAAGCGTCGATTGGACGTGTAGGCGTTGCGTATCTCGAACGAACCGACGGCTGGGAAAAGTTCGTCAACCAAATGCTGACCGCTGCTGATGAGCCGATCGTCGAGAGCACAACGTCGTCGAAGAAGCTCGTCCACCGCTTGGAAGTGTCCGAGCGCGCTCGCGAGCGTGCCGAGGAAGAGCGCGACGAGTTGGGCAAGCGAGTCGACGTTGCCGAGAAACGCGTCAGCGAACTCGACCAGCAAGCTTCGCAATTGCAGCGCGAGCGCGACGAGCTTGCAGCGTCGCAAAGCGAACTCACCGAGCAACGCCAACGGGCGGTTGCCGAGTTGAAGAAGACCGAATCGGTGATGGCCCGTCACATCTCGGAACGAAAGCGTCTCGAAGGACTCCTCGAGACAATGACCACAGCTCAACTTTCGACGACCGCCGTGGGAGGCACACTGAACAACGAGCAGGTGCGCGATGCTGTTGGCGCGATCGAGGCGTTGATCGCCGATGCTTCGGCACAGCTGGACTCACTACGAAGCGCCGCGACACCCGAACAGGTTGTTGTCGAGCGTCGAGTGCCGCTACGAGTCCCTCACGGCCTGCTCGACGACTCGGTCGAATACGCCGAGTACCTGCTCGCCATCCCGAACATGACCGTGCTCGTCGACGGATACAACGTCACCAAGCTTGCTCACTACGACCAGCCCCTCGAACAGCAACGTTCCTGGCTCGAACAGCAACTCTGTGGTCTGCTCGGCAGCGTTACGGCATCATTCGATGTCGTGTTTGATGGCGCTGACGTCGATGTCGATTCACGATCGTTGGACCCGCGGGTTCGGGTGAGGTTCAGCCCCGATGGCGTCGAGGCAGACGACGTGATTATCGATTCGGTTTCCGCGATGGACCGGGCGCGGCCAGTCACCGTCATTAGTTCGGACAAGCGCGTGCGCGCTGGTGTAACCGAGCGAGGGGCCAACGTGTTGCACAGCGCCCAACTCGTTGCCTTGTTGGCCTAACTCAGCGCGCGAATTTCCGAGAGAGTCGGGAACTCAGAACGAACTGCAGACGTATCACTACAAAGGAGATACCCATGCAGAACGAATCGCCAACCAAAGAGAGTGCGACAACTACCCAAACAGCGCCCGAGCCAGCGAACAAGAATGGGCACTCGTCAGAGCGGGGAACGCTTGACGAACACCTCGGCAACATCCTTATCGGCACCGCCCTCGTGATGGCGTTGCTGCTCGGCTTGACCGTCCGTTACCTCGTGACCTCGGGCGACGAAGAGCCAGAGCCCATCGGCCGCGATGCCGAGATCGAGTTCGTCAGCGACCGCGACCGTGACCGCGACGAGGAGCGGGAATTCGCCGAGAGCACCTATTTCGATGACGCTCCCGAAGAAATTGTCGAGGTGGATTGCGACTTTGACGACCGTGACGGCGATGCCGAGAGTCGCTTCGCTGAGGATCCAGCGTGTGAGACACGGACCGTGCGAACCGGTCTCTTCGGCGACACCAATACCGACAATGACATCGACGAGACGATCAACTTCCGACGGCTTGAACGCCCGACCTTGCGCCACGACCTCTCCGATCGCGGATCGTCGCGAGTCCTTGAACTGTCCGTATGGCTGGGCGATGGCCGTGACGACATCGACCTCGCGATCGATAGCTCCGAACGTGTTTCTCTCAACGGCAACGGTGCGGCAATCCGAACAACGAACGACGCCGTGCTGCTAAGCGATTCCCGATTCGTCAGCATTCGGCGACCCGATGATTGCCGCCGTGGCTGCAGCGTGACCCTGTGGGTCACCCTTGGTCCGTGGTTCCAGGAACTCCATCCCGACGCCGACCTCGTGGTTTACGCCGGCGACAATGCCGATGCGAGCGTCGAATTGCTTACCCGGCTCCCTCGCGAGGCGTATCGCTAGCACCGACCAACGTTCGATGTCATAGCCCCTTCGTAGTGTCGTGGGCATGACGAATTCTGACTCGGTGACCATCGATTGCGACTCCTGCGTGATGCAGCACACCTCGCGCTGTGACGATTGCGTGGTCACGTACCTGTGCGACCGCAAGGTCGAGCAAGCAGTGGTGATCAGCCTCGATGACTTTCGAGCCATGCGAGCGCTCAATGAAGCAGGGCTCTTGCCAGGGCTTCAACACGAGGGCCGCTAGGGCGCGGCGGAGGCTTACGTGGCAGCATGGGGGCTACTCCCGGTACCGGAGTGAGCGAGCGGTAACTACGTTGAGTGACAAGCCAAGTAGTTCAACAACCAAAGAGGTGGGCGATCACATGTCTCTGCGAAACCGAATGTTCCTTCTACTCATTTGTGCCGCGGTGCTCTTGGGCGCGTGCGGATCGAGCGAAACCGATACCGCAGCTCCCGACGACTCCGAGGTGACCGAGACCGTCGAGGCGGCCGATGTGGACGCTGCGGCCAACGCCACAGATGATGCGGCAACCGAAAGTGCCGAAGCCGCCGGCGAAGAGACCAGCGAGCAAGCCCAGCCTCTCGGCGAACCAGACATTGTCGTAACGGCAACGACCGTGCCAGCGGTCGAACAAGTCGATGAGGTCGAAGCCGTCCCCACTACCGCCGACGTCGCAGCGGTCGAACAAGTCGAGCCTGTCGAGCAGTTCGTTCCCGCGCCAGGCCCCGGATTGGGCGCATTTGCCGTACGGCTCTTTGAAACCGGCGAACTCGGACTGACCGAAACCGAACAAGGGTGTATCGATGGGCGCCTCGTTGCAGAACTTGGCTTTGACCGCACGACCGAATTCGACACTCTCGACGTTCCCCAGCAGGCAAAGTCCATCGAGATCCTGCTCGACTGTGCCGACGGCGGAAACCTCGAGTCGCTCTTCCTCTCCGAATTCGAAGTCACCGACGAGTTGTTAGAACTCGGAATCGACGCCGACTTCGGAACCTGCATCTTCCGCGAGATCAGCCGCGACGACGAAGACCAGCCACTGGTGCTGCTTGCGATTACGTCGATTGTCGCCGACCAAGCCGCGCCTGCCGCGAGCGTTAAAGCAGACAGTGGCACGTTTGCACGCTGCTTCGACATTGGTGCCTTGTTGGTTACCGCGTTTACTG
>CAZMYN010000107.1:8298-10745 GCA_964570495.1 uncultured Acidimicrobiales bacterium | reverse complement strand
TGGCACCAAACCCTCCAAAAGTGACCTGGCACCAAACACCCCTTTTGGTGCCAGGCACCAAACCTGGGCGGGTGGCCGAGGAGCGGGTGCCATATTCCTATGATTGGCCGATGTCTGCTCCGAGCTCAACGGTCTGGCCATGGAATCTGACGGTGGCGTGCCCGAAGATCCGAACGCACGGCCGCTCGCGCTCTTCGACCTCGACGGCACCCTCACCGACCCAACCGACGGAATCATTACCTGTCACAAGTACGCCCTCGACGAACTCGACGTTGTGTACCCCGACACCATTGGCCCCGACAAGCTCGTCGGCCTTGCGCCCAGCGACGCACACCGGCTCCTCGGAGTACCCGACGACAAGATCGAAGCCACGACCGCGAAATACAAGGAGCGGTTCGCTCTTGCGGGCTGGCTTGAGGACACCGCATACGACGGCATGGAAGTCCTTTTGGCCGATTTAGCTGCAGCTGGCTGGATGTTGGGGGTCGCGGCCATGAAGTTCGAACCCGTCGTCGTCCGGGTCGTTGAACGGATTGGTATGGCCGACCGCTTCGACGTGGTGGTCGGGTCAGACTCCAAGAGCAAGCGCACCAACAAGCGGGCGGTCATCCAACACGCTGTCAAAACCGTCGGTAAGCCAACCAGCGGCATCGCCATCATCGGTGACCGCCGCCAGGACATCGAGGCAGCCAAGTCGTTGCAAATGACAGCCATTGGAGCGGGCTGGGGTTTCGGGGCGATCGACGAACTGATGGCGGCGAACGCCGACGTTGTTGCGCTCACGCCCGAGGATGTTCGCGAAGCTCTCGTCGGTGACGGCTGAAAATTCTCGACTTCGCGCCGTAAGGTTGGGTATGGCCCGTTCGCGACTCGTTGTACTCGGCTCAACAATTCTCCTCGGAGCGCTCATCTTTGCCGCGTGCGGTAGCGATGAGGTCTCCGACTCTGCTGCGCCGAACGCTCTTGTTGGCGACGCCAGCGCACAACAAGAAGATGCGACGGGCGATGACACCGTCACCTCGACCACCGAAGCTGCCACCGCTATCTCGTTCGCGAACGACGTGCAGCACATCATCGAAACCAACTGCGTGTCGTGTCACTCCGACACCGGCCCTGGCACGACCCACCTCGTCATGGAAACGGTCGACGATGTCGCCTCGATTGCCGAGTTCATCTCGATTCGGGTCGAGGACCGCCAGATGCCGCCCTGGCCATTGAGCGGCCTCCAAGAAGTTTCCTTTCAGTACGACCTGTCGATGACGGACGAGGATCGTCAGACGATCATCGATTGGGCAGCCGCAGGCGCACCGCTCGACGTCGAAGCGACCACACCGCTCGCCGCAACGAGCCAGACCTACCCTCCAATCGACGCCGATTTAGTCCTGTACGCCGATGGCGCGTACCCCGGTTCGGACCGCACCGACGACTACCGCTGCCGCATCCTTGATCCCGAGTTCACCGATGAAAGTTGGGTCACGTCGATCGAGACACGGCCCGACGAGACGCGGGTGCTCCATCACAGCCTCATCTATCGCTTGCCAGCCGAGCTCCGAGGCGAAGCCGACGAACTCGACGGTTCCGACGGCAACCCGGGCTGGCTCTGCCAGACCGTCCCCCGGCTCAGCGACGGCCTGCTCGAACAGGTTGCTGGGTGGGCGCCAGGTACCGGTCCAATCACGATGCCCGAGGGCTCTGGCCTGCGCATGGACGCGGGCGACACGTTCGTCGTGCAGTGGCACTACCACTACGACACCGAAGCCCTCCCCGATAACTCCGGAATCGCACTCGAACTCGCGAGCCCTGAAGAGGTCGAGGCCGCAGGCGGCAGCCTCGATCCAATTTCGAATCCATCGCTCATCGGTCCAGCGGAAATCCCATGCGCGAGTTTCGAAAGCGGCCCCTTGTGCGACCGTTCAGCAGCAATTGCTCGCCTGAGCCAAGAGTTCGGGTTCGAGTCAGCACTCATTTCTGAATTCATCAACCGACGGTGCGGTGTGAGCGCAGAGGACTTTGCCCACTTCACCGATGGCGTTGCAAGCTCGTCGTGCGACATCGACGCACCGACCGGCCAGGTCGTCTCGATGTGGCCACACATGCACGAGCTGGGCACCACGTACCGGTTGACCCTGAACCCCGATACCCCCGAAGAACGGCTGCTGATCGACATCGACCGGTGGGACTTCCAATGGCAGATGGGTTACTACCCCGACGAGACGCTCGAGTTCGCCGAGGGCGACGTGTTGCGGGTCGAGTGTGGCTGGGACCGGGCTCTGTGGCCCGCAGGCCTCGAGAGTCGCTACATCGTGTGGGCCGAAGGCACCCAAGACGAGATGTGCTTCACCGGCCTCGCCATCCGCTAAGGGCGCTTCAGGCCGCGGTGTTCGAGCGTGCGAGCGCGACCTGCGACTCCGTCGTGCAGATCGAAGTGGCCCGAACGCTGGCGCCGC
>CAZMYN010000107.1:3388-8198 GCA_964570495.1 uncultured Acidimicrobiales bacterium | reverse complement strand
AGCGCGACCTGCGACTCCGTCGTGCAGATCGAAGTGGCCCGAACGCTGGCGCCGCCTCCGGCGCCCACCCTGCGTGGCGCTTGAACGCTCCCCGAAGGGGATAGCAGGCTGCAAGCTCGTGCCGCCAAATTCGCGACGGAGTCGCTGGCGGCAAAGAGCTGCAGCAGGCTACGAGCTGCAGCTCAGCATGGAGCAGCCGACGCGGGTGCGGGCCCACTCGGGGCGCTTCTCGGCGTATGACTCTTTGCCGGGCTGTTCGGTATACGGGTTGCGCATCACGTCGAGCAACTCGGTAACGCCCGAGTGATCTCCCTCGGTCGACTTATCGATTGCGAGTTGAGCGAGATAGTTGCGCATTACATAGAGCGGGTTCACCGAATTCATGGCATCGCGTCGCTCGCCATCGGTCGTTCCCTCCGTGCGAATCTGCGTCACGTACGCGTCCAGCCAGCCGTCCCAGCGGCCCCGCAACTCGTCGGTCAGTTGTTCGTCGGGCAAGTAGAACGAGTTTCGAATCGGAGCGAACCGGTCATCGTGAGACGCGTCCTCGTCGGTGGTGACCTCCGCTAGGCCACGGAAGAAGAGCGTCATGTCGGTCTCAGCTGCGGCGAAGAGCTCAAAGAGGTCGCCAACGAACTGCGCGCCGATGAGCGGGTCCCAGTCTTTGCGACCCAGCTTTTGTCGAAGCGCCTCGTCGTTGCCGGAGCGGAACCGATCAACGTATGCGTCGATAGCGTCCTGCAACGGTTCGGCTTCTCCCACAAGAGGAAACAGCGCGTTGCCGAGCTGGGCCAGGTTCCATTGCGCGATCGCCGGCTGATTTCCGAACCGATACCGGCGCCCGTTCGCGTCGGTCGTGTTGGGAGTCCAACCGGGATCAAAGTCTTCGAGCCACCCGTAAGGTCCGTAATCGATCGTCAACCCGAGAATCGAGAGGTTGTCGGTGTTCATCACCCCGTGCACAAAGCCAACGCGTTGCCAATGCACCATGAGATCGGCCGTCCGGATCACGACCTCGCGAAAGAAGTCGGCGTAGGTCTCCGATGTCGGAGAGCCATTTGCTGGCCACAGCTCGGGGAAGTATTCGCGGATCGTAAAGTTCGCGAGCGCTGTCAGTTCGTCGATTTCCCCAAGCGACGCGGGCAATTCGAAGCTTCCGAAGCGAATGAAGTGCGGCGCAACCCGGCATACGATCGCGCCTGGCTCGAGCGCCGGGTGCCCGTCGTAGAGAACGTCGCGCATGACTTGGTCGCCGGTGAGGCTGAGCGAGAGCGCTCGGGTTGTTGGTACGCCGAGATGAAACATGGCTTCGGACGTGACGAACTCACGAATCGAAGAACGCAGTACCGCGAGCCCGTCGGCAGTTCGCGAGAAAGCCGTGCGGCCCGCGCCTTTCAGCTGGAGGGTTTGTCGCGATCCGTCGGGAGTGACGAGCTCGCCCAAGTTGATCGCACGTCCGTCGCCCAGCTGGCCCGCCCAGTTCCCGAACTGATGTCCCCCGTAGCGCATTGCGTAACTATCCATGCTGGGCAGCACGAGGTTTCCGGTCACGAGGTCACGGAAGTCGTCGCTCGCCACCTGCTCGTCGGTCAACCCGAGCAGCTCGACAACTTCATCCGCGACGGCGATCACTTCTGGCCCGGCGGTTGGAGTCGGTTTCACCCGACTGAACGCCGCCCCCGGAGCCTGATGGGGTACGTCCGAGGGAAACGGGTCGGCCGGAAGTTCAGCGGTAAAGCGATTGTCGAACTCAAGATCGGTGAGCAGGTCCATAGACCCAGTCAAGCGGATTCAGAGCCGACTGAGAAGCCGACGATCGCACCGGCCGGATCGGTGGCGTTGCGCGCCCAGACTTCTCCACCGTGAAGTTCGGCTACCCGACGGACGATTGCGAGACCGATTCCGTTGCCCGGCCTCGTGCGCGCCGAGGGCGACCGATAAAAACGGTCGAACACATAATCGAGGTCGTCTTCGGGAATCCCGTCTCCGCGATCTCGAACCTCGATGCGCTTCCCATTGACCGCTACACGTATTGGCGTTCCGGCACCCGAGTACTTGGCGGCGTTGTCGAGAAGATTCAAAACCGCGCGCCGAACCATGCGGTCTCGCACGAGCTGGTGGACCTCATTGCCAGCGATCGTCAGGTCGATCTCGCGCCCGGTACGCAGTTCGACCACATCGCACACCTCTCGAACCAGTCTCGAAAGAGACTGTGCCGCGGGCTGTTCCTCGACCCCGGTCGGATCGGTTGCAAGATCGACGAGTTCGGTCACGAGTTCACCCAACTGCTCGACCTCAGCCGCCGAGCTTGCCACGAGCTCACGTCGAGTTTCTTCGGGCAGATCGGGGGTCGAGTCGAGTAGGTCGAGCTTGAGTCGCAGACTCGTGAGCGGAGTGCGCAGTTCGTGGCTTGCATCACCAACCAGCCGCTGCTGTTGTTCACGGCTCAGTTCGAGCGCCGCGAGCATTTGATTGAACGACATTGCCAACTCGCCGACCTCGTCGCCTCGCGTTACCTCGATGCTGTCGGGCAGGTCGTTGCTCGACACCATTGCTTTGGCCGCATCGGCGACCTGGGCGATCGGTGCGGTCAGTCGGCGTGCGACGAGGGCCCCAAGGAGAGCAGCGAGCGCAATGCCGATCAAGCCCGCCGCGATGATCTGCCGGAGAAAGCGACTCAGCCCGTTTTCGAGGTCCTCGATGTTGCGAGCAACCTGGATAGTTCCTTCCCGGGGGCCGGTGAGCGCTGCTGAAGCCATGCGAAAGCGCTGGCCGTCGAGCTCGACCGTCTCGATTCGCGAGTCCTCTCCTGCCTCTGGTGTTTCAATCTCGGGGAGACCCTCATCGACGACAACCTGATCACCGACGACGAGCCGCACCCGGGTGAAGAGACGACTATCTTGACCCCCGAATCGTCCGCGGACCTGCGGAGCTCCATCGGCGCGATCGGCGCCGCGACCTCCGACTGGGATATTCGCGACAAGCCCTTCTAGGTCGACGGTTCGGCGCGGCTCAGACACCGCTTGAATCAGTGCGTTGTCAACGTCGCTACGTTGCTGGTTCGACCCCAGAAACCACGCAGCTGTCGCCGTTACCAAAATGGCGATCGCTGCCGCTAGCGCGACGGTCAGCGCGAGGCGGGCCTGCAACCTCATGGGCTTACCCGCGCGACATAACCCACGCCACGCTTCGTGTGGATGAGGCGACTACCGCCGTCTTGTTCAAGCTTTTTTCGCAAGCCGGAGATAAAGACTTCGAGCGTGTTCGACGAGTTGTCATCGTCGTAACCCCACACAGCCAACTGGATGTCGGCCCGCTCCATCACCCGGTCCTTGTTGTCGAGGAGAAACTCCAACAGGTCGAACTCGATCTTTGTGAGATCGACGTCGTTGCCGCCCCGCGACACCCGGCGAGTGCGCCGATCGAGGCTGAGGTCACCGAGAGAAACGTCGTCAACACCATCGACCGTGTCAACATCGAAAGCGCGCAGCAACGCCCGAATTCGGGCGAGCAACTCCGCGAGCGCAAACGGCTTTGGCAGGTAGTCGTCGGCGCCGGCATCGAGCCCGGACACCCGATCCGACACCTGATGACGTGCCGTGAGCATCAGGATCGGGCCGGAGAACCCGGACGCACGGAGGCGACGGCAGGTCTCCAAACCGTCGATACCGGGAAGGTTCACGTCGAGGACCACGAGGTCGACCCCGTCGTTCGTAGCTATATCGAGGCCATCCTCGCCCCGTTGAACTCCCGAGACTCGGTAGGTCTGGACGTCGAGAACCACTTCAAGAGCTTCGCGAACCCCTTGGTCATCTTCGACGATCAGCACGTGTGGTTGCGCCATGGCTCATCACGGTACCGATGCAAGGTGAGAGAAGCCTGAAGGTTCTTATATTCCCTTCAGGAAGGGATCAGTAACCACTTGTCCGCCTATCAGATTCTCTTAGTGGCCGATTGTTTGGATGTACTCATCGCACACAGCGGTCGCCAAACCCACGGCGCAACTCCAATAAGGAATTCCATACATGAAGAACACAAAGAACCTCTCGCTGATCGGAGCCGGTGTCGCCACCGCTGCGGCCGTTACTTTCGGCTTCGCCGGCACTGCCGCTGCCCAAGACGACGCCCCCGCCGAAGATCCAGCTCCAGCTGAAGAGACCGAGACGGTCAAGGATCGATCCAGCAAGTTCCGCCGAGCGAACGCTCGAGGAGCAGCAGTATCCACCGACGGCACCCCGAGCGCCGAAGACCAAGAAGCTCGCGCCGAGCGCAAGGCCGAGAAGCTCGCCGCAATCGCTGAAGTTCTCGATATTGCTGTTGAAGAGCTTCAGACCGCGCGGGAAGCTGGCACCCCCCTCGCTGACATTGCTGGCGACCAGCTTCCCGAGCTTGTCGACCTGTTCACCGACCGTGCCACCGAGCGCATTGCAGCAAAGGTCGAGTCTGGTCGAATCACCCAAGAGCAGGCTGACGAAAAGTTGTCTGGCCTTGACGAGCGGGTCCAGAACCGCCTCGAGAACGGCAAGGGCAAGAAGAACAAGGGCAACAAGCGAGCTGCCGCAGAGCTCTCTGTCAGCTAATAGCGCCTAACTATTGACGAGCGTCCACGACACTCGTCCTAGCTGACACACACAGGATCGGCGTCCCATTTGCCCCGGGGCGCCGATTCTGTATTTTTGTCGACACTGCCGGTCGACGACCCCTCACAGCCAACATGGTCGCTACGCGAGCTCCGCTCCCCTCAGCACACAGCCGGTCGACACTGCCGGTCGACGACCCCTCACAGCCAACATGGTCGCTACGCGAGCTC
>CAZMYN010000107.1:0-3288 GCA_964570495.1 uncultured Acidimicrobiales bacterium | reverse complement strand
GTCGACACTGCCGGTCGACGACCCCTCACAGCCAACATGGTCGCTACGCGAGCTCCGCTCCGGAACGAAATCTAGGTGTAGAAGGGGTTTTCACCGGCGGAGTGATCGGTGGCGTCGATCACTTCGGTGACTTCGGGGATCTGTTCGATGATGGCGGTCTTGATGCCCTCGGTCAGCGTCATGGCGCTCATCGAGCAACCCTGGCAACCACCGCCCATGAGCACATGGACCTCGGTGTCGTTCTCGACCTTGACCAGACTTGCGAAGCCGCCGTGGGCGGCCAGCGCCGGGTTGATACTCAGGTCGAGTAGTTGCTTGACCTTCTCGCCAACCGTGCCGGTGAGCTCGATGTCTTCGGGAGCGAGCACCGGTGGACGGTTCGGGTTCCGGATGACCAGGCCACCCTGCATTGGATTGGACGGTATATCGAGCGTGGAGCCACGCATGTCCTCGACGCTGTCGGCAGGAATGATGACCGTGAGCTGATCGACGGTGTAGACGTGAGCATCTTCGGGTGCCTCGGAGATGTCCTCAAGCGAGAGGTCATAGTCGAACTCCACACCGCGCGTGCCAACAATCATGACCCGCAAACCAGTGTTCTCCGCGTCGTCTTCGCCGTCGCGAATTTCCAAGACCTTGGTCATTGCTGCGTCGCTGACGGTCAGAACCAACCCATCGCCTTCGGCGCTTGGCTGCACTGGTTCATCGGAGTTCTCACTCGGATCGTCTGTGTCGGTGGTGTCGATGGCATCACTCATAGGGCCAGGGTACGAGTGAATTCGATGTTTCTTGCAGCCCAGTGCCCGCTGGCGGGACTATCCCTCAGCCTCTTCGGAGAGCTCGAGCCATCGCTCCTCCAACGCCGCAATCTCGTCGACGACCGGGGTGAGTTCGCCGCCGATTCGCAGCAGCGCCTCATGGTCCGAACCAGCGTCTTCGAGTTCAGCGGTCAGCGAGCTTCGAGCCTTGTCGAGTCTCGCCATCTCCTTTTCGACCGTCTTGAGTTCATGGCGAATCGTGCTCGCTGACCGGCCACTCGCCGATTTAGCTTTTTCCTTCTTCGACGGCGACGCTGTTTGCTTCGCGGAATCGGCCTTGGCATTGCCGCTCTGGGTTCGTCGCAGATTTTCGTACGCTTCGTAACCCCCGGGAAGTCGACCCACCGAGCCGCTCCCATCGAACACGATCACGTCGTCGACGGTCCGTTCGAGAAACGCCCGATCGTGGCTGACCACAACCACGGCCCCTGGGAAGTCCTCCAGGAAATCCTCGAGGACGCGAAGCGTGTCGAGATCGAGGTCGTTCGTTGGCTCATCGAGCAACAACACGTTCGGCTTCTGCGCGAGAACGGTCAGCAACTGGAGTCGGCGCCGCTCACCGCCACTCAGAAGTTCGATCGGTGCGTACTGGGCGTCGCTGTCGAACCAGAAACTCTCCATCAGCGCAATGTCTTGCCAATCGGGTTTCGGTGCATCGCCGACGACCGCCTGCCACAGGCGCTGTTGAGGATCGAGATCAACACCTCGCTGGTCGAAGAGACGGAGTTCGACCGTTGATCCAACACTGACCTCTCCGCTCGTTGGTTGACGTTGGCCGGCCATGATGTCGAGCAGGGTCGACTTTCCAGAACCGTTCGCCCCCACAATGCCCAGGCGTTCGCGTCGGTGAAGCGCAAGATCAAGACCCGCGAACAACGGCTCAGAATCGGGGTAGGTGAACCCGACGTTGCGTAGTTCAACTACATCGTTGCCGAGCCGGGGTGTTCCAAAGTGGAGGTCGAGTTCACCCGTCCGGGCTGCCTCTTGGGGACGTTCGTTGACGATCTCGGTCGCCGAACGGATTCGCGCCTTGGCCTTGCTCGTACGCGCGGGAGCGCCTCGACGCAGCCACGCCAGTTCGCGGCGAGCAAGGTTCGAGCGGACCTTCTCGGCTTGCACTGCCTGCTCTTCGCGCAACGCCCGACCTTCGAGGTATGCGTCGTACCCGCCCTCATGGATGTACGCACGGCCACGATCAAGTTCGAGCACTCGATTGGTGACCTTGTCGAGCACGTGGCGATCGTGCGTGACGAGCAACAGACCACCTTTGAATGCGTTGAGACGATGTTCGAGCCATTCGATTGCGTCGACATCGAGATGGT
Organism: uncultured Acidimicrobiales bacterium; assembly: GCA_964570495.1. Lineage (GTDB taxonomy): Bacteria > Actinomycetota > Acidimicrobiia > Acidimicrobiales > SHLQ01 > SHLQ01. The sequence continues at coordinate 1,148 of CAZMYN010000107.1, read as the reverse complement.
TTGTTGGTTCGTCCAGGATGAGCAGATCGGATTGGGCAACGAGGGCTTCGGCGAGAGCGACCCGCTTTTGTTCACCGCCCGACAACTGCGCGACGAGGTCTTCGGAACGGCCTCCCATACCCAGCTTGTCAAGGACCGCGTCGATCTCCCATTCCTGACCATCGGCACCGACTAGAGCGTCGCGAATTGTGCCCTGACCAAGGTCGGGATCTTGTGCGAGAGAGGTGATCCGAACGTCGCGTCCGCGCCGCACAGACCCATCTTCAGGCTCACGGACACCTGTTAGGACGTCGATCAGAGTCGATTTTCCTGCACCGTTCAGGCCAACGATTCCAATCCGATCACCCGTTGAAATCGTTAGGGAAACCCCCCGAAATAGCTCTTTTCCGGGTCGGACCATGGTCAGATCCGATGCGTCGATCACAATCATCAGATCAACAACGCTATGGGGCGATTCACACCTTTCTGCGGGGCCGGTTACGCTAATGGGTAGTGAGTGATGTATGGCAAGGCCCCGGATGGTGGTTGGCCTCAGATGGCAAGTGGTATCCCGCAGACGCGAAACCAGGTGCTGTTTATGATGGCGACCTCAATAACGCCCAACCTTCGACCGCGCCCGAGGGCGCGGTGGCAGACGCGGCATCGACCCCCGTTATGGCAACGGACACCCTTCTCGACCCTGACGTCGACGAGGCAACAGCCGAACCGGCCGAAGCGGCCCCGTTCGAAGAAGCCGTCGTCCACGAGACATTCGAGCCCGAGACATCGATACCGGAACCGTCGATGCCCGACCCCGTCGTGCAGACAAACGGCGGCGGCTGGCAGTCGATTACCGAGGAACCCGACGAGGTAGTCGCCGAGCCTGACCTTGAGGTCGCCGCGGCATCTCTCCAGGGCGTTCAGGACGACGGCTGGACGAGCGCCTACGAAGAGCGCCAAGCCGGCAGTGAAGTACTCGATGATTTGCCCGGTCCCGGAGAGGCCGAGTTGATCGACAGCATCGACATGCCCGATTCACCGATCGACGACTTCGCCGCTGGCGCACCAAGTGTTGATGAATTCTCGGCTCCGGAGATGCCCGATCTTTCGGCACCCGATCTTGCTGTGCCTCAGGTTCCCGAGGTCGACATGCCGGACATGGCCGTACC
>CAZMYN010000106.1:0-10809 GCA_964570495.1 uncultured Acidimicrobiales bacterium | reverse complement strand
CCGGAACCTTCGCGGGGTCTGTTCCTGAACCGGCATGCATCTCGCAGCTATGTGTTTGTTTGACCCTGGCTGAAAAACCAGAAAAGCCGCACTCTCGTTCAGTGAGAAGGCGGCTTTGCGAAACGGGTTCGAGCTATGGCGATGTGTTACTCGCTACAGGTCGACCTCCCGCAAAGCCGGGGTCTCGGGCATACGCAAATCGCCCTCAAACGGGACGACGAGCGCACACGGCTCGGCGCTATGGCCGAGCTTCGTAATATTCAGTTTTTGTGCTGAATTCGTGTGTGTAGTCATTGTCTCCGTGGCTTCGTCACGACTCTCGTGGCAACGCCGAGTGATAGGTATACGCAGATCTGAGTGAAGTGTCAACACCCTTTTTCGATCGATGTTCGCCGACTGCGTCGAAACCGTCGTGCGGCAATCCTCGATCTATGTTGATAAATCAGGCGAGGGCGGCGGGCATCTATACAAAGAAATCCGCCTAAAGATTTTGCTGATATATCTGGAATTCGCTCGGATGAGCGGGGTCAGCTCGTCCCGAACCACTTGCGCTGGAGCTTGCGCATCGCGCCGAGCCAGCTCTCGATGTCGGCCCCTTTGTGGGCCACGTACTGAGCAACCTCGGGGTGGGGAAGAACGAGGAACGATTCGGTTGCGAGAGCAGCGATCACCGCGTCGGCAACCTCGCTCGGCTCGATCAAGCCGTGGGCGACCACGTTTGCGACCGCGGGGTCGTCGCTGTCGGTCATGGCGGTTCGAACACCTTGAGGGCATAACACCGAGACCCGGATGTTCTCGTCGGCGTGAGTAATGGCGAGCCATTCGGCAAATCCGACCGCAGCGTGCTTGGTGACCGTGTAGGGCGCCGTGCCGAGATTCGACAGCAGGCCCGCAGCCGACGCGGTTGTGAGCAGGTACCCGCCGCCACGCTCTTGCCAGCGGGGAATGAGATGGCGCGCTGCCCAAATGTGGTGCATCACGTTGATTTCCCAAATGCGCTGCCATTGCTCGTCGGGGACTTCTGCACCCCCTGAAGAGCCGCCGATCCCGGCGTTCGCAACAAAGAGATCGATCGGTCCGAATCGTTCCTCGGTCTCGTTGATCAAGGACTCGATGCTCGCCTCATTCGACACGTCGGCGGTGATGCTGTGAGCTTGGATCGCGGTCGCTTTGGCCTCTAGATCAGGCGAAATATCGGCTGCGACGACCGCTGATGCGCCCTCGTCGACGAAACGCTTCGCCAGAGCTTCGCCGATCCCGGCGGCGGCGCCCGTTACCACGCAGACCTTGTCCTTCACGTGCATGTCGACGCTCCTTCGAGCTAGTTGGGCCGCTGTTTGTCGGCGCGCGAAAACTTACCGTGGAGCGCGCCGAACATGTGCGTTCGCGCGAGTACCGTAGGTTCACGGAATGCCGAGCAGCTTTGCTTTGTTTGGATCTGTACAAGCCACGAGTCCGTAAAGGTGACCAAGATGACCGAAACCGTAGAAGTCAATGTCGCACAAGCACTCGCCCTCATCGATGAAGGGCTCGGACTCACGATGAGCCGCGACCTGATGAGCACCAACGAGGTCGCTGATCTGCTCCTCGATGTCCGGACACTGCTCGCATCCGCCCCTGTCGATGTGGCTGACGAGGCTCTCCCCGTCGCATAACTGGGTGGGCTTGCTAGCCCACCACTGCAGGGTCGCCGACGTGGCGGGCCACCAGAAACCCGAACGCCATCTCGAGCGACCGGTAATTGACCAGGTCGTCACGAGCGATCGCTGCTGCCTCGTCGGAGATCGGTGTGGCGTCCGGAGCCTTCATGAGTGCCTCGGTCACACGCTCAAAGGTGACAAACGCAGCGATTGTTTCGCCCACTGAAAAGCCCGTGCTGATCAGTCCGTGGCTTCGAAGAATGCCGACCTGTGCGTCTCCGAGGGCCTCGGCAATGCGCTCCCCGCCGTGCCGATTCAGGATTTGCACCTCTTCGTCGTCGAACAGCGCCCAACGTTCGTGAAACGTGCAGGCTTCCTGCGTAATGGCCTTCACGGGGCGGCCAGTGGCCGAGAACGGAGTACCCCATGGCGTGTGGGTGTGGGCGACGCCAACGACTTCAGGGCGAGCCTCGTGAATGGGGTGGTGAATGTTGTACGCCGTCATGTTTATCTCGTCGCCATCGGTCGTCGAGCCGTCAGGGCCAACCAACACGAGATCATCGATCGTTGCTTGTTCGAATCCGAGCGGATAGCGCAACAGCCACAGATGATCGGGCTGCTCGGGGTCTCTGGCGGTGATGTGCCCATCGCCCAAGTCACCCCAGCGAAGGCTCGCAAAGATGCGATAGCCGAGCGCTACTTCACGCTTGCGTTTCAGGCGCTCGGCCTCGATATCCATGGCCAGAGTTTGGTTCAGATGAGTGGCCGACGCATCGCTGGCCAGGCGGCTACTCGTCTTCGGCTGGTTTGAAGTTGAGGCTTGCCGAGTTCATGCAATAGCGAGCGTTCGTCGGTGTTGAGCGATCCTTGAACACGTGGCCCAGGTGCGCTCCGCAGCCCGCGCACACGTTCTCCGTGCGTTTGATAATCAACTTGCGGTCGCTGCGATTTTCGATCTTGTCGTCATCGACCGGAGCGTAGAAGCTCGGCCAGCCGGTGCCGCTGTCGTATTTGGTTTCGCTCGAGAAGAGCTCCTCGTCGCAGACCACACAGTGATAGGAGCCATCGTCCTTTTTGTTGTGGTACTCGTTGGAGTAGGGCCGTTCGGTACCCGCCTTTTGGGTCACGCGGTACTGCTCATCGGTCAGGCGTTCGCGAAGTTCGGCGTCGGTAAATTCTGTCTTCGGCATGCTCTACACAACACCGGACGCTGCCAGATTTGTTCCGAGGAACCGCTAGCGCAGAACCCGCCGCAGGACAGGTGCCACCGTTCGCGCCAGAACCCAGCCCGTGGCTGCGCCAGCGACGACGTCGGTTGCATGATGAATCTGCACATGGATTCGACTCGTAGCCACGACGCCGGCCAAAGCCCGAATGCCGAGTTTTCCTACGGGGCCCATGCCGGGCGTCAGAAAGTGCGCCGCGACCACAGCGGCGCTCGCGTGGCCAGAGGGGAAGCTCGAGGTCTTTGGTTGTCGTAGCTTCATTGGTCGTTCGTCAGCCGTGACGTCGGGGCGTTCGCGTTCGAACATTGACTTGATCGGGCCGTTTACCAAGGCCGCCTCGATTCCGAGGGCCGCGCTGGTCGTCAACGCACGCCTCGGGTCTCGTTCGATGATCGCCCGGGCAATACCAAGGCCATGCCAGATCTTGGAGAAGTTGGCCGCTTCAGAGGCGCCATAAAACACGGCATCCGCGCCGGGAATTGCCCGAATCGAATCCCACGCTTCGTCCACGAAGTCGTCGACGGCCTGAAAGGTATTGGGGACGGGAATGCGCTGCACCACGGCCCGCAACGCTACCAGTAGTGCCGAATTCGGGTCTCGACGGTCCCGATTGGCGAGGAGTCTCTGGAGTGACCTGTGTCCGAGTGCCGCGTCTGGGTGGCGCTGGGCAGTTACCGTCAACAGGTGCCACTTCGAAAAGATTTGCGAAACGTTGCCATGATCGCGCACGTCGATCATGGGAAAACCACCCTTGTCGACGCCCTCCTGCGCCAGGGAGGTGTCTTTAGCGAGCACGGCGAAGTCGTCGAGCGCGTTATGGATAACACCGACCTCGAGAAGGAAAAGGGAATCACGATTCTCGCCAACAACGCTGCGGTGCAGTGGGGTGACACGAAGATCAACATCGTCGACACTCCCGGTCACGCCGACTTCGGCGGCGAAGTCGAGCGAGCGTTGACCATGGTCGACGGGGTTGTGCTGCTCGTCGACTCGAGCGAAGGCCCGCTGCCACAAACCCGATTCGTTTTGGGCAAGGCCATGAACCTTGGCCTTCCCGTGGTGCTGGTCATCAACAAGATCGATCGTCCCGACGCACGAGTCGCCGAGGTTGTCGACGAGGTCTATGAACTGTTCATCGACATTGGGGCCGACGACGATCAGATCAACTTCCCGATCGTCTACACCAATGCCCGTGACGGCATTGCCCAGATGGACCCCGACGACAACGGCACCGATATGGCTCCGTTGATCGAAACGCTCGTCGACACGATCCCTCCCTATGAGTACGACGACGCAAAGCCCACGCAGGTGTGGGTCACGAACCTGGATGCGTCCCCCTATGTCGGGCGTCTCGCGATTTGTCGCGTCATGCAGGGCACCATCAAGAAGGGCCAACAAGTTGCCTGGATGCGGGCCGACGAAGAGACGACAAATCAGAAAGTCGTGACACTCACGGCAACTGTCGGAATCGAAAACGTCGAGGTCGATGAGGCTGGCCCTGGCGAACTCGTCCAGATCTCCGGAATCGACGAGGTCATGATCGGCGACACGTTCGGCGACCCCAACGACCCACAAGCACTCCCCACGATCACGGTCGATGAACCAACTCTTTCGATGACCATCGGCACGAACTCGTCCCCGTTGGCTGGCAAGGACGGCGACAAGCTCACCGCCCGCCAGATCAAGGATCGCCTCGACAAAGAACTCGTCGGCAACGTGTCGATTCGCGTCATCCCGACGGAGCGTCCAGACACCTGGGAAGTCCAGGGACGTGGCGAACTTCAGCTCGCGGTATTGGTCGAGACCATGCGACGCGAGGGCTTCGAGCTCACGGTTGGCAAGCCAGCAGTACTCACCAAGGAGATCGACGGCACGCTCAACGAACCTACCGAGCGCCTCACGATCGACATTCCTGAAGAGCACGTCGGTGGCGTCACGCAGATGCTCGGCGAACGCAAAGCCAAGATGGAAAACATGACGAACCACGGCGATGGCTGGGTTCGCCTCGAGTACATCGTTCCCGCACGAGCGCTGATTGGTTTCCGCACCGGCTTTCTCACCGAGACCCGAGGTACCGGGCTTGCGAACCACGTGTTCGAAGGCTGGATCCCGTGGCAGGGCGAGATCCGCATGCGGACCAAGGGCTCGATCGTGGCCGATCGCACTGGCGCCAGCACGACCAACGCGGTCCAGAACCTCCAAGAGCGTGCAGTGTTCTACATTCCGCCAGGAGTTGAGGTCTACGAAGGCATGATCATTGGCGAGAATCCGCGCAATGAAGACATGGACGTCAACATCTGCAAAGAGAAGAAGCTCGACAACATCCGAACGCAATCATCCGACGACACCATTCGCCTCACGCCACCCAAGATCCTCTCGCTCGAAGGCGCGCTCGAGACCATTGCCGACGACGAGTGCGTCGAGGTCACGCCAGCCAATGTTCGCTTGCGCAAGGTGAACCTTGACGGAACGACGAGAGCCCGCGAAACCAAGCGCCTCAAGAACGCTCGCGAGGCCGCAGAAGCGTAAGCGCCTCAGATTCCGGCGGCCACGTTCGCCAGTTTTTGCAACGCTCCACTCGCCGCGGCGAGCTGTGGTGTGTCGGCGGGAATCCCATGACGCTCGGCCAGATAGGCGGGGTCGTTGTGAAACACGCGGACCCCGTCGTTCGTCTGCACGATCAGGATCTTTTGGGGCAGGTCGATTCCGACCGTTGGCGCGATCTGCATGAGGGGAGTGCCGACGGCCGGGTTGCCAATGAACAGCTCGACGGTCGGAGCAAGTTCCATGTCGACCCGGGCAGCTCCTGCGCTGTGATCGACCTGGGCGATGAGGCCCAGCTTTTCGTGTGCCTCAACCGCTGCGGTGAGACGAGCGACCGCTTCGCTGGTCGTGCCGCTTCCGGTCGTCTCGATGAGTCCTGGGGGAGTGGGAGTAGTCATCTCCGAACCCTACGCACTCGACTCGGGTTTTGCCTACTGGTCGGTGGTTATTGCTCGATGGTTTCGGGGAGCCGAGCACCGGGACCGGTGAACATTCCGCGGCGCCATCGGCGAGGGGTAGCCACGATTGCTCGCGGATAGTCCTCAAACATCCAGCGTCCAAAGTTCCGGCGGGTCCAGCTATTCCTTCCAACCGCTCGCAGCGCCGCTTCGATAATGGACGGGTGGGCTACCAACCTTCCCAGCAGGCTCGCCATCTTGTGATCCGCAATCAGTTCGGAGCGAACCGCCCCGACGTAGCGCTCGGCGGCCGCATCGAAGTTGGTTGGCGCCGCAGTGATTGCTTTCGCGGCTTCACGCCCGGTGAGTAGCGCCTGGCCAATACCTTCGCCCGTGAGGGTGTCGCAGGCCATTGCGGCGTCACCAATGAACAATGTCCGAGGCCCCTGCAACGGTGCTTCGTCGATACGGGCCGGGATCGGCCATGCCCGGTGTGGACCCTCGGGGACGGCGTTCTCGCCGAGCACCTCGCGGATCTGTGGTCGCGCAAGCAGATCTGGCCACAACGCTTTCATGTCCTGAGTCGATACGTCCCCGCCTCGCAGAATTCCAAATCCGACGTTGGCGCGACCGTCGCCGACAGGAAAGGACCAGACATAGCCGGGAAGCACGTCGGGTTCGAACCAGATCGATAGCTCACGTGCCGCGAGCGGACCGACGTTCTCGAAGTACTGACGAAACGCATGCCATTCACCGCGGTAGCGATCGATGTCGAGGCCGAGGAGCTTGCGCATTGGCGACCACATTCCGTCGGCGGCCAAACACTGCTTGGCGTCGATGGAGGAGCCGTCCTCGGTCGTGAGCGTGATTCCCGTGTCATGTGGTTCGGCCGCAATGACTTTCGTGGCGAACTGGGTGCGCGCTCCTACCGCAGCGGCGTGCTCGACCAAGGCAGCGTCGAGTTCCATGCGGCGGGCGACTGCCGCGTAGAGGCCCGGACCGTCGGGCAGCGGAATGTTGTAGCGGACGCCTTTCGGGGAGCGGATGACCGCGCCGGGGACCTCGGTGAACGACGGTATTCCCGTTGGCGAAAAGGACATTGCTTCGAGCTCGCGTAGGCACAGCGTCGTGAGTCCGTCACCGCAGAATTTGTCTCGAGGAAAGGTGCTCTTGTCAACGAGGAGTACGTCATGGCCAAAACGCGCGAGCCAGTACGCAGCGCCCGCGCCGGCCGGGCCCGCGCCGACGATGACGGTGTCGACCGAGGTCACCTACGCAGCCTCGGGCGGTGTTGATGTCGTCGTGGGGGCTGCTGGCGCGGTGGTCGTGGGCGGCGTCACGGTTGTTGTCGGAGCCACGGTTGTCGTTGGGGCGATGGTGGCCGGAGGGACGGTCGTCGGTGCGTTGGGGTCGATGGTTGTCGTCGGTGCGTTCGGGTCGATGGCTGTGGTCGGTGGGTTCGGGTCGACGGTCGTGGTCGGTGCGTTCGGGTCGACGGTCGTGGTTGGCGCGTTCGGGTCGACGGTCGTGGTTGGCGCGTTCGGATCGATCGTTGTCGTAGTGGTGGTCGGCGCATCGGGGTCGACCGTTTCTGTTCCGTCACACGCGATGCCCTCTTCGCGATACGTCGCAAACACGGTGTCGACGAACGGTTCGGTCTCGCCATCGAGAAAGGTCTGAGTCCGCTCGGAGAACACTCGCGTACACGCCACGCCGACGGGTTGTTCCCACTGGCCGGTCTGTTCAACGTCGACAAACTTCGTCGAATAGAACTCGACCGTGACCGCCCGATCGGTCGCCGTAGGCCACACAAGAATTGCGTTGGGTGTCGGGTTGTGGATCTTCAGCGCTGGGGCTGGCCACGAAATCGTTGCCTCGCGGCCGTAGGGGTAGCGGCTGAAATAGATCGAGTGCGACTGGTACTCCTCGAACTCGAGTCCGGCAAAGAACGCGGCGTTGAAGAGCGTGGTCGCGTACTGGCTGATTCCGCCGCCGACGCTGTCGACGAGGTGACCGTTGACGATTGTTCCGGCGGGCACGAAGCCGTTCTCCAACGTTCGCCGACCAACGAACTCGTTCAACGAGAAAGTCTCGCCCGGTTCGATGATGACGCCACGTGTGAGCTCAGCAATACGTTGGATATTGGTGTTTCGGTCCTGGCCAGGGGTGTAGCGGGTACTGAACGAAGAGACCCGCTCGGTAATCCCGAGACCTTCGGCCCACGCGACCCCTCGCTCGCCGTCGTCGGTGGCCAGCAGCAGATTGATCGGCCTGCGCTGGTTGTTGAGGACCGCAGCGATCTGTTCGGCAGCTGCTTCATCGCAGCAGATGACCGAGGGTGCGCCAGGCACGATCTCGACGACGTCTGGGTCGTCTTCGGTTTCGCCCGGAACCACGTTGAAGCTGGCGTCGCCACCCTCGCTACGCACGTCGGGGAAGAGCACACCCAGGGGGCCATCGATACGGTCGTAGTCGATGGAGACTTCCCAGCTGTCGCCCTGTCTCTGGACCGTGGCGGCAGCCCCAATCAGTTCTGCGGGAAGGACTTCGCGGGTACTGCCGATCAACACGTCGAGCCCAGTGCCGAGTCGGGCGTTGACCTCGTCGGCATAACGCTGGGCCTCGGCATTCGCGACCTCGGCAAGGACCGGTCGATGGGGCAACGCAATAGCGGTTACCTCCGGCGTGACATCGCGTAGCAAATCGCGCAACGCGTCGATGTCAGGTTCGCTGCCAGGCGTTGACGGAACGACCGCGAATTCGGTTCCGTTAAATGCAACGGTCGCGTCGATGGGCGACACGGGGCTAGCGCCGAGGTTCTGGACCGTGTCTTCGAGCAGGTCTTGTGACACGGTGCTCGGGTCGATATCGAACCACCGGTCCTCAAACTCGATCCGTACGGTCTGCGGGACGACCGCGATTGGCTCAGGGTCGATCTGCGATGCGCTTTCGTCGCTGTCGCCAAAGAGACCACAGCCCGAAAGGATCAGGGAGATGGCGATTAGCGTTGCTGCGAGCCCGCCCGCCTGGCGACTCATAGGAGCCTCAGTTGAGGCGATTCGATCCCGCGTAACTCGTCGTAGTCGACCTCAACGCAGGCAATCGATCGCTCGCTGGCCAGGATTTTCGCCTGCGGCTTTATCTCCTGGGCGACAAACACCCCTCGTACCGGGGTAAGGCGCGGATCCTGATTGAGGAACTCGAGGTATCGACTGAGTTGCTCGACGCCATCGATCTCGCCTCGCCGCTTCACCTCGATCGCGACGGCTGCGTCGTCTTCGTCTCGACACAGCAGATCGACGGGGCCAATGTCGGTCGGGTATTCGCGACGCACCAAGCGGTACCCGTCGCCAATCGTTGTGGGATCGGCAGCGAGCAGTTCTTGGATATGTGCTTCAACGCCGTCTTTGATGAGGCCAGGATCAATCCCCAGGTCCCAACTGGTATCGCTCAATATCTCGTGGATGGTGATGATGAGTTGTTCGCCCTTGGGGCTAACAACGCGCCACTCCGAACCGTCTTCGATCAGACGATTCGGGGCGTTCATCCAATTGAGGGGTTTATACGCTCCACCGTCCGCGTGAATAGCAACGCATCCGTCGGCCTTGACCATGATCAGACGGTTTGCTTCGGGGAGATGGGCGGTAAGCCGACCGTCGTAGTCGACGGTGCAGCGGGCAACTACTAAGCGCACCTGGACAAGGGTAGAACACCACCTGTGGATATCCCATTCGCCGGGCGGGTCGCCCCAACCCAGCAGTTCACTAGTCCAAATTGCCTACGGTCAAGGCAGACGGGATCACTCAAGCAAGGCAGCGCAACGTCCGTTCTCATAACTATGAGAAAGCCGAAATCGGTGCGCGTCTACCCACCAATGTGGACCCGAATCATCTCTTTGCTGTTGATTGTGTCCGGCGTGGTCGGGATATTGGTGTGCCTCGTCATCGGGCAGTGGATTGCCGCCGTTGTTTGTGCGCTCTTGCCGCTTCTCGGTGCGAGCATGGTGCGCTGGGTCGAGGTTGGCGAGCACCAATTCACCGAGCGGCGCTTGCTGGGCGACACGAACAGCGTCCGGTTTGAGGATGTGCGCGAGGTCGGCATCGGCATGCATCAAGTGCGCAAGACGAAGTGGTGGTACCCCGAGATCAGCACGCTTGACGGCTCCTCGGTGAAATTTGAGAGCCTCCGGAGCCGCTCGGGCACTCGCACAATCGCCCGTGTCGAAGAGATCTTCCAGGCATGTAAGTCCCGGCTTCCCGAGGTGACCGAGGAAGTGCCGATCGAGGCAATCACGGTTGGCGAAGATGGCGAGCTTCAGTTCGTGGCGGCTGGCTACGAGACGTATCTACGCGAAAAGGCCCGTGAGGAAAGTGAAGCGAGCGCAGCAAACGCGTCGATGCCCGCTCCAGAACCAGAAGTTGTCGAACCTGCCGCGCCAGCCCCTCGGCTGACAATCGCGGTTGAATCTCCACCCGACATCGGCGAGATCGACGAAGAACCCGACGTCTTCGAACCCGCACCGCTCATCGCCAAACCCAAGAAGAAGAGGTCGCATCTGAGCGTGGTCCCGGATCTTGCGCCGCCGCCGATCCCTGCCGCTCCACCCACGGTTATCGAACAACCGACAGAGGTCTTTGGTGCACCGAGAAAGAGCGACGACGCAGCGGATCGCAACTTCACGAGCCTCTTTCGCCGGGCTGCCTAGCGATCGAGAAAGCGCCGCAACAGGCCCGCTTTGGGCTTGTCCTCATGGTGATCGTGCATCCGCTTTTGGATGAGTTCGCGCCTGGCCTGTAGATCGTTGTAGGTAATCGATTCGGTCGAGCGGTCGACGCCGAGACTGTCTTTGAACGAGGTCAGGTCGACTTCGATGTGTTGGCCAGCCTGACCCATCTCGCTCGCCAGACGTTGCCCGTGGTTCTGCGCGAAGTAGGTGGCTATGTGGGCAACCTCGCCGAACAGGTCGAGGTCGGGTGCGAGCGTGCCGATCGCGGCGTCGAC
>CAZMYN010000105.1:0-10820 GCA_964570495.1 uncultured Acidimicrobiales bacterium | reverse complement strand
ATGAACCCGCAGATCAAGTTCGGTGAAGACCTCATGAGCCGGGTCAGCTACGTGATGATGAATCCGGGCGGCGAAGTCGAGCTGACCGCAACGATTCGCGAGGCGCTCAACGATCTTGTTGGTCAGCTGGCCGAAGAGGCCGAAATCGACCGCAGGGACATCTTGGAGATCGTGCTCGTCGGAAACCCGATCATGCACCACCTCCTACTCGGCCTCGACGCTGTGCCCCTTGGCGGAGCGCCGTTCGCACTCGCCACCGATGCCGCGGTCGAAACAGCCGCGAGCGAGCTGGGGATCGACTGTCGAGACTCGACACGGGTGTACGTGCTGCCGTGCATTGCTGGCCATGTCGGTGCCGACACCGCAGGTGCGATCGTGTCGGAACGCCCCGACCTCTCCGACGAATACCAGTTGTTGGTAGACGTTGGCACGAACGCCGAGATCGTTCTTGGCAACCGCGAGCACTTGCTCGCTGCATCCTCCCCGACCGGCCCAGCGTTCGAAGGTGCCCAGATTTCATCGGGCCAACGAGCAACCGTCGGTGCAATCGAACGGGTTCGCATCGACCCGGAGACTCTTGAGCCGCGCTTCAAGATCATTGGTGCAGACGCCTGGAGCAACGAACCCGAGTTCGCCGAACAGGCAAAGAAGATCACGATTACCGGCATCTGCGGGTCGGGGATCATCGAGGTGATTGCCGAGATGATGCTCTCGGGCATCATCTCCGCCGACGGCGTCATCGACGGCGGGTTGGCGGCCAAGAGCGACCGAATCATCGAGAACGGCCGCACCTTTTCGTATTTGCTTCACGAGGGCGAACCCAATATCTACATCGAGCAGAACGACGTCCGGGCAATCCAGTTGGCCAAGGCTGCGCTGTATGCCGGAATCAAGCTGCTCATGGAGCGCCGCGGGATCGAACACGTCGACGCAATTCGTCTCGCCGGTGCGTTCGGCAGCCACATCGAGCCGAAATACGCGGTGGCACTTGGGCTTGTTCCCGACTGCGACATCGACAAGGTCAGCGCTGCGGGCAACGCCGCCGGAACCGGCGCGGTCATAGCGCTTCTCTCCGGTACGGCCCGCCGAGAGATCGAGGCACTTATCCCGACGATCACCAAGATCGAAACCGCGACCGAGGCCAGCTTTCAGCAACATTTCGTCGAGGCGATGGCGATTCCCCACGCCAAAGCCGAGTACCCACACCTCAACAAGGTGATGACTTTGCCCGAACGCCGATTCGCCAACGCAGCAGCCGCAGGCGGAGAATCGACCGGAAGACGCCGCAGGCGCCGTCCAGCTGTCGAACAGCCAGGAGACACCAATGAGTGATGAAACACCCCGTCGAGGACGCCGAGGTGGCGGAGGCCGCGCCGGTCGCCAGGCCGCTCGTGCAGCCAGCGGAGCCGAGACACAGGCGTTCCTCACCCGCACCCTCGATCCCATCAACGTGCTCGACGAAGAAGGACTCGCCACCATCGAGGCCAATGCCGAGATCATCCTGAGCGAGATCGGGATCCAGTTCAACGAGTACCCAAAGGCCCTCAAGCTCCTCGCCGACGCGGGCTGCACGGTCGAGGGCGAGATGGTCTATTTCCCCAAGGGCCTCGCCCGCAAAATCGTCCAAGACAACGCTCCCGCGCAATACACCCAGCACGCCCGCAACCCTGCTCGCAACCTCGAAATCGGCGGAAAGAACACCGTCTTTGCCCCCAACTACGGCTCACCGTTCGTTACCGACCTCGACGAGGGTCGACGCTACGCAACGATCAACGACTTCCAGAACATCGTGAAGCTGACCTACATGTTGCCGCACCTGCACATGTCGGGCGGCACGGTCTGCGAGCCAGTCGACGTACCGGTGAACAAGCGTCACCTCGACATGGTCTATGCCCACCTGCGCTACTCCGACAAAGGCCTGATGGGCTCTGTCACCGCACCCGAGCGCGCCGAAGACTCCGTCGAGTTGTGCCGCATGGCATTCGGCGGCGACCTCGAAAACAAGACCGTGATGACCTCGCTCATCAACGCCAACTCCCCGCTCGCGTGGGATGCAACGATGCTCGGCGCCGCCGATGTTTACGCCCAGAACAATCAGGCCAGCATCATTTCCCCCTTCATCTTGATGGGCGCGATGTCGCCCGTCAGCCTTGCGGGCCTCGCGGCACAGGCACTGGCTGAAGCGCTGTCGGGTATGGCGTTCGTACAGCTCGTGAATCCTGGCGCACCGGTCATCTTTGGAACGTTCGCGACCTCGATGTCGATGGCGACCGGCGCACCAACCTTTGGCACTCCCGAGGGTGGCTTGGCGATTTACATCATGGCCGAGCTGGCACGCCGCGTCGGCGTGCCGTTTCGCTCTGGCGGCCAGTTCACCGCCTCGAAGTACCCCGATGCCCAGGCCGCGTATGAGTCGGCGAACTCGCTGCTTCCAACAATGCAGGCGGGAGTCAACTTCGTGCTTCACGCGGCGGGCTGGATCGAAGGTGGCCTCGCGATCTCGATGGAGAAGCTGATCATGGACGCCGACCAGCTCGGCATGATGGGCGTGTACGCGAAAGGCGTCGACCTCTCCGAGAACGGCCAGGCAATGGACGCCTTCCGCAACAACGAACACGGCCAACACTTCCTCGGCACCGCGCACACGCTCGCGAACTTCGAAACCGCGTTCTACCGCAGCACCAACGCCGACAACAACAGCTACGAACAGTGGCTCGAAGACGGCAGCGAAACAGCAGCCCAGCGTGCCAACAAGCAGTGGAAACAGATGCTCAACGACTACGAAGCACCGCCACTCGACCCGGCATACGTCGCAGAGATGGATGAGTACATCGCCAAGCGCAAAGCCGAGATGCCCGACGCGATTGGCTAGACGCTAGACCGCCACCTAAGCAGTGTTGCCATGAAGAACATCATTGTGACCGGTGGCCATACGGGCATCGGACTCGAGCTCACGAAGCGCCTCATCGACGACGGCCATCGCGTGGGGATCGTCGTGCGCGATTCCGAGCGTGCGAAATCGGTGAAGGGAATCAGCGAGGTCTTTATCGCCGACCTGAGCGACCAGGCGCAGGTACGGTCGGTGGCTCAAGAAATACTCGCCGAGTGGACCGTCATTGACGTCTTGTTCAACAACGCTGGTGTGCTGCTCGACGACATCTACTCATCGCCGCAGGACAACGAGATGCACTTCGAGGTCAACACCTTGGCCCCGTATTTGATGACGACTTTGCTGAAGCCAGCGCTCCGCGGCGCAGTCGCACCAGTGGTGGTCAACACCGTTACCGACGGACTGCACCAGCAGAAGGGGCTCAAGCTCGACGAGCTGATCTCCCCAACGAAGTTCCGCAAGCTCATCGGGCCATACATGCAGTCAAAGCTTGCGCTCACGGTGCTGATGGCCGACCTCGCAAAGACGTGGAGTTATGTCCGAATAGCGAGCGTGACGCCGGGGCCGAACAAGACCAAGATGACCGCTGGCCCAGGAATGCCTGGATTGCTCAAGCCCCTGCGGAACCTCATGTTCGCAGAACCGAGCAAGGGAGCGGGCCTGCTCTACGACGCCGCATTCGGCGACGCTGCCTCGAACAGCGGCTACGTGGTGAAGGGCCAACCCAAGACAATGAAGTTCGAGCTGAGCGCAAGCGACAAGGAACAACTCCTGTCGCACCTTGTTGACGGCGCAGTTGAGTGAACCGCTAGGTAACGGTTGTGCCTAGGAGGCTGCCAATGACGAAGGTGATGGCGCAGGCACCGGCGGCCCAACCCACCTGACGCATTGCGGTACGCATTGGCGAGCGTTCGGTGAACCGTGCAAGCACGACGCCAACGAGCGCTGCAGCGATGAGACCCACGATGACCGAGGCAACCATTGCGGTGTTTCCATCGGCGAGGAACCACGGCACGAGCGGCAAGATTGCGCCGATCCCGAAGGCAACGAATGAACTGACCGCAGCCCCGGTGGGGTCGCCGATGTCGTCGGGGTTGACGCCGAGTTCCTCGCGAGCGTGGACCTCCAGTGCAACCTCGGGGTCCTCGTGCACCGCAATGGCCAATTCCATTGCCTTGTCCTCGTCGAGGCCGCGGTTGGCGTAGATGGCTTTCAGTTCATGGAGCTCGCCCATCGGGTTCTTCTCGAGCGACTCCCGCTCGATCCGCAATTCGCGCTCGATGAGCTCGTTCTGAGCCTTCATCGACACGTACTCCCCCGCTGCCATCGACGTCGCCCCGGCAAGCAATCCAGACACGCCTGCTATGACAACCGGGGCAGCGGCTCCCGACGCTGCGGCGACGCCGAGGATGAGCGCCACGTTTGAAACCAAGCCGTCGCTGACCCCGAACACCGCTGCCCGAGCAGCGCCGCCCTGGACGTCGCGATGGTCGTGGACCATGTACCGATGTGGGTGGTGATGGTCGTGGTCATGGCGGTGTTCGTCGTGATCGTGATCGTGCGAGGCCATAGAAGAACCATACAGACCACACCAACCGCGTACCCCGGCGATCGTGCTTGATCTTTGTTGCGTGTCACCCCATCCCTCATGTGACAAGGAGCACAACCGATATGTGTTAGGCACGCCTTACAACTATCGTGTAGCACACGTATAATCTTCCAATGCGAACAACGAAACTTACCCTCAGCCTCCTCGCTATGGCCATCATCGCAACCGCCTGCGGTGGCGGTTCCGCGTCAACACCAAGCAGCATCGACGGTGCCGCGGCCGGGGTCTTCGGTGGCGAATGCACCCAATCCACGGACGCAGAAATCACGATCTACAGCGGCCGCAGCGAAGAGCTCGTCCAACCCGTTCTCGACGCCTTCGAGTGCCAGAGTGGAATCTCGGTAGTTACGAACTTCGGCGACCCCACCGCTCTTGCGCTGCAACTCGTCGAAGAGGGAGAGCGAACACCTGCCGATGTCTTCTTGTCGAAGTCACCCGGTGCGGTTGGCTTCCTGCGCAACGAAGGCCTCCTCGCTCCGCTCAGCGCCGACGTCACCGGACTCGTCAGCGACGCCAACGTTGGCGGCGATGACCGTTGGGTTGGGATCACGGGCCGCCAACGCGTCCTCGTCTACAACGTTGACCTCGTCGATGAAGGCGACCTTCCCGAGTCGATCTTTGAGCTCACCGACCCCAGGTTCAGGGGCAGGGTGGCAATTCCTGCGACCAACGGTTCGTTCCAGGACTGGTTCACGGTGTTTCGTGCCCAGGAGGGTGACGACGTAGCCGAGGCATGGCTCGACGCCATGGTCGCCAACGATGCCATCGTGACCGAATCGAATCGGCCCACGGTCGACGCTGTGGGCCGGGGCGAGTTCGACTTCGGACTCGTCAACCACTACTACAACTTCCAAGAGGCCGAGGCGCTTGGTGAGTCGCATCGAGCCGAGAACCACACCTTCGCTGGCAACGACATTGGTTCGCTCGTGATCGTCACCGCTGGAGCCGTGACAACGAGCTCGGACAACTTCGCTGAAAGCGAACAGCTTCTGCGGTTCATGCTCGACGACGGCGCCCAGTCCTACTTCACGAACGATTCACTCGAGTATCCCCTTGCCGCGAACGTCGACCCCGCAGCGGTCCTCCCCGAGCTCAACGATGACGGCTCCGACTTCGATGTCACGTTCGATGACCTTGGCGACGGACTCACACGCACGGTCGAGATCATCGAAGCGAGCGGAATTCTCGCGAGCTCGTGAAATCGAGCGGGCGCTCAAAGGCGGCCCCTCGCCTGCTCACCGTTGCCGCGTCGATAGCAACGCTCGCACTCGCGCTGCCGAGCATCTACCGAGGCATGGCTCGACGCCATGGTCGCCAACGATGCCATCGTGACCGAATCGAATCGGCCCACGGTCGACGCTGTGGGCCGGGGCGAGTTCGACTTCGGACTCGTCAACCACTACTACAACTTCCAAGAGGCCGAGGCGCTTGGTGAGTCGCATCGAGCCGAGAACCACACCTTCGCTGGCAACGACATTGGTTCGCTCGTGATCGTCACCGCTGGAGCCGTGACAACGAGCTCGGACAACTTCGCTGAAAGCGAACAGCTTCTGCGGTTCATGCTCGACGACGGCGCCCAGTCCTACTTCACGAACGATTCACTCGAGTATCCCCTTGCCGCGAACGTCGACCCCGCAGCGGTCCTCCCCGAGCTCAACGATGACGGCTCCGACTTCGATGTCACGTTCGATGACCTTGGCGACGGACTCACACGCACGGTCGAGATCATCGAAGCGAGCGGAATTCTCGCGAGCTCGTGAAATCGAGCGGGCGCTCAAAGGCGGCCCCTCGCCTGCTCACCGTTGCCGCGTCGATAGCAACGCTCGCACTCGCGCTGCCGAGCATCTACCTCGTTATTCGCAACTTCACCGCCGATGCCGACCCCTTCGGCCTGATCGGTACCGACCGGGTGCGCGGTCCACTCTGGCGCACGATCAGCCTTGCCGTCCTCGTTAGTGCATCGACCGCGGTGCTCGGAACAGCAATGGCATGGCTCACCACTCGCACCAACCTGCCGTTCCGGAAGCTCTTCGGGGTCCTTTTGGTCTTGCCGTTGGTATATCCGACCTTCATCGGCGCTGCAGCACTCGTGCGAACCTTGGGTCCAGGTGGCCTGCTCAGCGATCTTTTCGGCTTCAACACCCCATCGATCACCGGCTTGACGGGCGCCTGGCTCGTGCTCACGCTGCTCACCTTCCCCTACGTCTACCTCCCGGTTGCGGCCCGGCTATCGCGGCTGCCGAGCTCCATTGAACAGTCAGCTCGATTGCTCGGCGACAGCATGGCGAGTGTGCTGTTCCGGGTGATCCTGCCCCAGGTCAGCGGCTCGATCGGGGCCGGCGTACTGCTCGTGTTCCTGTACGCGA
Source organism: uncultured Acidimicrobiales bacterium (assembly GCA_964570495.1). Lineage (GTDB taxonomy): Bacteria > Actinomycetota > Acidimicrobiia > Acidimicrobiales > SHLQ01 > SHLQ01. The sequence continues at coordinate 3,955 of CAZMYN010000105.1, read as the reverse complement.
TCTCCGATTTCGGAGCCGTGGCCATCCTCCGCTACGACACGCTCACCCGGGCAATCGAGAACAACCAGCTCGCAAACCGGCCCGTGGCCCTCGCCCTCAGCTTGGTGCTGTTGATCCTCGCCGCAATCGTGGTGCTCTTTGAGCGGCGACTCAACGCTCGATCCACCGTTCCCAACGTGACCCGGTCACAAGCTCGCTCGGCTCCAATCCAGCTCGGAGCGACACGACCACTCGCGTTCGCTGCAGTTCTCGCCACCATTGCGCTCTCGGTCGGCGCACCCCTTGCCGCACTGTTGAACTGGAGCATTCGAGGTCTTATCACCGCGAACGACACCGGGCGCCGAATCGTCGTCGACACCGGTGACGTCGCGGAAGTAACCAGCAACACGCTCGGAGTCAGCGTGATAGCAGCCCTCATCAGCGTTGCGGTCGTACTGCCCATCGCACTGCTCGTTGGGCGCTATCGGTCCGCCATCGGAACGGTTGGCCACGCTGTCGCAATCTCGACCTTCGCTCTCCCTGGCATCCTCATCGCGCTTGCCGGCACGTTCTTCATCCGTCAGACCGACTGGACCTTCGACACCTTCAACAACTCGATGGCCATCTTGATCTTTGCCTACATCGTTCGTTTCGCGGCGCTCGCCATGGGAACCGTGCTCGTTGCGGTCCTCGCCGTTCCCGCCCGGCTGCGAGACGCCTCGCAGACCTTGGGGGCCACGGAGAGACAACGATTCGTCAATGTCGACCTCCCGCTCATGACACCGGGACTCCTCGCCGCAGCCGGCCTAGTGCTGCTCTCGACAATGAAAGAACTGCCCATCAGCCTGTTGCTCTCCCCCTTCGAGTTCGAGACGCTCGCCACGAGGATTTTCTCGACGTTTAGCGAAGCGTTCGTCACCGAAGCCGGGATCATGGCGCTGACGCTGGTCGTCTTGTCGTTCGTGGCCACGTGGGCGCTCATCATCCGACCCTTGGCGAAGTCTCGCTGACGCTGAGCGGTCTGCCGTGAAGGCCTAGGTGCTGGTTACGACGATTCGTTCTCCGGCAAAGGGGCCAATGCCAAAGGGTCGACCCTCGACTTCGACCGTTGCCGTGCCGTCGGGGGCGAGCGCTTTCATGACGCCGGACTGGCCCGGGGTCACGCCAACTTCTTCGAGATACTCAAGCAGACCCGGTTCGAATTCAAGCTCTTCAGGAATGCGATGCACCACAAACGAGTCGCCCACCTGCATCTGGCCAAGGGTCGTGGCATCGACGGGGCGCTCGTAACCGGACCCAGGAATTGGATTGCCATGCGGGCAGGTGGTCGGGTTTCCAAGAACGTTAGCGAGGGCATCTTCAACGACCGGGCTAATGACGTGCTCCCATTTGCCAGCTTCGTGATGCGCCTCAGCCCAACTGAGACCGAGCATGTCGGTCAAAAAGCGTTCGGCGAGGCGGTGGCGACGCACTACCTGTTGGGCAAGAACCATTCCGTCGTCGGACAACGCGATCTCGCCGGAAGCGTCGGTCGCCACGAGGCCTTCGCGCTCGAGCTTACGAATCATTTCCGAGACGGCCGGCCGGGAAACTTCGAGGCGCTCAGCAATGCGCGCTTGTTTCACATCGAGACCGTCTTCGCTGAGCTCGAAGATCGTCTCGCAGTACTCCTCGAAGGCCGGATGGTACTCCGGCGCCTGGTAGACCACGATTACGAGACTAGCTGTCCTACGACGACCCTTCACACCGTTCGGCTCAGGTCAGGTGCCGACCTGGGGAGCTGGCTAGGCGAGATGCTCGCCTAGATTGGGGCCATGGAAGCGAATCCCGCGAGGCTGCAAACAGCTCTTTTGCGCTTCGGTGACGATCGGCGCTGGGAACGCTTCGAAGACCCCGAAGAGACCGTCACGGTCTGGGACCTCGACGATGTGCTGCCCGCGCTCGCACAGGCCGAGGAAGCAACCACAGCGGGCAAATGGGTGGTCGGCTTGCTCAGCTACGACGCTGGCCCCGCATTCGACTCAGCAGTGGTAAGCCAACGCGATCGAGAAACTCCGCTGCTTGCCTACGGCATCTTCGATCGCCCCGCCGCCTCGAACGGGCCACTCGACGCACCGTTCGAGATTAGCGAATGGACTCCCGACCAAACCCAAGAGCAATACAGCAAATCAATCGCGATCGTTCGCGAGCACATCCGTGCCGGCGACACGTACCAGGTCAACTACACGGTGCGCCGAACGGCGAGCTTCTGGGGTAGCGCGGAAGGCCTATTCGCATCGCTTTCGCGGGCACAACAAGCCAAGCACGACGCGTTCTTGCACCTCGGCTCGCACGCGCTGTGCAGCGCCTCACCCGAGCTGTTCTTTACCCGGGTCGGCCCGATCCTTGCGTCGCGACCCATGAAAGGCACTCGCCCTCGACATTTCGACCCCGACACCGACGCCGCGATCGTGGAGGACCTGCGCACAAGCTTGAAGGACCGTGCCGAGAACGTGATGATCGTCGACATGGTGCGCAACGACCTCGGACGGATCGCGCAGACCGGAAGCGTGAACGTGTCGAAGCTACTCGAGGTCGAGCACTACCCAACCGTGCACACGATGACATCGACGGTCGACGCAGTATCCGACGTCGGCCTCGTCGAAACGTTGACCGCTCTCTACCCCGTCGCCTCCATCACGGGCGCCCCCAAGTACCGAACCACCGAGATCATCGCTGAACTCGAACACTCCCCCCGTGGCGCGTACTGCGGTTCGGTGTTTGCTCTTTCACCCGATGGCCGCTGGGAATTCAACGTCGTCATTCGCAGCGTCTGGCTCGACCTGATGCGCGGCGCTGGAACCTACGGGGTCGGCGGCGGAATCGTTTGGGATTCCGAAGCCAACAACGAATGGGAAGAGACCGAGCACAAGTCACGGGTCCTGGCCAGAGCCGGTAAACCGCTCCAACTTCTCGAAACGATGGCCTGGACCCCCGACGGCGGAGTTTCCCTTCGCCAACGCCACATCAATCGAGTTCTCCGTGCGGGCGACCACTTCGGAATCAAGGTCGACATGGACGAGGTCATGGACCTACTCAATACGGTTCGCTCCGACACGCCGGTGAAGCTCCGCCTACTGATCGACGCCAACGGTGTGCCGTCACTCGAGATCGGCCCAATGCCCACCGAAACCGGCGAGATGGTCGAGCTACCCATCGACACTCATCCCGTCGATCCCTACGACGAATTCCTTGTACACAAGACGACGATTCGCACACGCTACGACGAAGCCAAGGAACGCTTCGCGGACTCCCCCGATGTGATCCTATGGAACCGCCGCGGCGAACTCACCGAGACCTGTATTGCGAACCTGGTCCTCGAACTCGACGGCGAGCTCGTAACACCGGATCACTCGAGCGGTCTACTCGCCGGAACGTTGCGCGAGGAACTCCTCGATCGCGGACAGGTCACCCAACGCATTCTCACGCTCGACGATCTCCAACGCGCCGAACGAATCTGGACCATCAACTCGGTACGAGGTTGGGACGAGGTTTTACTTCGGCCCTAGGTATTGCTTCGGCCCTGGGGGCCTCGAAACGTCGCTTGTTTAGGAACTTTGAAACATGACGCTCATCTAGAAGCGCCTTAGGAAAACGCCAGACCGGGGTTTGGGGGTTACGTATGTTGACTTGGGAGGCATGTCGAGGCCGGCGTCGGCAACGTCGAACACCTGGGTCGGCGTAACTTCGCGCAGCACGAACAGAACCTCGTCGGGTCCCAACTGATCAACCAGGTGTCGTCGGTCTACGGCGTCGAGGAAGTAGCTGATCTGTCCCCCGCCATGCTCTGGTTCGACGCCCAGGATCGGCCCGATTATCTGCGACTGCAGCCGAACCGGATCGATTGCATCGAGTGGCGAGTCGGTGGCCGGGAGCGGGAGTATCCCGGTCCACCACTGACCGTCGAGGTAGACGCCGACCTCCCCCTCCATCGCCG
>CAZMYN010000104.1:0-10850 GCA_964570495.1 uncultured Acidimicrobiales bacterium | reverse complement strand
ACTCCCGACATCTTGCTTGCAAAGCAAGCGCTCTACCAACTGAGCTAAGGCCCCGCGGGTCTCACAGTGTATTCGATTTGATCGGCAGCACAACTTCTGGAGTTAGCTCTCTCCGACACTCACACGAACGCCACTGTCCGGATTTAATTCCGGTCGAGCTCCAAAAACCACGCTGCGTGTGACGGGCGTCTCGTTGATCAGTTGTTAACAAAATCTAACCTTCTTTGTAGCTGTGAATTGACTCATTCCTGCCGATGGTTACATGTTCTCCGAAGGAGCTTCCATCAATGACACAGCAAGTATTGGATGAGGTCGACAACGCTGATGCGCTGGCCGACGAAACCGAAGCCGTCGCCGTCGAATTGCACCCACGTGCAATTCGCTGGATGCACTGGTTCAACTTCCCAATTCTCTCCGTGATGATCTGGTCCGGTCTGCGGATCTACTGGTCCTTCGACTTCACCCGGGTCCCTGGCGAGTTCGGCGACAACAACCTGCTCCCGAACCTCTTCTACGAAGCAGCCGACCTTGACCGCAGCCTCGCACGCGGCCTCTCGTTCCATCTGAGCTTCGGTTGGCTGTTCGTGATCAACGGACTGTTCTACGTCATCTACCTCGCGTTCTCCAAGGAGTGGAAGCACATCGTTCCTCGCCTCTCGGACTTGAAGAACATCAAGGGCACGATGATGCACGAGGTCGGCATGAACGACGAGATGCCCGATCACGGCCAGTACAACGTGATGCAGCAACTCGCCTACACAACCGTCATCGTGATGAGCGCAATCATCGTGGCGACCGGCTTCGCCCTCTTTAAGCCCACGCAGCTCTGGTGGCTCACACGTGCCTTTGGCGGCTATGAGACAGCCCGTGCAATTCACTTCTTGATGACCGCTGGGCTCGTCGGGTTCTTCTTCATCCACATCTTCCAGGTGGCACGGGCCGGATTCGAGAACTTCTGGGCCATGATCACCGGCTACAAGATCGAAAAAGTCCCCGCTTCGGTGAGCGAGTCGACTACCGAATCGAACGACACCTTCGAAACCGCCGAAATCACGAAAGAAGAGGAGCTCACCAATGTCTGATTCAGAAAAGAAGTTCCACGAGAGTCCCCGACGGACGCTCACCCAGGAACAGTTCGATGTTCGTGGGCGCCGATCCTTTCTCACCGGCCTCGTTGCCTTTGGACTTGGCAGCGCTGGAATCACCACATTGGCCCGCTCCACAGCCGAAGGTGACCGCATCGCTGCCCCGCTGCGCGAGGTCCACAACTTCAACGCCGCCATCTGGGAAACGCTCTACAGCCCCGACGCTCTCGAGCGGACGTACGATCCGTCCGAAGCCGAGAACATTCGTGTCAACGGTCGTCACGGTGTGCGCGAGGAAATCGACCTCGACGCCTGGGACCTCCAAGTCAATGGGCCCGACGGCAACCAGCTCGATCGCCTCACCATGGACGACATCACCCAGCTTCCGTTCGAGGAAATCACCTTCGAGCACAAGTGTGTTGAAGGCTGGAGCTCGATCGTGACGTGGGGCGGCACAAAGTTCTCAAACTTCGCCGCCCTCTATCCCGACGCTGCAAACGCTGATTTCGTCAACATGGAGACGCCCGACGGCGGCTACTACGTCAGCATCGACCGAGCATCGATTCTGCACCCCCAGACGCTGCTTGCGTGGGAGCTCAACGGCGAGCCGCTGAGCCAACTGCACGGCGCTCCACTGCGTATTGCGACCCCGGTCAAGTACGGCATCAAGCAAATCAAGCGCATTGGCAACATCGACTTCAGCAACACCCGGGGTCGGGACTATTGGACCGAACGCGGCTACGACTGGTTCAGCGGCTTGTAGCCTGAACGTCATGATCTTTGGCGTGTCGATCATCAACATAGTGATCGCCATCGTCGCGGGATATGCGATTGTTCGGATAGGGCTTGCGATGTTGCGGGGCTTGGCCGCGCCGATCCCCGAGCCGCCACCCGCTGGCGAGCTGCGCAAGGTGAAAATCCAGTATCAGTGCCAGATGTGCGGCACCGAGGTGCGCATGACGATGTCGACCAACGAAGAGCCAGATCCGCCTCGCCATTGCATGCAGGAGATGGAATTCGTCGCTCCCGTCGAGTAGCTCACCCAAGTTATCCACAGCGAACGGCTACCCTCAGCGATGACGCGGGCGTGTGGTCCGCATTGTGGAACACCACAAACAACGTTGACCACATCCACCACATCTTCAGCGTGATCATCACGACAAACCGCTGATTGTCACCGATGAGTGGTTGGCTAGATCGCCATCCACTGTTCATTTCGGGGTTGTGGGAAACTCTGTGGATGCTGTGGATGACCGGCCTTGGAACGCCGGACCCCGCCTAGTTATCCACAGATTGTGGGCAACTCTGTGTAAATTACACGGATGTGATTATCGGCTACCGGAGGCGGGTAGCAGCGATGATGCCACCGAGAATAAACCCAAGGCCAAGCAGGGTGAAAGCGTTGCTCGTCTCGCCACCCAAGAGCTTGGTGTAGTTCAAGAAGATGATGATCATGCCGATCGCCAGGAGCCCAAAGAGGACCCACGTAAGCCACGGCGGACTTGGATTGTCGGCGGCGGTGTCTCGCACGGTCTCCACCGAGGGTTTCGCATTGTGTGGTTGCGTTCCCTTTGGAGTGACCCGGCCACCCTGGACTCGGCGCTTCTTCGGACTAGACATGGCCGCCATTGTACGGCACGGAACGCCCGAAGAGGGAAGGCCGGTAGCGTGATTGTCGTATGACCGACATCTTGGTGATCGACAACTACGACTCGTTCGTCTACAACCTCGTGCAATACCTGGGCCAGCTTGGCGCGAATCCAATCGTGAAACGCAACGATGAGATCGACCTCGCGGGCATCGAGGAGCTCGATCCCGACGGAATTCTCATTAGTCCCGGCCCAGGCACCCCTGACGACGCAGGCATCTCAAAAGAGGTCATCCGGACGTCAGCGGGCAAACGGCCGGTGCTCGGTGTGTGTCTTGGTCATCAGTGTCTCGGAGAGGTCTACGGCGGCACGGTCAGCCGCGCCCCCGATGTCATGCACGGCAAGACCTCGATGATCACCCACTCGAATTCGGGCGTCTTTGCCGGTGTCGCAAGCCCACTTGAGGCAACCAGATATCACTCGCTCATCGTCGAACGCGACACCATCTCCGACGAGCTCGAAATCACCGCGGAGACAAGCGATGGGTTGGTGATGGGTCTACGCCACCGCGAACACGATCTCGAAGGCGTGCAGTTTCACCCCGAGTCGATCCTGACCGAAGCGGGTCACGATCTGCTGGCGAACTTCCTCGCCCGCTGCGGCTAACAACCTGAACGACTATTCGTCGGTGGTGTCAGGCTCCGCAGCGGTGGTCGTGGTTGGCGCGACCGTCGTCGTAGTCGTTGTCGTGGCTTGATCGCCGCCATCGCCATCGGGTGCGGTGGTGGTCGGAGTTGTTGTTCCGTCGCCCTCGCCGTCCTCGCCCTCAACAGGTGCCAGACCAACGGTGATGGTGACCGGGTCGCCTTCACGTAGTTCGGTATTGGCAGGCGGCGACTGGCCTGAAGCCAGCACCCTGTTGACATCGGCCTCATCTTCGACCTCGATGAATTCGATCAACACCTCGAACCCGCTGGCGATCAGTGCTTGACGGGCAGAATCGACGCCCAAGCCCTCGACGGAGGGAACGTTGATCTTGGCCACGCCACTCGACACGAAGATCGTCACGATCTCGCGGCCGCGCAGCAGCGATCCGGCTTCAGGTTCTGTTCGAAGGACGACGCCCTCTTCGACCTCGGGGTCGGCTTCGTCGACTCGTGAAGTTCGAAAGTCGAGCTCGAACAGGTCGTCGAGCGCTTCGTTAAAGTCCCTGCCCGCAAGATCGGGAACAAGGCGCTCAGCTGGGCCGAGCGAGACTTCGATGAAGACGACCGAGCCGGGCTCCGCGTCGGTGCCGGGAAGCGGATCTTGGGAGATCACAACCCCAGGGCTCGCCACGTTGCTGTCGACCTCTTGCACGCTTGGGTTAAAGCCCAGGCGAGTGAGGCGTTGTTCAGCCTCTTCGCGGGTGAGCTCGATCAATGGTGGAATCTCGACGCTGCCTTCGGCTTCGCTCACCGTGATCTCGACGACCGAACCAGGCTCGACAAGGGCGCCTGCGACCGGGTTCTGCCTAAACACGCGGCCTTCGCCGACGTCGTTGTTTGGTTCGAACTGGATCTCGGGAATCAGTCCCGCACGATCGATCAGATCCATTGCCTGGTCTCGTTCGAAGTTCGAGAAGTCCTGGAGTTCGATCGTTTCTGCCGCTGTTGCGGGCTGGGTAACGACGTCCTCGGCGGGATCTTGACCCAAGACATCGAGCAGAGCCTGCGCGAGGAAGGCGAGTAGCACCATAAGGATGCACAACGCGAGGAAGAACAAGATGTTGCGCTTCCAGGTGTCGTCGCTTCGTACAACGATTGGTTGGACGTCCTCGGCTACTTGCTGCTCGCTGCCATTGCCCGCTGTTGCAAGCAAGGCTCCGCCCGCAGCAGCAGTGGCGACACCGGCCGCGGCGGCCGCTTGATGTTGAGGTCGTTGAGGTTGTTGAGGTTGTTGACCTACCGGAAGGAATGGTGCGGCCTGCGGAGTGGCAACGGGCGCCTGAGGTCGGCTCGGCGTCGCTGGGATAACTGCGGTCTCGTCGATTTCGGGAGGAGTTGAACGTCCGGTGACAGGCCGTGGCGCAATGACCGGCGCTGCCGCCTGCTTCTTCGCCGTGCTGTGCGCACCGCCGAGGTAGCGCTTGAGATCGGCAGCAAAATCACGTACCGATGGGTAGCGATGATCAGGGTCTTTCGCGAGGCCCTTGAAGGTGATTGCTTCGAGCGACTGGGCAACCTCAACGCCGAAGACTCGAGGTGACTGCGGTACTTGCTCGACGTGCTTGCGAGCAATCTCGACCGCTGATTCGCCCGTGAACGGTGGCTGCCCAGCAATCATTTCGTAGAGCACGACCGCAAGTGAGTAGACGTCGCTGCGCGGTCCGACTTTGCGCCCTTGGGCCTGCTCGGGTGAGAGGTAGGTGGCGGTGCCCATGACCGTGCCGTCTTCGACGGTGTAGTCGGTCTCGGAGCCATCCTTGAGGGCTTTCGCGATACCGAAGTCGGCAAGCTTGACCTGCCCGTCCTCGGTGATGAGCACGTTGCCGGGCTTGACGTCCATGTGGACCATGCCCTGGCGATGCGCTGCGTCGAGGGCGGCGGCCACATCGACGGCGATCATCGCTGCCCGGTCGGGGTCGAGCTTTCCTTCATTGCGCAGGATCGAATCGAGGCTGCGCCCGTCGACGTACTCCATCACGATGAATGGAGCGCCCTCATGTTCGCCTTGGTCGAACACACCAACAATGTTCTGGTGGTTCAAGCTGGCAACAACCTGTGCCTCTTGGCGAAGACGCTCGACAAAGGCATCATCGCTCGACAATTCTTCGCTCAACACCTTGACCGCTACGGGGCGGTTGAGCAGTTGGTCACGGGCGAGGAAGACATCGGCCGTGCCGCCGTTGGCGAGTTGACGATGCAGCTCGTAACGGCTTGTTAGGACTTCATAGGGGGCGTTTGTCATAACCGGTAAATGTTAACCACTCAGGGTTCAGAACGTGGATCAAAGTCACGCAAAATGTTCAGGAGATCACTTTGAGTGTCCACACTCAATATGGGAACCTACATTCTCTACCGAGAACGTTGCCACGCGCCAATCAGGTCATTGGCAATCGGTGCGGCAATCCGCCCGCCGGTCTGCTCGCCAGCTTCCGCGTCGGCCTCAACAATCACCGCAATCGCAATCGCCGGACGGTCGATGTCGTCGCCCGCAAAGGCAATTACCCACGCATGCGTCGACGCATTGTCGGCGCCGAGCTGCGCCGTGCCCGTCTTTGCGCCAACGACGAGATCTTCAGACTGCAGCGCCCGAGCCGTGCCATCTGTGACCACGCCAACCATTGCATCTCGGAGATCCGCCGACGTTTCTCGGGTCATCGCTGTTCGCCACACGTCGGGATCAGGGCGATGGATTGTCGCTCCTACCGAATCTATTACCCGATTCACCACATGCGGGCGGGGAACCTCGCCATCGTTGGCGACCGCTGCTGCCACGAGGGCCATCTGCAACGGCGACGCCGCAACATCGAACTGGCCAATCGCCGCCTGCGCGAGCGATGGCGCGTCGTCGGTGAGCTCGACTTCGGCGGGATCGTCCAGTTGGGCCGCAAGGTCGGGGGCTAGTTCAACATCTACGCCGAGGTCGGCCCCGTAGTCCTGGGGGAAGTTCGACGCCACGACGTCGGGAAGCCCGATTGGTGGAACGTCTCCAAAGCCAAAGTTGTTCGCCGTGTCGACAAGCGCATCGGGCCCGAGCAGCTCGACAGCGAGCTGAGCGGTACCGGCATTGCACGATTGTCGAAGCAGATCTCGCAGCGCTCCCCCACACGTGCCAGCTGCGTAGTTCTGCAATGGATCCGTCGTTAGCGGCGGCAGATACTCGATGACCGGAGCAAAGATTGGCGTGTCGAGCTCGACCACGCCTGCGTCGAGAGCGGCTGCAGCCGTGACAATCTTGAACGTCGAACCCGGGAAGAAAACGTCGCGGGTCGTTCGGGGAAGCAGCGGGTTGTCGGGGTTGGCGAGTAGCTCTTGTCGGGCAGCTTGGGCCTCGGCGGTATCGACCGAGCTGAGCGGATTCGGGTCGTACGTTGGCCACGACCACATCGTGAGAACCGCCCCGGTCTGCGCATCGAGGGCCACCACCGACCCTCTGCGTTCGCCGAGCGCAGTGCGCGCTGCTTCTTGCATGGGGATCGACAGCGTTGTCTCGATATCAGCGGTGGCTGTTTCGCCGCCGAACAGTTCGCGTACGCCATCGGAAAGCTCGTTGTCGTCGCCACGAAGTTCGTCATCCCACGTGCGCTCGAGCCCGTCGGAACCAGAGTTGAAGCTGAAGAACCCGGTGGCTTCGGCGAACAACTCGCCGAGCGGATACTCGCGTTGTCGTGCGAACGCCCCCTCCTCAAGCTCGACGCTGCGCGCAATGACCGTGCCATCACTCGCGCGAATCTCACCGCGAGGCGCACCGAAATCGGCCACCAGAGGACGACTGTTTTCGGGGTGCGTTGCGAGCTCTTCGGCGCCGAATACCTGAATGTTGTTGAGCTGCACGAACAACACGAGGTACGCGACCATCAGGCCGACGCCGAGTCGAATGATCTGTCGATTCATGCCGGCTCCGCGATTGCGGTGCGTGAGCCATCGGACGACTCGTCGTCGTCGGAACCATCGGTCGAGCTGCCACGTAGATCGGGACGCCGCGCGCCGTCTTGGCTAATGCGAATGAGCAGCGCCACAAGCACATAGTTGGCAACGAGCGATGAGCCGCCATAGCTCACGAACGGCAAGGTGATGCCGGTGAGCGGAACGATCCGGATGACACCACCGATGATGATGAACGCTTGGATGCCGATCAACGCCGACAACGCTGTTGCGAGAAGTTTGCCGAAGTCGTCGCGAGTTCCGATGGCAATCCGCAGCCCCGTCGTCAACATGACGACGAATGCGATCAGGATGCCGACCGAGCCGACCAGACCGAGCTCTTCTCCAATCGCCGCGTAGATGAAGTCGGTCTCGACCTCGGGTATGCGAAATGGTTCGCCACGACCGGGGCCGGTTCCGGTGAGGCCGCCGTTCGCCAACGCGAAGCTGGCTTCGATTGGCTGAAAGCCACGTCCATCAGGATCGGCGAACGGGTCGAGCCAAATGTCGAGCCGATCCTGGACGTGGGCGAACTGACGCGACGTGACCCAGCTACCGGCAACGAACAACGCCATCCCGGTCGCGAGGTAACTGAGCCGACCGGTTGCCACCCACAACATCACGACCACCACGAGAAAGATGAGCAGTGACGACCCGAGGTCCTTCTCCCAGATCATGACGAGCAGCGACGCCCCCCATGCCGCTAGTACCGGTGCGAGGTGTTTGGGTTCGGGCAAGCGCAACGGGCCGAACTTGAGGCGGGACTGTTCGAGGACTTCGCGCTTCTCGGCGAGGTAGCTCGCAACGAATACCGCCAGCGCGATCTTCGCGAACTCGCCCGGTTGGAAGTTGATGGGCCCGATGCTCACCCAAATTCGAGCGCCGTTGAACTCGCGACCAATGCCTGGCAACAGCGGCATCACGAGCAGCCCGAGCCCGGTGATTGCAGCGAGGTAGCGGTACTTGTCGAGCACCTTGATTCGTGGAACGAGAAGCAGCGTTGCGGTGAACGCTGCGATGCCAACGGCGGTCCAGGTGGCTTGTTGGCCCGGGAGCGCCGCAGCGTCGTCGATGTCGTTCGCGAGCCGCGCAATAAAGACGTAGCCAAGGCCATTTAGCAACGCCACGACCGGCAGGATCGTCGGGTCAGCGTCGGGCGCAACCCGGCGGATCACCAAATGAGCAAACAGCAACAGCCCAAAGACGACACCGAGGAACGGGAGTAGGTCGGCGGGAATTGAGGCGGTGCGCCCGAGCGTGGCCAGCGCATACGCGCCGCTCGTGATCGCTGCCGCGAACGTAAGGAGGACGAGTTCGTGATTTCGACGTGACCGCATGGTTGCGCGTCCGAGGCCTAGTCCTCGGCTTCTCCAGCGTTCTTCATTTCCTCCGCGGGGATGACGTCGAGAACCAGCACCGTGATGTTGTCTCGACCGCCCGCGGAGTTCGCCATGTCGACGAGCTGGCGCGCCGCGTCTGCGGGCTTTTCATTCTCCGCCAACGTGTCGCTAATCGAGTCGTCATCGACCTCGTTGATCAATCCATCGGAGCACAGCAGGTAACGCTGACCGAGATTGACCGGCAACTCCCAGGTGTCGACCTGGACGTCGGCCTCAGGACCTAGCGCCCGAGTAACGACGTTGCGCTGCGGGTGGTTCAACGCTTCCTCAGCAGTGATCTGGCCAGCCTTGGCGAGTTCGGCGACGAGGCTGTGATCTTCGGTGAGTTGGGAAAGCCCGTCCTTGTCGTGCAGGTAGAGCCTGCTGTCGCCGACGTTGGCAACGGCGAAGCGAAGCGACTCGTCGTCGGGCGTTGTTGGCAGCACGGCAATAGCGACCACGGTCGTGCCCATGCCACCGAGGTCGGGATTACTCGATCCAGCCGAGCGGATCATCGTGTTCGCGGTGACCACCGCGTCGCGGAGCTCATCGACCGAGGTGACCCCCTCGGTCTCGTTGAAGTGATCGGCGACCAACCCCGATGCAACTTCGCCACCTCGATGGCCGCCCATACCGTCGGCCACCATAAACAGCGAGCCGTTGGCCATGGCGGAGTCTTGGTTGGCGCGGCGAACCACGCCCACATCGGTGACAAGGCCCCATCGCAGTCCGGTCTTGCTCATCGTGGCGTTACTTCCATCGGCAACAAGTCAATCATGAGAACTCCAAAACCGTACCGCCAATTTGCACCTGGTCGCCTGTCCGGAGGACAACGGGTTCGCCGAGGCGCTCTCGATTGACGAACGTGCCGTTGGTCGAACCGGTATCGGTGACGACGTACTGACGATCCCGCCACACGATGCTGGCATGTTGTTGGGACACGTAGGTGTCGTCCAACGTGAGCGTGCACGTGGCGGCGCGACCGATGGTCAACTCGTCGCCAATCGACATGACCGCACCGGCGAGATCGGGCGGCTCGAGAATGGTCATCTGCCCGTGTGACCCGCCGTTGCTTGCTGCGGGAGCTCGAACGGTCCGCTGGCCAACAGCCGCTGCGGCGGCTGGTGTTGCGCGCAGCTGGCTGAACGCCGACCACAGCACCCAAGCAAAGAACACGTAGAGCGCGCCCAGTAGCCCGAACTTGAGCAGGGTTAAGACGGTGTCAGACACGGTTGTCCATCATGACGCATCGAAGGTGAATTGCGTTCGTCCAATCATGACGAGATCGCCGTCGATCAGAAGTTGTGCGGCGGTGCGGAAACCATTTACTCGAGTGCCGTTGGTCGACCCGAGGTCTTCGACGATCCAGCCTTGGGGGCTGGGGCGGAGCTGGGCGTGGGATCGCGATGCCTTCTCGTCGTCGATGACGAGATCCGAATTCATGTCGCGCCCAAGGACGATTCCGTCGGGGCCGCTGGGCACAAGGTCATAGCGATAGCCGTCGGGGTAGATCAGCGTGCCGGGCGGTATGCCCGCAATGGCGTGTTCGGCCGTGGCGAAGACTTCGATCGTGCCGCGTTGGGCTTCGGGGGTTGCCGACACGGTCACGACGAGTGGCCCTTCGAACGCACACGATGTCTCGCGGGCATGCTCACGAGCCATCACCAGTAGCGAGTGTTCGATCTCGCCGGTATTGGTGTCGAGGTTTGCTGCATCTTCGGGGTGGATTCGCACTTCGATTTCGTTCGGCATGACCCGGTTTCCGGGTGCTCCACGGCGGGTTCCGGCGTCGAGTTCACGCTCGACACGCTTTTCGATTTCGAGCTGGCTGACATCGGAACTGAAGACGCGACCGAGCACTCCGTCGACGCCACGTTCGATGGCTCGCTCAAGATCGCGTAGGCCCATACCACGAAGGTAGTGCGCGATCGACGCCAACCCCGGCCAACCGGGAGCGCGCCCCAATCAAAAACTTTGACGCTAACCTCGGCTTCTCCACACTCGCGCGAGTGGCGGAATTGGCAGACGCGCAGCCTTCAGGTGGCTGTGTCCGAAAGGGCGTGTGGGTTCAAGTCCCACCTCGCGCACAGAACTCACAACTTCCGAAATTTGAAGCCTGATGGGCCAATCTGGCTCACCAACCTTCAAATTTCGCACAGGTCGCTAGCG
>CAZMYN010000103.1:0-10940 GCA_964570495.1 uncultured Acidimicrobiales bacterium | reverse complement strand
TCGTCGATCGCGCGATCGACGACACCGTCACTCCGTTTGGCGTCGGGTTCTTGATCTACGGAATCGTCATTGCCATTACGGTGCTGGCTGCGCGCGCATCGGTCGACGACGCTCCAGCGACATGACGCTACTTATCGATGCTGATGACACGTTGTGGGAGAACATTGTCGTATTCAACGCGGTGAACCAGGCCTACCTCGACTGGTTGTTGCCCGGTAGCACGCTCGCCGAGATGCAATCCAAACTCGACGCGCACCAAATCGAGATGATCTCGATTCATGGCTACGGTCGCGAGACCTTCGAGAAAAGCTTGCTTGCTGGCGTCGAACGCTTCGGTGGACGAACACCGAGCACCGAAGACGTCCAACGAATCAATGAACTGGTGGCCCCGTTGCGCTGGGACACTCTGGATCTACTCGATGATGTACCCGAAACACTCGAGCAACTCGCCCAACGCCAACAGCTACTTCTCGTGACCAAAGGCGATCCGGTCGAACAGTCTCTCAAGGTCGAGCGTTCAGGATTGGCGCGCTTGTTCGAGGCGGTTGAAATTTTGCCCACCAAATCGCCCGATGAATACGCGACCCTGATCGACGATCATTCGCTCGACCCCACCAGTACATGGATGGTGGGCAACTCACCACGATCCGACATCGCGCCCGCGCTCGAAGTTGGTTTGAACGCGGTCTTCATCCCCCACGCGCAGACCTGGAGCCACGAGCACGCCGAGATCAGCGCTCACCCTCGGCTACTTCAGCTCGCGTTGTTTCGCGAGCTACTCGAACACTTCTAGAGAAGGCCGATCGCGGCTACTACGGCAAGCACGATCGTCGCGATGGAGAGCAGCCGAACGACGACCCACATAAGTCGTTCGGTTCCGATGAGTGCACGGAACGGGTGATCGGCCTGAGAGTGGAAGTAACGGTTGTAGAGCAGCGAGATCGTCAGCGACCATGCAACGAGCCCGAGTGCCAGGCTGAGGATGAACATGTTTGCCTGACTCCCGGCGGACTCACAGTTCCCATCGGGACCGCAAACGAACGTCGGCAAGGCCACAAGCCCAAGAAGAAGGAACGACATGGGCATCGACGCCCACAAGAATCGATACCTGCGTAGGTAGGACGCTCCCTCGACAATGTGGAACCCCGCGAGCGCGCCCTTTGCCTCACGGTCCTCTTGGAACTTGATGCCCATCGCCATTGCCAACGTGGGGACAATCGCGAAGATGCACGCCAGCCAGAGAATGGTTGTCAGCGCCGCACTCACAAGGCACCAGTGTGGGATGGAATTCGAATTTGGTCAAAAACAGTGCCAAACGCCCCACATCAGGGTGGTTGGCCGGTGCGCGCACACCCCCGTCTAGTTTTTGACAATGCCACGCCCTGAACAGCGACTCTCCATACTCACCATTGCCGTCAACGACCTCGACGAATCACGGCGCTTCTACAACGAAGTGTTCGGCTGGACCCCCGATGACGCCTCCGAAGAAGAGGCAGCAAACATTGCCTTCTACTCGCTGAACGGCTTCAAATTCGCCCTCTACCCGCTGGCGCGTTTCGCGCAGGAGCACGATGGCCACACGGGAGGGCCAGCTGGCTTCACACTCGCGTACAACGTGAACACCGAAGCCGAGGTCGACGAACTGTTCAGCCATTTCGCCAAACACGGGGTCACCGTTCTCAAGGCTCCCGAGAAGGTCTTTTGGGGCGGCTATTCCGGCTACATCGCGGGCCCGAGCGCAGAGCAATGGGAGATTGCCTACAACCCGTTCACCGAGGTCAACGCCGACGGCACGTTCGGCTGACTAGGTCACATCAGCTGGCGCGCCTCGCGCATGCTTTGATCTATGGCGTTTTGAAAGCGCTTAGCGGGCTTGCTGTTGATGTTGAGCCAGGGAACCTCGGTTGGACGATTGTCGGCCGCCTTCACGAATCTCGTTGTGGCGAGCGCCTGCTCGCGATTTGTTGGCCGCGTGGCAAACAACAACCAATTGAAGGGTCCAACCAGCGCTGCCGGGGCAATCCCGTCGTCACCGAGGCTGGCCACGAAATCATCTCCGATACGCCACATCTTTTCTTCGCCAAGCGAGGCCATGTGGTTTCGTAGATCGACGTGGCGTTTCCCGCTGCTGGCATCGGTGTCCTTGATCTCGTAGTAGTTCGCTTCGGCTAGCTCGTAATAGACCCGAATGAGGTCCGCCCTGACCGGTGCGTCAACCGGAGCGTGCTCTCCAATCCAGTTCCCGAACTCGAGATACGGCTCGGTTTTGCCTCCCCACTTCGGCGCGGTTGCTTGGGTCATTGCCCCAACCGCGTACGGATGAAAAGGAGACCGACGATGCGCCTCGTCGAAGCGTTGCTGCTTTACCGCGATGCTCTTGTTCAAACCCATCGCCGTCGTAATGAGCACGGCCCAGGGCCATGCATCGTCGGGATCGAGTTCGCTCGCCTGAACCAAGGTCTCCTCGGCGTCACCCACCCACTGTTTCAGACCCTTCCATCCCGAAGACGACACCGTCGACGCAGTGCCAGTTCCGCGGGCCTTCCACCCCTCAGCGACCTGTGCGAAACCGTGGAAAGACAGACTTCGAGCAGAAGGCGCGTGCTCTACCCATGGCGTCGTGAATTCGATGTCGCTCTCGTTGAGGAGAAGTCGCTCGACAAAAGGGTCTTGGCGCTGATCGAGAAACGCCTCGACGCGCTGCCACTCACCGGCCCGAAACGCAGCCAGGACCTCGCGTAACTCCTCATCACCGAGAACCGGGTCCAATTCGGGAATCGGCGCCGCCGGCGCTGGGGGCATCTTCCCCTTTGAAGAGATCCCTGTCTTTTTGTTCCGAGAGAAAAAGCCCATGCCACACCGCTCCTCGACGGTTGTCCTGTGCAACGATCATCGCATGGAAGGAGCCTCCCATGTCCACGCCGCGTGATCCCGAATCGCTTGCGGCCTTGCTCGGCGAGACCAACACATCGATCGGCGACGCCCTCTTTGCGCTCAGCGAAGTTCTGACCGAACGGGCAGGCCTTGTCGAACACGGCCGCTTCGCACTCGACGAGCTTGCCGACACCGTGGCTGAACCAACAACCACCGGCATCGTGAACGCATTGTTTGGTGCAGATGGATTTCGCGGCGACGTCGAGGACTATCACAGCGAAGAAAACTCGCTTCTCGACCGTGTGCTCGACCGACGGTTGGGCATGCCGGTCACGCTGTCCGCAGTAGTCATCGAAGTTGGGGCGCGAGTTGGCGTCCCGCTCACGATGATCGGCATGCCCGGTCATGTCATTGTCGGCACCGACAAATCTGATCACTTCATCGACGCATTCGGCGGTGTCGAGGTCGACACCCGATGGGTGGAGAAGCGCTTCGAGGCCATCTACGGACCCGGTGGGACTATCCGGTCTTCAGCAATGCAGACCCTGAACGTCGTCGGAGCGGTCAACCGGGTGTCGAACAACCTCATGCGGACCTGGATCGACGACGATTCAGCAAAGCTGGACCGTCTTCTCGAAGTGCGCTCGATCATGCCCGGTAGCCCAGCGGACCGCGGCATGCTCATCGAAGTCGCGACGGGTCGCGCGCGCTTTGATATCGCAGCAAGACTCCGAGAAGCCAACGATCCGGACGATCCCGAGATCGATGCTCTGTGGGCTCGTTTGAACTGATCTGAACCTCAGCCTTGAGGGAAGGCGCAGGATTTCCCTAGACTGTGCAGTACCGCCGGTAGCCACCGTGTTTCCAAACGCAAGGCACTGGACGGCAAGGAGATACGAATGGGCAAGATCACCGTTCCCCAGATTTCTGCGAGAAAACGCTCCGCAGGCGACGACGCGCTCGTCATGATCACCGCGTATGACGCGCCCGGCGCACGAGCCGCAAGCGATGCCGGGATCGACATGATCCTCGTTGGCGACTCGGTCGCAATGGTCGTTCTTGGTTACGACGACACCCTCCAGGTAACCGTCGACGACATTGCACATCACACACGCGCTGTGGCGCGAGCCAATCCCGATTGCCTCATCGTGGGCGATTTGCCATGGATGAGCTACCACGTGTCCGTCGAAGAAACAGTCCGCAACTCAGCCGAGCTAATCCGCGCTGGTGCCCAATGCGTCAAGCTCGAGGGCGGACGCAAGCGGCTTCCGATGATCGATGCTCTCGTCGATGCCGAGATCCCGGTGATGGGCCATATCGGGCTCACTCCTCAGTCGGTCCATGCCATGGGTGGTTTCAAGGTCCAGGGCCGTCAGGCCGAGGCGGCGCTCGAACTCGTCGAAGACGCGAAAGCCCTCCAACACGCTGGTTGCTTCGCAATCGTGCTCGAAGGTATTCCCGTTCGCGTCGCTGAGGCGATTACCGCCGCAATCGACATCCCGACGATCGGAATCGGTGCAGGACCTCATTGCGACGGCCAGGTGCTCGTCTACCACGACGTTCTGGGCATCGAAGATCGATTCACCCCCAAGTTCGTTCGGCGCTACGCCGATCTGAAGAACGCAACGATCGACGCATTGGCGAGCTATGCCGACGACGTCCGCTCCGGTGCATTTCCCAACGCCGAAGAGAGTTACCACCTCGCCGATGACCAAGCCGAAGCCTTCGGTCTCTACGGCAGCGAAGGGCCGAAGTAGTCGGGGTTGTTCATTCGACCGGGTGGGTTCGAAGCAGATGGTTCCACTTGCAACGCGGACAGACCTCGACGTCGTAGGCAGTGAAGTTGCCCTTGCGGCGACGGATTCGCGCCATGTCACCGTCGGTCACGATGCAGCGCCCCGCAGCCGGGAGACGGGGCCCAAACACGTAGACGACTTCGACAACTTCGCCGTCGGCACAGATCGGGCACGGCCGACCCGTTGGCTCGCCACACTCCCGGGCGTTGCGCATCAGTTCGCTTTGCGCGTCGCAGACCTCGGACCGCGTTGCCTCGCCAGACTTGTACGCAAGGATCGTGCGCTCGCGAGCTAACCGGTAGTTGATCGACCCTCCGGCGCTGTTGGCGCCAGCCTGCACCAGACCCTGCTTCATACGGCCACGGTACCGGCAAGTACAGTCAGCTACATGGCAACCTGGACCCGCTACACCACCGCCGGCGATTACGGCCAACGACGCCCAACCTCATCTGTCGAGCTTGGCCCCGGCGATGTCGAAGGCCTCGACCGCAAACTCCTCGGCGACCTTTCTGGAATGCGGGTTCTCGACCTTGGCTGCGGCGCTGGACACAGCTCCGTTGCGCTGGCCCAACAAGGCGCACGGGTCGTTGCGATCGACGCCGACGAGAGCCAGGTCCACCTGACCCGGCAAGCAGCCGAGAACAACGACGTTCATGTCGAAGTCCATCACGGCGACCTTGCCGACCTCGCGTTTTTGCACGCCGACATTTTCGATGCCGTAGTTGCCGTCCATTCGCTCGCTGCGGTGTCCGACATTGGCCGAGTGTTTCGCCAAACCCACCGACTTCTAAAGACCGATCGACCAATCGTCTTGTCGCTACCGCACCCCGCTGCGCTCATGGTCACGACCGAGGACCCGAAAACAATCTCGAGCGACTACGACGACGCCCAGCCGCTCGGCATAGGCGCCCATCTCACGTACCGCCACGGGATTGGCCATGCCTTCACGCAACTGAACCGAGCCAACTATCGGGTCGACACGGTGCTTGAGCCAGCGGGCAATGGAGCGCACCCCGCTTCGGTCATCTTTCGAGCACGAAAGATTGGCAACTAGCGGGGCTTGTACTTCTCCAGCAAGTAGGCAACCTCGTTTGACCGCTCGATCGGGCCTTCCTCAAAGCGCCGCTCTTGGAGTACCCCGATAGCAGCGCCGACTTCGGGGCCAGGAGCCAGACCCAACAAGTCCATCACGTCCTCACCGGTCAGCCCAGGTGAGAGGTCACTGAGGTCTTCGGTGGCATCAAGCTCGTCGAATGTCTGGCCAAATCCACGATCCGAGACTTCCAACACCTCAACGAGTGACCGCACGACCGGCACCGCGTCGTAGCCAACGCGATCGACCAGGCGCCTGACCGCGCTCGGCGCCAACTCCTCGGTTCCGTGAGAGACCACATCGAACCCGGCAAGAACCAATCGAAGCTCGCGCGACTCGACGTTGGAGTACTTCAGGTGATCGAGCTGGGACGCCCGGTCCGCCGCAGAGCAGTGGCTAAACACGATCGCGCGACGCAACTCGACATCGACCGGTGATCGGTCGAGCTCTTCACCGATAGTTGCAAGCTCATTGGTTGCTATAGCGCTCGACACGAATTCCCACGCTCCGACGTCGGCCAAGAACCCAAGCCCTAACGATGGCTTCGGCGCAGCGAGGAGTTTGTCCAGCTCTTCACGAATTCGTTCGACCGAAACAATCTCCATGCGGCTGATCAGCGACATGGCAGCCTCGGTCACTTGTGGATCGACAGCGAGGTCGTAGCGAGCAATAAACCGCGCGGCACGCAAAATTCGAAGCGGATCGTCGGAGAAGGAGACTTCCGGTTCGATCGGTGTTCGCAGCACACGCTCGTCCAGTGACCCAAGCCCCCCGAAGGGGTCGATGAACTCTCCGGACACAAGATCGATGGCCATGGCGTTCACCGTGAAATCGCGGCGGGACAGATCGACTTCGAGACTGTCGCCGAACTGCACGTCGGGCTTGCGCGAATCGCTCGTGTAACTCTCGGCGCGAAAGGTCGTGATCTCGTAGGGCCGTCCGTTGATCTGACAGCCGATCGTCCCGAACTTCTCGCCTTGGGTCCACAAGGCTTGCGCAAGAGGTTCGACGAGCCGTTTGATCTCGTCGGGGCGCGCCTCGGTGGTCAGATCAAAATCGAGCTGATCAAGCGGTGCATCGAGGTGAACGTCACGGACGATCCCGCCAACGAGGTAGAGCGCCCGACCCGCTGAAGAGAACGCTTCAGCTAGGGGTGCGGCCTCACGAACGACCTCATCTAGGAGTTTTTGCATAGCTGACGACATTACCGCCGCCATTGACGATGCCGCCCGTCTTCGGGGGGTGGTTGTCGGGCACAAGCCCGGACAAGTTACAGTTTCTTCTATGTTGCTCGAGCGCTTGCCGCGCCCGGTTCGCGGTGTACGGGTGGTCCGTACGGACCCCCAACCGAGCGACCCCCAAGGTATTGGGGCTCAAATCGCTCCCTACCGGCAACTCAGTCGTGACGAGGTTGAACGCCTTCTCAAGCAACTCAATGACGTCCAGGGCGTGATCGTGACGACCGCACTCGGCTCGCTCGAACAAGCGCCGTTTCGCGAAGCAGGATTCGTGGACCGTGAAGCCTTGCATCTGCTGACACACGACCTGACCGACCGTCCCGCGCGCGTGCGCGGCGGTCACCGGCTCCGGAATGCGCGACGCTCCGATCTGGCGTCGGTTCTCGAGATCGATCGGCGCTCCTTCGACGACTTTTGGACTCTCGATCGAGATTCGTTGACCGCTGCACGCAAGGCCACCCCGATTCACCGCTACCAGGTCGCCACGATCGATCGTCAGGTCGTTGGTTACGCCATCACCGGCCGTTCGAGTCGGGCGAGCTTCTTACAACGCCTTGCCGTCGACCCCGACGCTCGTGGCCGCGGCATCGGCATTGACCTTGTCGCCGATGCACTCGATTGGGGAGCTCGCGAAGGGGCTCTGTCCTTGCTGGTCAATACCCAGGTCAGCAATGTCCGTGCCAGGGTTCTCTACGAGTCGCTCGGATTCGATCTCTCCGACGAACAGCTCGTCGTGCTTGAACGAAGCTCGAACCAATGACGGTCATTCACCGAGCACTCGGTCTCGCCGCCTTTGCGGTCGTCGCGCTTGTTTTCAGCACCACCGCGCCCGCGAACGGTCAAGCGGCCGGCTCACTCGAGTTGGTAGCGCAATCTGCGTGGGTGGACGACGGCGGAATCTTCGACATTCAGGTTCGTGTCGCTGGTTCTGACCCCGAGTCGTCGGTCGAGGTGCGCGTGCTTGAACCGTGGACAGAACGCGACGATTTCCTCCGCCAAGATCTGCCCACCTCTCCCGAGGTGCTACTCGAGTTAGAACCAGTGGTGCTCGGCGAGATTCAAAGCACGAGCAACGAGGTCCTCGCTTTCCAAATCGCCGTCGCCGGACCAAACACCCCATTGGACGACGAGGGCCTCGCCATCGACGTGCTCCAAACCGATGGCGGCTCGGCCGTGTTTCCCGTCGAGGTATCGCTGTTCGAACCCGACGGTGCCTTGGCCGACACGTTTGTCACCTCGCTGATCGAGCTGCCTCGAGACCAACGCAACGCCCCACTTCAGGTCGCAATCGCACTCGAATCCCATGCGCTTCCCGTCGCACGCCCTGACGGCTCCATCGAGATCAGCGACGAAGAGCTGACGTCGATCGAAGCTCTCGTCGACGCCATGGTCCAGCACCCTTCGGCGAGCGTGGCTTTGTCGATCTCACCCGAGACGCTCGCGGGTCTCGATACCCGTTCCGACGAGCAGAGCCAGCGAATTCTTGCCAAGCTCCGCGAGAACGCAACGCCATCCCAACTGCTTGCTTGAACCGTGGACAGAACGCGACGATTTCCTCCGCCAAGATCTGCCCACCTCTCCCGAGGTGCTACTCGAGTTAGAACCAGTGGTGCTCGGCGAGATTCAAAGCACGAGCAACGAGGTCCTCGCTTTCCAAATCGCCGTCGCCGGACCAAACACCCCATTGGACGACGAGGGCCTCGCCATCGACGTGCTCCAAACCGATGGCGGCTCGGCCGTGTTTCCCGTCGAGGTATCGCTGTTCGAACCCGACGGTGCCTTGGCCGACACGTTTGTCACCTCGCTGATCGAGCTGCCTCGAGACCAACGCAACGCCCCACTTCAGGTCGCAATCGCACTCGAATCCCATGCGCTTCCCGTCGCACGCCCTGACGGCTCCATCGAGATCAGCGACGAAGAGCTGACGTCGATCGAAGCTCTCGTCGACGCCATGGTCCAGCACCCTTCGGCGAGCGTGGCTTTGTCGATCTCACCCGAGACGCTCGCGGGTCTCGATACCCGTTCCGACGAGCAGAGCCAGCGAATTCTTGCCAAGCTCCGCGAGAACGCAACGCCATCCCAACTGCTTGCCAACCCGTTCACCGAGGTCCAAGAACAGGCGTGGATAGATGTCGGTCTCGAGCGTGAACTACGTGAGCTTTACGTGATTGGTTCCGACATAACAAACACGATCCTCGGGGTCGCGCCTGATCCGTCGGTGATGTTGCTCGACCGGACGGTCAACGAAGACGGTCTTGGCGAACTGACCGATTCGAACCCGGGCGGCTTCGAGTCGTTCGGTGTCGAAGCGGTAATCGTGCGACCAGCCCAGCTCGACCAACTCGATCGGCGTGTCTTTCCCCAAGCACTGACGACCCGATTCCTGATCCCGTCCTCCGATGACGAGTCCATTCCAGCGCTCATCGCTGACGGAGGTTTGGCGAACCACTTCACCAATCCCGGAGGCTCGACACACAACGCCAACCGACTTCTGGCAGACCTGACCTTGTTGTCCTTGCAGAATGCCGACGTCCGCCAGGCCGTCGTCGTGAACCCACCGGTTGATTGGATTCCCGACCCGACGTTCTTGAACGTGTTGCTCACTGGATTGGAACGAATCCCGGTCATTCGGGGAGTGAGCCCTCTCGACGCGCTCGCCGAAACCGCATTCACCCCCGAAGAGGGAATCGATACGCCGAGCCCACCACTTCAGCGAGCGCTTGAGCCCCAACGAGCCCCCACAAACCTGCGTTCGTTTCGTACCGAGTTCAGCCAGGCTCGTGCCGCGATCGACAGCTGGTCAGAGGTGGTCGCCGGTGACGAAGCATCGACCGCCCGCCTCGAATCTCTCCTTCAGGTCAGCACCGACTATCGGCTCAGCAACAACGAGCGGACCGAGTACATCGACAGGATCTACCAGCTGATCGATGCACAAAAGGAGTCGTCGATCACGACTCCGGAGAGCCAGACAATCACCTTGACCGGCCGTCAGGCCGATATTCCGGTGACCCTCGAAAACAAGCTGGGTGTCGACGCGAACGTTCTTCTCATCCTGGATTCAGAAAAACTGGCCTTCCCCGACGGCCAGTCCATCGCTCTCACCCTGTTGCCGGGAGCGAATCGGATCGATGTACCAATCGAGGCTCTGGCTTCAGGCGATTCACCGATTCGAGTCCAGGTTTTCACGCCGGACAGGTCGGTTCTTCTTGGATCATCTGAAGTGCTCGTACGAACTCTGGCGTTCTCGGGCATCGGGATCATCATCGGCGCTGTTTCAGTCGTTGTTTTGCTGATCTGGTGGCTGAGGCATGCTCGGTCCGCTCGGGCTACAGTCCGACGCAATGAGTCCGAGGCCGGGCACGACACCGGGACCAATTTGGACAGCGAGACCGAACACATCGGAGTCTGAGCAATGACTGTACGAATCGTCACCGATAGCGCCTGCGATCTATCCGATGCAGAGCTTGAAGAGTGGGGCATCTCGATGGTCCCGCTATCGATCCGGTTTGGCGACGAAGAGTTCGTCGATCGCACAGAGATCAGCACCGACGACTTCTATCGGCGCCTGGCAGCATCTGAAGACTTGCCCGAAACCTCTGCTCCGTCACCGGGTGCATTCGTCGCAACGTTCAACAAGCTCGCTGATGAAGGCGCAACGGCTGTCGTGTGCATCAACCTCTCCGAAGCGCTGTCAGCAACGATCCAAGCAGCGCGCACCGCAGCATCCTCCGACGATGTATCGGTCGATGTGCGGGTCATCAATTCACAGTCGGTGACCGGAGGGCTCGGCTCTATCGTCCTCGCCTGTGCACAGGCCGCACGCGCTGGCCAAACGGTCGACGAGGTCGTTGCCCTCGCCGAGAACTTGCGAGACCGCACCCGGATTTACGCCACGCTCGACACGCTCGAGAACTTGAAGAAGGGCGGTCGCATCGGCGG
>CAZMYN010000102.1:6195-10955 GCA_964570495.1 uncultured Acidimicrobiales bacterium | reverse complement strand
GACGGGAACTACAAGGGGGTTATGTTCACAACAACCATCGTGATGAACCACGTGGTGCTTGTTGTGCAAGCAAGGACTGGTGGCGAACGGGCACCACCCCTCGAAGAACTCCCCGGCGGCTTCAACCTCACGGAGTATGCAGGCCGGAGTGAGCTGGCCATGTTCTCAATCTGGCCGCCCCAGCTGGCAAGTATCGAGTGGCCACCGGCAGCTGTTATGGAGACAGAGCAGCTCGTTAGTGCCGTACGGCTGGGTATTCCGGACGAGGCAGTCTCGGATGAGTTCCGAGTACAGCAGGATGGGCTACGCAGTCATACAGTCGATGTACTCTGCGACACCTGCAGCGATGCCCACCCGACCCATCCAAAAGTGGTGCTGCCGCTCGTTGAGGCGGAAGGGTGGGCTAAGGAGAACGGGATCGGATGATCGCGACCCGCGGTCACGAGACGGTCACATGAGTTCCGTGACGCAGGGTGACTGAGCGTGAAGAGTCGTGAAGCATCGAGAAACTCAATTCACCGAGACCGTTGACAGATCAATGCTGGGACGGATGCATCGTGAATTTCCGTGAAAGAGCGATGCTCACGCAGAACGGGCGGCGACGAAGCGCGACTTCTAAAGCGTTCTCGGGCCCGACCGGCCCGGCAAAATAAAATCCGCGAAATCATGTAGCGGATTTCGTAGTGTCACGTGTTTATGGGTGATGACTACGAAAATATCGAACCCCGAGGCCCAGGTATGGGCGAAGTGACCAGCCTCGTAATGGAGGACTTCCTCCTCGATGCACGCCCGCGTTTGATGCGCGCGTTTCTTGGCAACCTCGGCCCGAGTCGGGCCGACGATGCGCTGAGCGTTGCCTTCGAGTGGGCCTATAGCAATTGGGAAAAGTTGCGGGAGATGGCCAACCCGGTCGGCTATCTGTATCGGGTCGGCACGACACGATCGACTCCCCGCAAGACCCCAGACTTACCCGCACCCGAAGCAATCGGGTTGCCCGACTTTGAGCCACGCCTCGTGCCCGCAATGTTGAGACTCCCCGAGACTCAGCGCACGGCGGTCTGGCTCATACACGCGTGCGGCTGGAACTATGCCGACGCGGCACTCGCAATGGAAGTCGGCGAATCGACGGTGGGAACTCACGCAAGCCGCGGCCTCGCCGCCCTACGCAGCGATCTGAAGGAACAGTCATGAACGACGACACGAACGAGATGGGCGAGGCGGACATCATCGGCCTGCTCAACACCTATGCCGATGCGCTGCAAAGCCGTCACGGCACAGAGGCGGAAACGGGCGACGGCGAGTCGCCCAACGCACAACGCTCCTTGAGCGCTGTACCAACAACGGAACCACAGAGCGGAGACATGGTGGAACACGAACAAGAGATGATCGACCTCGACATTTCCCCGGCGGAGCCAAAGACGAATATTCGAGCTCGGGTGCTTGCTGTTGCAGCGGCGCTCGCTCTAGTCGTCGGCGGAGCGATAGTGCTGGTGAACAACGATTCGAGCCAAGTCGATTCGACCGACGTTGCGGCTGACGCGGACAACACCGACGTAGCTGCGCCCGACGAACTGGACGTCGACGAAACATTGGATCCCGAAGAGAGCGGTTTGGTCGACGATTCCGTAGGTGATGGCGCCGACAATACGTCGATCGTCTCCAACTCGGCGTTCGGTTTCGCGGGCCCCAACTCGGTAGTCGTGACCGACACCGGGTTCGCACGATTGATCCCCGGCCCAGATGGCTACTCGCTTGCTCGCACTACCGATGGTGTGGAGTGGTCGAACGAGTCCGTCAACGGACTCCCCGAGGCTGAAGGCTTTGTGACGGGGCTCATCGAGACCGATTCGGGCTGGGTAACGCTCCTGCAGGTCTTCCCCGAGATCGATGGAGCAGAGGACGACCTCGCTCAGGCACTACTCGGTACTGAACCAGAACAGGTGCTCGCGACATCAGAGAACCTCGTCGATTGGACAGCGATCGATATCGATGTCGATGGAGCCGAGGATGGCAACACGGTCTTCTTCAACGGCATAGCCGTCTCCGGAGACACGGTTGCCGCACTCGGTTCGGTCGATCTCATTCTCGGCAATGAAGTCGATGTCTTGCTCGAACTCGATCTTGTCACCTCCGAGCAGCTCGAGAACTTCTGCTCCTCGGAATTCGATGGCGAGGTGTTCACTGCGTACAGCTGCGGGTCCGAAGATGTCGACCTGGAAGAGATCATTCGCCTCGAGTCGGGAGATCCCGGATTCGACGAGATCGCCGCCATCAACGCAGCGGAATCGTTTGGGGAACCCACTGCGACAACGATCGTTCTCGCCGGCCCGCTAGATGGTCCTCTCGAGACGGTCGAGTTCCCCGGAAACGGTTTCGCCTCAGGTATTGCGGGAACCAGCGATGGCTTCCTTGTCATTACCTCGGACTTCTCGTCACCGACAGGCGGCAGCCAGGCTTTCTCCTCTCCCGACGGGATCACCTGGACAGAGCAAACGTCGCCGGCTGGAAACGCTAGCTTCGGCCAGCTCGCGGTCGTCGAAGATCAGGTATTGGTTATCGGACAAGAGCTTGAGGGTCCGATTGCGAGTGTGAGCGCCGCAGTCTCCAACGACCTCGGCATTACGTGGACCGAAAGCACGATCCCGACGGAATTGTTCGGCGCCTTCGGCCTTCCGGTCGGCGGGCCCGGCGGCTTCGCTGTTCAGCTTCAGGGCACGGCTGAACCCTTCGCAGATGATTTCATCCCCTTCCCAGACCTCGCGGAGATCATCGTCGAGAAGGACGGTTTCACCCTGATGGTCGAGCTGGAAACCGATGCGGCAACTCTTGTTGGTCCCGATGGCGTTGTCATCCATGAGGTTGCTGGCGCATTGTTGGATCAAGGCGACGTCGAAGGCGTTGCTCGATTCGAGGGTCCATTTGACTCGACCATCGTGTGGCTCGACCCCGTCACTGGTGAAGACCTCGTGGCGTTCACCGAGGACGATATGACCGCAGCCTTTGAGTCCCAGTTCGGAGACTTCGAAGAGGAGGCCTTCGAGCAACCAGCAATGGCAAGCGAAATCTGGGTCAGCGTGGACGCGGTGACGTGGACCCTCCTCGACTCCGAACCTGCATTGGTTGACAGTGCTGGCTCGTTCTCGACTGCTGTAGCGGTGAGCGGCGATCAGTTGTTGATCGCAACAGAAACGTTCGGGGGTGCGTTCGGTGAACCTCCCGCCGAGCTCTTGGCTTTCGAAGATGAACGCCGTGACCCAACCGAGGAAGAGCTTGCGGCCCTCGAGGCATGGTCGGTTGGACAGGGAACAGAAACCATCTGGCGGGTACTCCCGATCAACTAGATCTGGCGGAGGAAGGGACCCCGTTCGAGTTTCTCGAACGGGGTCCCTTGCCGTTTTCGGGCGTTTCGATGGAGCTCGTGTTGAATATCCGCGACGAACACGACTAGTAGCAACAGGGTCCTCATATGTAATGGTATGTGGGGTAGGGGAAAGCGGATCTCCCATGCTCACTTTGTGTTGCTTAAAGAAGAGCGGAAATCACATCTAGTTGAACGGCCGGAGTACGGAGGGGTTCAACATTATGAAAGGCGTACAGAATCGTGACACCACTACTTCGACGTTCGATCGTCGGACTCGTCTTGTTAGCAATGGCGCTCGGCGCCAGTTTGCTCTGGACGAGGTCAGCTACCGACGCGCAAAACGCCGATCCATTGCAGGACGGTGCCGTCCTGCAATTCGTCAACGTACGCGATGCCGCGTATCTCACGGGTGACAACAGCAATGTGTTCACCCGCACAGCAAGCGGTACCGATTCCCAGTGGGAACTCATCGACCCTGATGGCGACGGAAGGTACCTCCTTCGCAACGTCGCATCCGGGGACTATCTCGAAGGAGACCGCGGTGGCCCCGACATTGGCGACCCCCGTGGGAACGATGCGCTGTGGTCGTTCCCGGAGATCAACCCCGGACAATTCCACATTGCGAACAACGGACATCCCGAGATCATCGACAGCAACGGCCCAAATAGAGACGTCCAATGGGATCCAGGCCGCAGTGAAATCGACGACCTCTGGACGCTCGACGTAGTTAGCCTTCCTGCCCCACCAGCACCAGCACCAGCACCAGCGCCAGCGCCTGCACCTGCGCCAGCGCCTGCGCCCGCTGACTTCACCTGCTCGGTCGAGGGCGGCACCTTGTCGTGGAACGACATTGGTTCCATGCAATACAACATCCGCGCTCTCACCGGAGACGCCGACCGCTTCGTGACCGTAGTTTCTGGAGTTACCAGCGTTGCCGTCGACGGAAACGCCGACACCTACCTCGTGCGAGCTCGCCCAGGCGGCGTCATCGTCGACGCGACCTGTGACGTAGCCGCTGGCGGTGGTGCACCGATCGCACCAGCCCCACCAGCTGAGCCAATCGTCCCTCCCATCACACCCGGAGAATTCTCCTGCTCGGTCGATGGCGATGAGATTTCATGGCTCGACATTGGCGCAAACAGCTACTCGGTGCGTCGTGTCATCAACGGTGCTGATCGTTGGGTTGCCACCGTGCCAGCAGGAACCACCAGCTTCACACTTCCGATCGAGGCAGACGGCTGGATCGTGCGAGCGAACCTTCCCGGCGGTCAGACCCTCGACACCAGCTGCTCGGGAGCAACCGATACGCCGGTTGAGCCTCCAGCTCCGGTTGAGCCACCTGCTCCGGTTGAGCCTCCAGCTCCGGTTGAGCCTCCAGCTCCGGTTGAGCCACCTGCTC
>CAZMYN010000102.1:0-6095 GCA_964570495.1 uncultured Acidimicrobiales bacterium | reverse complement strand
CCGGTTGAGCCACCTGCTCCGGTTGAGCCAGCGCCTGCAGCCTTCGCGTGCTCGGTAGAGGGCGATGTTCTGTCCTGGAACGACATCGGTGCGAATAGCTACTCACTGCGCCGCACCATCGACGGTCAGGAACTCTTCTTCGACAGCGTCCCTGCCGGTACGACGAGCTTTGCTCTTCCGTCCAATGCAGATTCCTACACCATTCGTGCCCGCGCCGGCGGAGTCACGATCGACACCACGACATGTGCAGGAAACCCAGGCAACGGTGCAGTGACGCCTCCTCCGGCGCCAGTGGACCCACCGGTGGCACCAGTTGTGCCGGCAGATTTCACCTGCTCGGTAGACAGTGACGTCCTGTCGTGGGATGACTTTGGAGCCAACAGCTACGCGATTCGCCGGGTTGACGGAAACACCGAAGTGTTCGTTGCGAGCGTCCCTGCGGGAACGTCGAGCTTCGACCTTGCCATCAACGCTGACGCCTACGTGATCCGTGCCTTCCTCGGAGGCGGCACGTTCCAGGATTCACCAGCCTGTCAGGGCAATCCGGTTGGCGGCGGCGGTCCCGTTGCCCCGGTTGATCCGGGCAACCCAGTGACCCCAGCAGACTTTGTCTGCACGGTCACCAACGACGTCATCACGTGGACCGACATCGGTGCGAACATGTACGCCATCCGTCGTGTCGTCGACGGCGTCGATACGTTCCTCGCATCGGTCCCAGCGGGCACGACCAGCTTCGACCTTCCCGAGAACAATGAGGGCTACGTCCTACGGGCCTTCTTCGGCGAGGGCGAATTGCGCCTGGACACGTCGTGCTCAGGTAACCCCATCGATGCTGGCGACGTGGTGGCACTTGCTGACTTTGCATGCACGGTAAGCAACGATGTGCTCTCCTGGGGCAACGTCGGTGCGAACAGCTACGCCATTCGCCGGAGTCTTCCCGCTGGCGGAGAGGTCTTCTTTGAAGGGCTAGCGGCTGGTGTGACCAGCTTCGATCTGCCGATCAATGCAGACAGCTACACCGTTCGTGCCTTCCTTGGAGGTGGCGACTTCGTCGACGCGAGCTGCGCTGGTAACCCTGCGTAGCACTCGCTAAGCAGTGACTATGGGTGGCCCCGACGCTTCGGCGTCGGGGCCGCTCAGGTTTTGGCTTGATGGATGTAGACCGGATCTGTCGAGGACAGTACTGTCGATTCCGTGAGTGACAGCGGGACATTCAACGAACGGGCGTCGGCAGCGATAAGCCTTGGTCGTCACGACGAAGCAGCGTCGTTCGCGAGCCAGGCCATCGCCCAAGAGCCAGACAACCCCGAGGGCCACATCATGTTGGGGTGGTCGCTGCTCAACACCGACTCAAAGACCGCGCTCGAGTCAGCCCAGCGTGCAGTCGCGCTCGGTCCAGACAATCCCCGGGCGTTCGATGTGGCTGCACGGGCCGCCCGTAAAGCGGGGAAACGGACCGAGGCGATCGACTATGCGACCCGGTATCGAGAGTTACTCCCCAACTCGGCTCGTGCCAATCGCCGATACGGCGAAACCCTGCAGGCGTGTGGAAAGCACAAACAACGTCACGAGGCCCTGGCATCGGTTGAAGAAGCGATCAACCTCGATCCGAACGACGCGGTGAACTGGAATGCGTTGGGTGACATTCAAGCTCGGTCCTTCAACGACAAAAAAGCTGCACAAGAGTCCTTTGAGAAGGCGCTCGAACTCGACCCCAACAATGCCTTTGCCAAAACCGAGCTCGCCTATGTGATCGAGAGCAGCGGCGACAAGGGCACCGCGCTTTCGTTGGTGCAATCGGTGATCCGTCTCGATCCGACCGATCAATTTGCGCGCAAGCAACTCGACGACATCGTGATCCGCTTTATGTCCGACCTGCTCTGGGCAACGATGATCATTGGGCTGATTACCTGGTTCGTCCTCCAAGTCGTATTCGGAGGGAGCACATGAATCCGTATACGGCGTATCTGTTCTTCCGTCGAACGTTTCGGGCGTTCAAGGTGCTCTGGCTCTTGTTCCGGCGCCGAGATCTCGTTCGAGAGCTGCCAACCGGCTACCTGAAAGAAATGGCCACCTCGAACCGCTGGCTTCAACTCCAGATGGTCGGTGTTGTTGCGTTCTTGTTCGTCCCGATCACGGCATTGTTGCCCGAATCGATCTCGATAAACGCGTTTCTCATCGCGCTCCTCGTCGGAATCATTGCAATGTGGACGCGGTTCTTTCGCTGGACCGCCCGCACCGTCACCAACCGCAATTAGCGCCCGCCGTTCCTCGGCCTGGGGGCCTCGTCTCCAACAACACTGTCAGACCCCCTTCGTAGTGTCGGGGCCATGACACATGCACGACAGAAACTTGGACGTCAGGGAGAATCGTTGGCTGCTCGTTGGTACGAACAACGCGGCTGGATTGTCCTCGATCAGAACTGGCGAAGCGGTCGAGGCGAGCTCGACCTGGTTGTTGGCCGCAAAGACACCGTGGCCTTCGTCGAAGTGAAGACGCGCTCCACCCGCGCCTTTGGGTCTCCGGCATCTGCGGTCGACCACACCAAGCAGCGACGAATTCGGCGCCTTGCATCAGCGTGGCTGAGCGAGAACCGGCGTCGCCGCCACCAGCTTCGCTTCGATGTCGTTGCCGTCACCGGCCGCGAGGTCGAGGTAATCGAAGCAGCGTTCTAGCTAAAGAACGCCCACACCACGAGCGCGATCGTGGCAATTACTGAAGCGGCGACAAAGAAGTAGTCAAACCTTGTCTTGCGATGCTGTCTCGTCGGGTCAAGGCCCATAGCCCTCAGTATGGTTGGTGTAGTGCCTTTTCGACGACGTCTCCGTCCTGTTTGCGTCTCGCTCGCGGCAGCTATTGCGCTCAGCGCCTGCGCGGGCCAGGTAGTTCTTCCCGACAATGCCGATGAAGAGATCATTCAGGGCTACGAGGTCTACAACGGCCGATGCGCCCAGTGTCACGGGACCGACGGCGGGGGAGGAGTGGGGCTCAACCTTCAGCAGATCGAGACCCGCCTCACCGATGACGACCAGCGCGAAGTGATTACCAACGGCCGTAACCGCATGCCAGCCTTTGGCGCAACGCTCTCCGACGATGACATCGACGCGGTCATTCGCTTTTCCCGAGAGATTCTCTGAGCTACGATCCTGCGAGTCGGGCGGACCGACCGAAAGTCTGCAATGCCGAGATCGCGCCCTTCACTTCGTTCGCTGAGCGCAGCAACGACCACCCTTTCGCTGCTCGCCGTGACGCTGGTGCCCACCACCGCTGCCACGGCACAGACAGTGCAAACAGCGCCGCCTCGCTGCGAAATCGTCGGCACCCCCGGCCCTGACGTGCTCATCGGAACCGACGCAGGCGAGATCATCTGCGGACTCGGCGGCGACGACATCATTCGCGGGCTCGGCGGCGACGACGAACTGGTCGGGGGCGCGGGAAATGACGAGCTCATCGGCGGGGCGGGTAACGACGAACTTCTTGGCGGCGACGACTTCGATGCCTTGTTTGGTGGCCCCGGTGACGACGTCTTGCGAGGCGGAAACGGAGATGACGGTCTCGTCGGTGGCGCCGGTGACGATGAGCTGCGCGGTGGTAACGGAGCCGATTCCCTTGCCGGCGGTGTGGGTAGCGACGAGCTGCGCGGTGGCAACGACAACGACATCGTGCGCGGTGCCGACGGAGACGACGTGATCTTCGGGGGGCCTGGCGAAGACATCTTGCGGGGAGGCTCCGGCAACGATCGACTGCGCGGCGGGCCCGACAACGACATCTGCGAGGACAGCTTCGCCAACACCGGCGCACTCGATTGTGAGTTCGGCCGAGGTGGCGACGACACACAAGTCGCCGTCGGCCGCCAGCTGTGGGAACTGCACGGCAACACCGAGTTCGTCTACGAGCTGTCGATCACCACCCCATGCCCCGACGCAGCGACCTGTGGTGTGCCGACCTCCTTCGAGGTCATCCACGTCCTTGGTGACGACGCCGAGGGTTCCTTCGGTACGCCAGCGTTCACCGCAGCCGACCTGTTCGACGTTGCTGAGCAAGCCGAAGCCGACGGGCGCAAAGTCGCCTTCGATACAACGCTTGGACTTCCCACAGTGCTCGACAACGCCGACGGCGCAACTCTTTCGGTCACTGCGGTTGGCCTACGTGACCAGCTCCGAAGTGACTATGAGGCAGCGCTCTCCCAGTGGACTGCTGAACCGGTCACCTATTACAGCTACACGGCCGACACGAGTTGCTTTTGTCCCTTCGTGGCTCCGCTGCGCGTCATGGTTTCTGATGGTGACGTAACCAGTGTTGGGCTCTCCGACGACGCTGTTGCCTGGACGGGCGGTGCGCTGACGATCGACCAGCACCTCGAGAACCTCGGTGAGTTACTCGACGGGCGGGTCATTGAAGTTCGGGCGGAGTTTGACGAGCGAGGTGTACCGACGTTCGTCTCGGTGAACGAGTCCAACCGCATCGTCGACGAAGAGCGATCGATCCGGATCAGCGACTTTGTCGACGAGTCTCCAGTTCCAGCAACCGATACGCCAGATCCTGTCGAGACGATCGAGGCGCCAGCTCCGATTGAGCCCGTGCCGTCCGTACCGGCACCCGAGCCCGCCCGTGAAACCCTAACGATCGTCGACGTGCGCGGAATTCAGGTCGCCCAAGAAATCGCCGGTCGGGTCGACGCGCTGCTCGCCGCTGCCGACGACGCGGGTCTCGTGCTGTCCGGCGGAGGCTTCCGAGATCCGGCGCGCCAGATCGAGCTGCGTAAACAGAACTGCGGCACCACCGACTTCGAGATCTTCGAGCTGCCGGCAAGTCAATGCAGCCCACCGACGGCCCGCCCCGGCCAATCCCAACACGAGGTTGGCTTGGCCATCGACTTCACGAGTAGCGGACGCCTGGTGACGTCACGCAATGACCCGGCCTTTATCTGGCTCGCTACCAACGCTGGCACGTTCGGATTCATCAACCTGCCAAGCGAACCTTGGCACTGGAGCACCACCGGCAACTAGCTGTCACAGCCGATCTTTAAGGTGATGTCACTCTTGTTCGGTTGAGTCGAAACCGCTCCTTCTACATCTCAGATCATTTAGATCATGGAGCGGTTTCATGCTTGCCATTGTTCGGTCGGCCACCATTTCTGGTGTGCGCGGCTATCCCGTCGACGTCGAAGTTCACGTCGTCAACGGCCTACCCGGTTTCGGAATCGTCGGGCTTCCCGACACGTCATGTCGAGAGGCCCGCGACCGTGTTCGCGCCGCGTTCCTTTCCGCTGGCGAGGAGTGGCCCCAAAAGAAGATCACGGTCAATCTCGCGCCCAGCGATTTGAAGAAGTCCGGGCCTAGCCTCGACCTTGCCATCGCTGTCGGGATTCTGGGTGCGCTCGGCAAGATCGACACGTCGGTGCTCGACGAGTTCGGCTTCCTCGGCGAGCTTGGCCTCGACGGATCGGTCCGCCAACTGCGCGGAGCGCTGCCCATGGGCGACGCAGTCGCGACCGAAGAGATCGTTGCGTCGGTGCACGACGCGGCCGAACTCAGCTTGCTCGATCGCAAGGTGCGGCCCGTCGCCACGCTCGGCCGCCTCATCAGCTGTCTCAACGGCGAAGAACCGTGGCCGGACCCGCCACTGCACAAGCTTCCGGTCCGCAAAGGACTCGACCTTGACCTGCGCGATATCCGCGGCCAGCAAACCGGCAAGCTGGCCCTCTCGCTTGCGGCCGCTGGTGGGCATCATCTGTTGATGGTCGGCCCGCCGGGCGCGGGCAAGACAATGCTGGCCAAGCGCCTGCCGGGGCTGTTGCCACAGCTCAGCGAGTCCGATGCGCTCGACGTCACCCGGATTCACTCGGCAGCGGGGGAGCTACGCGCCGGTCAGATCCCGGTCATCGATCCGCCATTTCGTGCGCCCCATCACAGTGCGTCGGCCGTGTCGCTGGTCGGTGGCGGGGCAGCAGCGATGCGTCCGGGGGAGATATCGCTTGCCCATCGCGGCGTGCTGTTCCTCGACGAGCTGGGCGAGTTTGCGCCCGGCGCGCTCGACGGCTTGCGTCAACCGCTCGAAGAACGACAAGTTCGGGTAACCCGCGCGCACAGCAC
>CAZMYN010000101.1:1280-11030 GCA_964570495.1 uncultured Acidimicrobiales bacterium | reverse complement strand
CGATCCGCCTGAGCTGATTGGTGCCTGGCACCAAAAGGGTGGTTTGGTGCCAGGCCACTTTTCCCCCTTTGAGGTCGAATATCGAGCAAAACCGGTCACTTCTGCACGGATTCGCTCGTTATTCGACAGGCTTTTTGCTGTCCGTGGAGGCAATTTGGTGCCTGGCACCAAATAGGTGGTTTGGTAGTCGAGGCGCGATGTCGCAGTGCTCACCCGGACCCAGGGAAGGCAGCGCTAACGCCGCCTCCGGCGCCCAGGCTGCGTGCCGCTTGAACGCTCCCCGAAGGGGGGAAGACAGATTGGTAGGCCGTGCCGCCAAAATCGGCGACGGAGTCGCTGGCGGCTAAAGGCCTACCAATACTCTTCGAAGTGGATGTTGCCGGGTTCGTTGCGGCGATTGACGGTGAAGCCTCGTTCGACGAGTAGCTCGATGACGCCGGTGGTCTCGGGGAACTTCATCTCGCCGCCGGACTCATCCTCTTCGGGCACGCCGATCATTGCGGGGTTGCCGCAGAGGAAGGCGTGGGTGTTGTCGGGGTCGAAGTCGCCACCGAGCGCTTTCTCGATGTCACCGTCGCGAATCAGGTCCTGCAGGTAGCGCTTTGGAACATCGGCTTCGCGGGTAGGCATTGGGATGTAGTGGTAGTTCGGGAACCGTTTCTCCAGCTCGCGATGAGCTTCCAAGTAGCCCAGGTCTTGCCAGTTGCGGACGGTCACGGTCGACACGATCGGGCCGGTGTGGCCTTTGCGGAGCAGGTCGGTGACCATCGAGTTGTGCGGAGCCTCACCGGTACCGGTCGCAAAGAAGATCACGGAGGCCGTGGGGTCTTTCAGCGCGTTGAGCGTGAAGCGGCCGGCAACCTTTGGGCCGAGATATATCCGGTCGCCAACCTTCTTGTTCGCGAGCCGCGGCGTCAGCGCGGAAACGTGCTCCTCGCCAGCGGGAACGAGGACAATGTAGAACTCGAGCTCTTCGGTGTCGGGTGGTGCGAGGTAGCCCGACGGCTCAAAGATCGAATGTGAAATCGAGTATGAGCGCCGGACCAGCTTGTACCACTTGTCGTCGATTCCCGGGTCGGTGTAATCGTCGACGCGGTCTTCCCAGAATCCGAGGCCGAGCGATGCGTATTGCCCGGGCAGGTGCGAGGTGTCGCCGTGGTCGGGGCGGACTCGCAAGACCCAAAGATCGGAGTGGCGCTGCTCAAATACGGTGATCGTGGCGTTGTAGTGCTCTTCTCGCAGCTCGGCTATTGCGGACTCGTGGCGTACCCGGCGACGGACCACCGAGGGCGGCTCGACGAGCTCCAACTCGGGGAAACACGACGCGGCGAGGAGCGTGCCGACCTCCCAGGAGTCTGCGTGTGGAACGTCGACGCCCTCGTCGGGGTCACCGTTGAACCAGAGTCGACCGCTGTCGATCGCTGCTTGGGTGATGTTGAGCTCGGCGATTGTCGGCAAGCGACGCTCGGACGCGAACACGATGTGGTCGAACTCGAGATCGGGGGTTCGACGGTCGTTGAAAAAGGCGATCGGAAAGTCGCCGTCGTGGCCAATCCCGTCGGGAACTGCCCGATACAGAACCGTTATCTTGCGCTCGCGTTCGAGCCGTCGAAGGATCGAGTCGGCCGCGGGAGCGAGCTTTGCTGGGTCTAGTCCTCCAGCGGCGAACACCACTCGGGCTCCGCCCGCGGCGGCCTCGGCTACCAACTCGGCGGCGTGATTGGTGTGGCCAACGACGAGCACGTCTTTGTCGGGGAGCCAATCGGGAAGCGTGTCGACACTCACGTTGGGCGATGCTGGTATTTCGAGCGGCGGCGACCACTCGGGGTTGCGTTGACGTTGTGAGACCAGCAAACCCCGCGCGCGATAGGTGCGCTGGTTGGTTTTCACGGTCACCACGTCGTCAGCAGCGTCGATTTCCTCGACCTGTTCGCCATAGGCGACATCGACGAGGTTTTCTGGCACAAGCTCAGGAAAGGCAACCGCACTTCCTGGTTCGATCAGGCGGACACGAGGTAACCCGGACCGAAGCGACGAAATCGCAACCGAAAGCCCACCAGCGCTGCCGCCGATCACGATGAGATCGTGATCAACATTCTCGTCTGCCATGTACTCCTCATTTCCGTTCTTGGATTCAAACCTTGCCAGGTTTGCTTCATCATGGAAATTCACTCAACGCCTGGAATCTTCCAACGCGAGCCAATGTTCGTACACTCGTGATGATGAAGGAATCCCCCGTTGCCGCAGCCGCCGAGGCTGAATCCGCCGCGAAGGCAACTCGTAGCGACCAATCCGACGCGCCTGCAGAAGCGACCAAGGACCCCAAGGCGCAACAAGGCGCCGGTCCGGCAGTAGATGCGAAAGCGTCTGAAGTTCCAGCATCTGAAGTTGCCATTATCGCCGAGGTCGAAAAGGTGATCGCGGCGATTCGTCCCGCGGTTCAGGCCGATAAGGGCGACGTTGAGCTCGTGTCGGTCGATATCGAGACCGGCATCGTCGAGGTCGAGTTGCAGGGTGCGTGTCAGAGTTGCCCGGCGTCGTCAGCCACGTTGAAGTCGGGTATCGAACGCATCATGAAGGATCGAGTTCCGAGCATTGTCGAGGTCGTGAACGTCGGGCAGGTCTTCTACTCCGACGGCACTCCCGTAACCTTGTAGTCGATGCGTCTTACCAACCGACTACTCCTCGCTCACCAAGGTGGATGGGACGAGATCTTGCTCGTCGGCGGCCCGATCTTGGTCCTCGGTGGAATTCTGTTTATGGCGAACCGGCGAGCCGACCGCCTCGCAGCCGATGACGGAGAGTCTTAGACAGTCCGTTCGGTGATGTTGGCCCCGAGGGAGCGCAGGTCACCAGCTAGGTCGGGGTAGCCGCGCGCCACGTGGCCCTGGTCGGTCACGATCGTCTGGCCATCTGCGCCGAGTGCAGCGACAATCACCGCAGCGCCAGCACGAATGTCGTGGCTCACCACGCTCGCTCCCTTCAGGCGTTCGACACCCTTGATGACCGCATGGTTTCCGTCGGTCCGCACGATCGCCCCCATGGAGACGAGCTCATCGACGTAGCGGAACCGGCCAGCGAACAGATTCTCGGTCACGATGCTGGTTCCGTCGGCGACACAAAGCATCGACGCGAGAAACGGCTTGTAGTCGGTCGCGACGCCCGGATACGGCAGCGTCGACAGGTCGACTGCGTTGAGGCGCTGATTGGCCATTGCCCAAATTCCCTCGCGGTCAGGCGAGGTTCGCAGGCCCATCTCGCCGACTTTTTGGCAGACCATATCCATGTGGTCGTAGCGGGCTTCTTTCAGGAGAATCTCGCCACCGGCCACTCCGAGAGCAGCAAGGAATGTGGCTGCTTGAATCCGATCCGGGATCGTGCGGTGGCTGACAGCCTCAAGTTCGTCAACACCGACGATGGTGATTCGGGCGGTTCCTGCGCCGGTAATACGGGCGCCCATCTTGTTGAGCAACGAGGCAAGATCGGCAATTTCGGGTTCGCGGGCTGCATTGTCGATCGTGGTTGTTCCGTCCGCGAGCACGGCTCCCATCATGATGTTCTCGGTCGCGCCGACGCTCGGGAAGCCGAGTTGAACGTCTCCTCCGGTGAGCCGATCAGCCTTGCCGAGGACCCCCTTCGCGGTGACCTCGAACTGGGCGCCCAGGTTCTCGAGGCCGGTGAGGTGCATGTCGATGGGGCGAT
This sequence comes from uncultured Acidimicrobiales bacterium, assembly GCA_964570495.1. GTDB lineage: Bacteria > Actinomycetota > Acidimicrobiia > Acidimicrobiales > SHLQ01 > SHLQ01. The sequence continues at coordinate 7,328 of CAZMYN010000101.1, read as the reverse complement.
GACCAAAGTCGTCGCCCCCCGGGATTCCGAGCTCGACCTGTCCGAACCTGGCGAGCAGCGGGCCGAGTAGTGCCGTCGATGCCCGCATCTGTTCGACGAGTTCGAAAGGCGCGACCGGGTTGAGTTCACCGACGACAATCTCGACGACACCGGGGCGACGCGAGGTCGTAGCGCCCATCGACTCGAGCAGTTGGCACATGATGCCAACGTCGAAGATGTCGGGCACGTTGTAGATGGTGTGGGTGCCCTCGGCCATGACGGTGGCCGCCATGAGCTTGAGAACCGAGTTCTTGGCTCCGCTAATGGTGATCTCGCCCGAGAGGGGTGGCCCGGGTTCAATCACGAATTCAGTGGTGGAGGAAGTGGACATCGGTGCCAGTATTACCCGAGTGACAACCCAGCGCAGGACACTCGTCGTCAATGACGAAGAACTCGACCGCCTGCGTACCCCAATTGACGGCTTGGTTCTCGAAGAATCCGAGGGCGAAGACCGCTTTGGCCTTGCCGAGGGGCCGTTCTCGACCTACGCGCGAACACTCGATGTGTCGGCCCGCGGCGACGGTCAATTCGACGTCACCGAGGAAACCATCTGGAAGCTAAATGTGCCCGTGTTCGGATTCTTGTTTTGGATTCCGTTCCGGCACCACGTAAAGAACGGCCAGACCAACCCTCGTCCGTGGTGGGCGCCCGAAGGCCGCCTCGACGCACGCGCGGCCAACGTCATTGGTTTGCTCGGTGTCTTGGCGATCGTCAACGGCTATGTCGGCACTGTCATTGGGCAGACGCTCACGTTCGCTGCCGATGACTTCTGCGCCGAGTTCGCCGACCTCGCCGAGGGTGCCCGCACGTGCGTCGACCCTGACCATGACCGGTCGGCCCGCGCCGACATCTTGTCGATCGTGCGGGTCGCGATTGCGTTGGCCTTTGCGTTGTTGGTCATCGCGGATCGAAAGGGGCGACGGGTAGCCATGACGATCGCTGGCGTTTTGTCGACCGCCGCCACGGCTCTTGGGGCGATCGCCCCATCGATCGAATGGCTCGCATTCACCCAGGTGCTCGCACGAGGCAGCGCCACGGGGATGTCGCTTCTGCTGTTGATTTTCGCGGCCGAAGAGTTCCCCGCGAAGTCGCGCGCCTACGGGGTGTCGATGCTGGTCCTGCTGGCTGGACTCGGCTCGGGAATGGTGATCTGGGTGCTGCCACTGGCCGGCGTTGCCGACTGGGGTTGGCGCATCGTGTACGCCGTCGGTGTCGTGTTCGTTCCCATCGCAATCTGGGCTACCCGCAAGCTTCCACAGACCCGCCGCTTCGACCGACTCGATCGTCGACCTCTCCGCGAGTCGTTGAACGAGTTCGCGATGAATAAGAAGCTTCGAAATCGCCTCCTCCTACTGTCCGTCGGCGCTCTGGCTGCGACCGTCTTCTCGACGCCCGCGTCACAATTCGACAATCAGTTCTTGCGAGACGAACTCGGTTTCGGACCCGGCCAAATCAGCATCTTCTCGCTAATCACTGGCACACCGATTGGGTTGGGAGTACTCCTCGGCGGAATGTTGGCCGACCGCTATGGACGTCGACCGATCGGCGCACTCGGCTTGACGATCGGCGTCTCGATGACCGTGCTGTCATTCTTCTCTGGCGGGGTATCGATCTTCTTCGTCCGCGCCATTGGAGTGGTATTGGGCGCTGGAATCGCGGTGCCTGCTCTCGCGGTCTACGGACCTGAGCTCTTCCCAACTCGACTGCGCAGCACGGCGAACGGGGTGACGATCGCGTTTGGCGTGGTGGGCAGCGTGATCGGTCTTCAGCTGGTCGGGCGTTTGTCGGAACGTTGGGATGCGTTCGGCCCTGCGCTCGCGGTTGCCGCAGTTGGGCCCCTCACGTTGGTCATTCTGATCCTGTGGCTCTATCCGGAGACGGCGAATCGAACGCTCGAGGACATCAACGACGAACCTGAACTCACCAGCAGGTAGCGCAGCGATATCCTTGGCGGGAGTGGAACCCCTCTCCCGTCGACGAGTGTTGCGCGGCCTCACCGCTGCTAGCGCATTGGTTGTCGCGGGTTGCGCGCCGCCAGAGAACGGCCGGCCGACGCTGGTCGACGGCCCGGTCACCACAACGACATTCCCGCAGTTCGGCCAGGTGCTCCGCGGCCCCGCTGAATCCGAACCCATCACCGCCGACGCAATCCAAGCTGCCGACCCAGCCGTCGACCGGTCGATCATCGCGACCGCGGCGATACCCGAGGTCGAGGTATTCGACGAGATCGACGGCGAAATCACCCACCGAATGGCGAACCCAACTCCAACGTTCGGTCCGCTCGTGTTCCTCACAACCGAGAACCAGGACGACTGGCATCAGGTGCTGTTGCCGGTTCGCCCCAACGGCAGCCTCGGGTGGGTTCGAAATGCCGATGTCACCCTGGCAACGCACAACTTTCGCATCAAGGTCGACCTGGCGGACTTCCGGATGCGGGTGCTCGAACGCGACGTTACGATCTTCGATGCCGTCGCAGGCGTTGCGTCGAACAACACGCCGACCCCGGGCGGGCGCTACTACCTGACCGAACTCATTGCCCCCGAGGTCCCCGATTCGGTGTATGGCTCGTTCGCCTACGGGCTCTCCGGGTTCTCCGAAACCTTCGAGACGTTCAACGGAGGCCCTGGCCAGCTCGGAATTCATGGAACGAACGACCCCGACACCCTGGGAACAGCGGTAAGCGCTGGCTGCATCCGTCTGCACAACGACGATGTTGCTCGCCTCGTGACGTTCCTGCCGCTCGGTGTTCCTGTCGACGTCGTTTAGGCCAGGAGCGCCTGGCGGACCTTCTCGACGACCGTTGCTTCTTGGGCGTTCTTTGGGGAGTGCCCGCCGCTAACCCATTCGAGGGTGGTGTCGCCGGCGATTGCCTTCAGGTGCTTTTTGAATTCTGCGGGCGTTCCAAAGGGGTCTTTCTCCCCCGAGATCAGGACGGTCGGCACGGTGATTTGCGCGAAGTGTTCCGTGCGAAGCTTCTCGGGCTTGCCCGGCGGATGAAGCGGATACGACAGCAGCAACAAGCCACCAACGCCCAAACCTTCAGCGGCCGCAACCGAACATGCTCTGCCACCAAAGCTGCGTCCACCAATGACGATCGAGGTGAGGTCAGCATCGATCTTTTCGGCGAACTCGGTCGTGGCCTCGACGACCTTCGACACGGCGCGATTGATGCTCGTCGTACCGAGCGTGAGGCGAAGCACGGCAATCTCGGGCACGGCCTCCTCGATCGCAACCAGGGTCGAATGGTCGCGATCGGCGCTTGCTCCGGGCGTGAGCACCAGCCCCTTCGGTACAAAACCGAACGGGTTCATGACGACAGCAGAATCTCGCGCGCTTTGCTGAGCTCGGCGATCCGGTCGGCGGCCTCGGTCTCGCCCGCTCCATGATCGGGATGCGCGCTGCGCAACAATCGCCGATAGCTCTTCTGAACCGTCTTTGCCGCAATGCCATCGTCGGCATCGAGTTCGAGAACACCCATGGCCCAGATCATTGGATCCGACGCCGTGTCGTACATGCCAGACCGGAACCGCATGGCAATGTCGGGGCCAACGAGATGGTCGATCAGGCCAGGCCCGACCGGACCCACCCATTCGAGTCCGCTTCGCAGCACGTTCATGACGGACTTGCGCTGCTTGAGCGGCATTTCACCCACCGCGTACACCGCGGTCAGAGTCGACTGTTCGGGTAGCGCTTTGGCGGTTTCAAGCTCGAAGCGAAGCCCATTCTCACCAGCGACCAGACGATGACTACTGCAACTCAGACCAACCCGATCTGCCTGCAAGCGATGACGAAGGCGAGGCTGGCCAATCCTTTTGCCCTGCTCGACGTCGCGCATCAACTCTTCCATGTCGGTGCGGGTGTCGGCGTCGAGATCGCTCGCGTAACGAGCCATCACTGCACCGAGCAACAACCCACCCAGACCGGGCGCAGGGTCGATGGGAAGATGAGAATCGCCGATCGCAACGCGCCTTGTCGGCGCGATTGGGCGGGAATGCCAGAGGTTGAACTCAGCCAACATCATTACTGCCAAGGGTAGGGCGCCTCCATCAAACCAGTGCAGCCCACCAGAACCTAAATAACTTCTTGCAGTTCCTCGACGAGTCCTTCGGCGGACTCACGCACATCTGTCTCATCACGGTCTTCGTCGGACAGTGTGCCGACCATTTGGGCGGCTCGCAAACGGATACGTGACCAACGGCGGCTATCGAACCCGAACGGAGTCTTCACATCGGAGAGCAATTCGGCCTTCTCAACCATGGCGAGGGTCGACTTTGCGTCACCCGCATTCTTTTTCAATTTCTTGGCAAGAACCCGCACTTCGCCAAGTAGATCGTTGAGCGGAAGACCTTCGATCACCTCGCTGGCCTCACCGAGTTCATCTTCGATGGCGATTCGTTCGGTGACTTGGTCGACGATCTCATCGACCTTTTCTTCGTCGTCTTCGCCAATGAGTAGCTCGCCGTCGGCGGAGAACATGTGCGCCACACCAGCCAGGCCAAGCGCGTCGACCAGAGCAGATTGGGCTTCGGCTGACCATTCGTCCATCGCGTAGCCGATCTTTTCGACGTCATCGTCGAGGATTGGTCCGTCGGCTTCCTCGGCCTGCTCGACGAGTGCATCGACCCGGTCTTCGTCGGCCTCTCGCACGATGAGCACAGCACCCTGCCAGCCGTGGGCGATGTTGTCGGCCGTTACGAGACTTTCGAGCATCCGGCGGGCCTCAAAGGACCACTCGTATAACTCGTACGCGACTTGCGCTTCGTCTTGCTCACCGACCTCTTCGGGCGGAGTTGGCTTGTCTTCGACAAGACCCACTCCACATTCGACACATTCGGTGACCTCTTCGAGGTACTCGCGAGCACATTGGAAGCAATACATGGTTGCCATGGCATCGAAAGCTACTCTCTCGGTTGCAGTTAGGACGGAGCGGGAACTGCCGATAGCTGTAGAAGGCGATCGTTTCCTTAGGAGACACAAGTAAATGTCAGAGCGAACCAACCCCGACCGAAACCTGGCGCTTGAACTAGTTCGGGTTACCGAAGTCGCAGCTATGGCTGCGTCACGGTTTATGGGACGTGGCGACAAGTTGGCCGCCGACGGTGCTGCAGTCGACGCAATGCGCAGCCAACTCTCGGTTGTGGCAATGGATGGCACTGTCATTATCGGCGAAGGCGAAAAGGACGAAGCCCCGATGCTCTTCAACGGAGAGCAAATCGGCAACGGCGAACCACCCAAGGTCGATATCGCTGTCGACCCCATCGACGGCACGACCCTCACTGCGCTTGGACGATCGAACGCCCTTGCCGTGATCGCTGCGTCTGAGGGCGGTTCGATGTTCGATCCGGGGCCCTGTGTCTACATGGACAAGATCGCTGTCGGACCCGACGCTGCCGGCGCAATCGACATCACTCGCTCACCAACCGAGAACCTCCACGCCATTGCCGAGGCAAAGAACAAGGCGGTCGAGAACCTCACCGCGGTGATCTTGGATCGTGACCGGCACGGCGAACTGATCAAAGAAGTTCGTGCTGCTGGAGCTCGCATTCGTCTGATCTCCGATGGCGACGTCGCTGGCGCGATCTCCACCGCATGGCCCGACTCGGGCGCAGATGTGCTCTTCGGCGTCGGCGGAACTCCCGAAGGCGTGATCTCGGCGGCCGCACTCATGTGCATGGGCGGCGAACAACAGGGACTGCTGTGGCCACGCAACGAAGCCGAACGCAACGAAGCAATCGAGGCCAATTACGACCTGAAGAAGGTGCTGCACATCTCCGACATGGTGGGTTCGGACAACTGCTTCTTCGCCGCCACCGGAATCACCGATGGGGACCTGCTCGAGGGCGTCAAGTACGAGCGCTCGATCGCCAAGACCCAGTCACTCGTGATGCGCTCACGCACGGGCACCGTGCGCCTTATCGAGGGCCAGCACCAACTCTCCAAGCACCAGCAATACAGCGAGTAGCAGCCCTTTTCTGGCTGCGTTCTTCGATTTCGCTCCCAATACGTGCT
>CAZMYN010000101.1:0-1180 GCA_964570495.1 uncultured Acidimicrobiales bacterium | reverse complement strand
GCACGTATTCGACTGCACACGACGAGAGCCTGTGACTAGTCTCGCGTCATGATCGATTTGACCACGACGCTGCATCACGCCGATTCGGGATTTGAAATTCACAAGGTGGTCGTTGGCCCGGTGGACAACAATGTCTTTGTCTTGCGTTGCACTCAGACCGGCGAGAGCTTGCTGATCGACGCAGCCAACGAGCACGAACAACTCCTCGAACTCGCCAAGGCGCTCAACGTTCGACGCATCGTCGAAACGCACGGCCACTGGGACCACATCGCCGCCATCCCCCAGATGCGAGACGCTGGGTACTCCGTCGGTGTGACCAAAGAAGACTCCTCGATGCTCGACAGCTACGACGAGATTCTCGAAGACGACACGATCATCGAGGTCGGCCGCCTCAAGGTTCGCACTATCCACGCCCCCGGCCACACGGCCGGGTCGATGAGCTTCAAGCTCGAAGGCGCGCCGATCCTGTTCAGCGGCGACACGCTGTTTCCGGGCGGAGCGGGCGCCACGAAGTTCCCGGGCGGAAACTTCAAACAGATCATGACCTCGATCGAGGACCGCTTCTACAAAGTGCTCGGCGACGACGTGCTCGTCCTACCCGGCCACGGCGACGACACGACGATCGGCACCGAAAAGCCCCACTTCGACGAATGGGTCGCACGCGGCTGGTGACGTAGGGCCTCACCAACTCACCTCAGACCGGTGGGTTCTCGCAGACGGGAAATAGACTTTCCCTATGGCCACGCCGCTCTTTGATCTCCAGGACGTACACATCTCGACCGCCGACGGCATCGAGATCGTGAAGGGCGTCAGCCTCACTGTTAATGCAGGCGAGGTGCACGTCCTCATGGGCCCGAACGGTTGCGGTAAATCAACGCTCGCATCAGCGCTGGCCGGCAGCCCCGAATACGAGATCACCTCGGGCACCGTCAACCTTCACGGCGACGACATTTCTGACTGGGACGCCGACGTGCGCGCCCGGGCCGGACTCTTCCTCGCCTTCCAATACCCGCAAGCAATCCCAGGCGTATCGGTCCGCAACTTTCTCCAGCAGGCGCTCCAGGCCCGCACCGGCGAAGACGTATCGACCATCGAGATCTACATGTCGCTCAGCGAGTGGATGGAAAAGCTCAACATGGACACCGCATTCATGGACCGCTTCTTGAACGAAGGCTTCAGC
>CAZMYN010000100.1:7441-11116 GCA_964570495.1 uncultured Acidimicrobiales bacterium | reverse complement strand
CGCCGACTCATTGCCCTCCATCGCAACGAAGAGACTCCGTCGTTGCCGCCGCCACCGCCGCCGCCAACACCTCCCACGCCGTCGTCTTCAGCGGGCGGCGCGCCGGTTGCGCAGGAGCGTCCGGCCATCGGTGCCGAACTGTTGCTGCGCGTCGGCGGAATTGCACTCGTGGTCGCCTCGGCAATCTTCTTCGTGTCGACCGCCATCAGCCGAGGCTGGATTGGTCCAACCGCCCAGCTAGCGCTCGCCACGCTGGTCTCCGTTGCGATGATCGGGCAGTCGTTCCGTTTCTCCGACGAGCGTCGACCATGGAAGATCACGTTCGCCATTGGCGGCTCGGCAGCGCTGTTTGTTTCGGGTGTTGTTGGCTACATCGGCCTCGAACTGCTCTCGCTACCCGTCGCGCTGACGTGGCTTATTGGATCGGTCGGCGCCTTCTTGGCCCTGTCGGTCGCCCATGATTCAGAGTCCGTCGCGATTGCGAGCGGGCCCGCCGCCATTATCGGCGTGTCACTTCTTGCAGCCGACGAGTCCTACAGGCCGGCCTACCTCGCCGGTCTCGGTGTCCTGTACTTGGTTGCCGTGACGGTAACGACACATGGCCGGGGCTGGTCGATCGCACGTGCTGCCGGGGCGACCCTCGGTGCAGCGATCACCGCATTGGGTCTTGGCTTCATGATTGGCGATGGCGCGGCGACATCGACGCTGCTCCTCCTCGCCATCGTCGGAATCGGATCGGTTCTGCTTGCGGCAATGTCGCAGGCGATCGAATTCACCACCCAAGAAGCCGCTGGCACCCCATCAACCGTTGCCCTCATTGAGGCACGAATCGCAGCGCTTACGGTCCCGTGGATCTCGATTGTGGTTTCCTCGATCGCCGACCACCTCGAACTTGTTTCGTTCCGGCCAGCATGGACCGTCGCGTTCACCGCAGCGGTACTCGGTGTTGCCTTCGCAGCGCTGTCCAAGCTCTCGATGACCGTTCGGCTTCTCCATCTCGCCGCGGCACTTTCGACAATGACGGTCGCGATGATCGCTGTGCTCGACGGCCCGGTGCTGCTCACCGTGCTGCTCGGGCAGACCGCTATCGCTGGCTTCCTGGCGAAACGCTTTGACGCCGTCGACATGTGGCTGCTCACCGGTGTGCTCGGATCCTTCGTCGCCCTCATCACCGCTGCTTACCTGTTGGTCGGCACCTTCGACCAAGGCCTGTCGGTCGGCGACTCGCTCGCCGTGCTTCTCGTCGTCATCGCCAGTGGCGTGCTGGCAAAGAACCTCCGCAACCGTCCAAAGCTGGCAGACGCATGGGTTGCACCGTGGTTGCTGTCGATGGCGTGGGCTTCGGCAACGTTTAGAGATGTAGCCCAGGGTCAAATGATCGTCACGCTCATCTGGGCAGCGATCGGCGCCGGACTGGTCTTCGTCGCCGCCCGAATGGGTGAACGCACGGCCATCACGGCCGGTCTCACGACGCTTGCGGTCACCGCCGGAAAGCTCATCTTCGTCGACCTCGTCGCCGTCGATGTGCTCTGGCGTGCTGGGCTCTTCTTCGCCGTCGGCATGCTCTTCTTGCGCCTTGCCTTCGTGCTCCCGAAGCTCATCGAGACCGAGCCAACCGGCGAGGCCGCTGGCGGAACGCCTCCAGCGTCGGTGCCTCCCGCTCCGGCACCGCCGGCACCAACGCCGCCTAGCGCGTCTCCCGCAGAAGGTTTCCCAGTCGGTTGATGTGGCGTTGTTGTGCGTGAAAGGTCGACTGTGCTCCGTCGGGGCTGTCCGTGAACTCGTGCTCGTAGCTAATACCTGCATACCGGGCAGCCTCGGCGAGTCGTTCGAGCTGAGGCTCGTCGAGGGCGTCGGCGTGAAGACGGCCGTCGCGGCGCCCGAACCGGTAGTTATCGATGGTCAGCGCGACGATCCAGATCACTAACCCACCGACCGCTCCCCATAGCCAGAACGAGCGGTCGGTGAGCCGCGCGAACAGCAGACCGATCACCACGCCAGGGCCGAGCAAAGAAATCCATCCGACGAGGTTGAGCTCGATTGCCTGGAAACCGCCGGTACGGAGTCGCTGTGTGAATTGGACCAGCCCGAACGGTCGGTGAACGTTCGTACCCTCAGGTCCCGAATTGATCCAACCGCCCGCCATGGCCCTACTCGCTCGTGGTGCTCGACGAACCAAGGCGCTGGCGGCCTTCGAGGGCACGGCCAAGTGTCAGTTCATCGGCGTACTCGAGGTCGCCGCCCACCGGCAGCCCCGACGCAACCTTGCTCACGGTGATGCCAAGCGGTTCGAGCAGCCGAGCCAGATACATCGCCGTCGCTTCGCCCTCGATGTTCGGGTTCGTTGCGAGGATTACCTCGTCGATCCCCTCCTCGGTAATCCGGGCCAACAGCTCGCTAATGCGCAGCTGCTCCGGCCCGATGCCTTCGATTGGACTGATGGCACCTTGCAACACGTGATACCGGCCGCTGAATTCACGCGTGCGTTCGACAGCGACGATGTCGCGCGACTCTTCAACGACACATACGACCGATTCGTTGCGCGACGGGTCGCGGCAAATCCCACACTCGGAACCCTCAGCAATGTTGAAGCAACGCTCGCAGAACGAGATCCGCTCTTTGACCTCGTTGATCGCCGTCGACAGGCGAGTCGCGTCCGTCGTCGAGATCTTGAGAATGTGATACGCGATGCGTTGTGCCGACTTTGGTCCGACGCCCGGAAGTCGTCCGAGTTCATCGATGAGGTCCTGAACCGGACCGGCAAATACTGCCAAGGTCAGCCGCCGAGCATTCCGCCAAGGCCGTCCAGGTCCATGCCACCCATGGCATCGGACTGTGCGTCCTGAAGCTGACTTGCTGCATCGCGCAGGGCCGCGAGCACAAGGTCGTTGAGCATCTCGACCTCGCCCGGGTCGACAACCGACGGGTCGATCATCACCGACTGGAAGTTGAAGCCCCCGTCGACCTCGATCTTGACCATGCCGCCCCCGCTGCTTCCCTCGACAACCTCGGCTGCAGCCTCTTGGGCGCCGGCGAGCATTTGTTGAGCTTGCTCCATCAGCGAGTTCAGATCCATGCCGCCCGCGCCCCCACCGAGGAGAGCCCCGAGATCGGGCATTTCGGCATTGGGCTCGTTCTGATCAGACATAACTCTCAGCTTTCTTGTTGGAGGACCTCGGCGCCGGGGAAGACGTCGGAGATCCGATCTACCACTGTGGCATTTCCGACATCGGCATCGGTGAGGTCGTGCACATCAATTTCGGAGTCCGCTTGTGGCTCCGATTTTGGCGAATCCGATTTTGGCCCTGGCGCCCCGGGTGTCTCGACTCGCATAGCGAGCGTGAGCGGAGCCCCAAACGTCTCGGCGAGCGCGGCTTCGACCTCGCCGCGGAACTGGTCGCAGCGAGCGACCTGGCTGTCGGTCGGCAAAACGAAATGAACGGTGTTGCCGTCGACCGAATCGATGTGCCCGGCGAGAAAGCGAGCACGAGCCGGTGTGGAGCCGCGGTCGAGAATGGCGGTCCAGCCGTCCTTGACCTGTTCGACGGTGACCGAGCCGCCGCTGGCGGGGGCGGTCGACGCGGCAGGTGTTGGTGCTGGCTCGGCGGCTTCGGTAGCAGGAGCAGCGGGTGCAGCTGTTGGTTCGGGGGCTTGCGTCTGCGCTGGTTCGGGTGC
>CAZMYN010000100.1:0-7341 GCA_964570495.1 uncultured Acidimicrobiales bacterium | reverse complement strand
GCTGGTTCGGGTGCAGCAGGCTCTTCGGCGTTTCGCATCGACGGGGGAGGGGGAGCGCCGCCACTGCGCCGAGGTGCAGGCTTGGCCGCGGGCGCTGCATCCTTCTTGTTCGGCGCTGGGTCCTTCTTGGGTGTCGATGCTTCGCCACCGCGTGGCTTGAGTGCAGCTCGTGCCGCGTCGGCTGGGCGTCCACCCGGCTTCGGAGTCGGTGCGGGAGCAGTCGACTCGTTGGAAGGTTCGACAGCTCGTTTATCGACCGCGTCGGTCGGTGCTTCTTCGAGCGGTGCCGCCGGTGCAGCCGGTGCGGCTTCGACCCGGGCAACCGCCTGGGGAGCGGTTGGCGCTGGTGTGCTGCTTGGCGTTGCCGCGGTACCGCCACCATTGGCCAGGGCTATTTCGAGTTGTTCGACGCGTGCGGCTAGACCGGCCGGGCTGGTATCGGCCGACGTCGACGAGATCCGAACGAACGCCACCTCAAGATCGATGCGTGGGTCGGGGGCTTGGCGCATATCGACGAGCGCCTTGCCGACCGTTTCGAGACTGCGCGTGATCATCGCGGGTGCTAGGCGAGGCGCAAACGCATCGGACAGCGCCCGTTCAGGCTCGGAGAGGCGAGCGGGCGCCGCATTCATCTTGACCAAGAAAACCGAGCGCAGCGCGTCGATGAAGCTCTCACCGATTCGACGTGGGTCGGCCCCACGCGAGGTCGCTGCCTCGACGGCCTGTAGTGCGAGGCCCGGGTCCTGAGCCGCGAGAGCTTCGAGCAGATCGGGGGTCGACGTGTCGACCTCGGCAACGCCTCCAGCAGCGACGACCTGGTCGAGCGCCGAAAGCGTGTCGCGGGCGGACCCTCCGCCGGTCTTCACCACATAGCCAACAATGTCGTCGTCGACCTCGAGGTCGGCGTCGGCTGCAATCTCGTGCACGAGATCGGTCATCTGATCGGCCGGGATCAAGGTCAGATCGAGTTGCTGGGTACGACTACGGATCGTGTCGACAACCTTGTGGGGCTCGGTAGTCGCCAACACGAACACCACGTGATCGGGCGGTTCCTCGAGCGTCTTCAAAAGGGCGTTCTCGGCGCCAGCGGTGAGCATGTGAACCTCGTCGAGGAGGTACACCTTGGTGCGTCCGGGCGTGCCGAGAGCAACCTTGGACAGCAAATCGCGAATGTCGTCGACCTTGTTGTTCGATGCCGCGTCGAGCTCGTGAAGATCGAAGCTGGTTCCCGCCTCGATCGCCAAGCACGAATCGCAGGTGCCGTCGGGTTCGCCATCGACCGGGTTCTCACAGTTGAGAACCTTGGCCAACACGCGAGCCGCAGTGGTCTTGCCGGTGCCACGTGGGCCGCTCAACAAATAGGCATGGCCAACGCGATCGTCGCGCACTGCGTTTCGCAGCGCCTTGACCACATGTTCTTGGCCGCGCATATCGCCAAAGGTCTGCGGCCGGTAGCGCCGATAGAGAGATTGGTAGGCCACGACGAGACTCTATCTCCCGCTCTCGCAATCCTTCGGCTGGCCGGAGGCCGTCCCCGCCGGAACCGGCGTGGAAGCTTCGGCTTGCGAGCTTCCACACCTCTATTTGTTGAGCGGTTTTGCCGACAGGAAGGCTGTGTATACCGGATTGGGCTCGCGCCCAAAAGAAGCTCAGGGCAAGCGCTCGCGCAAGGGGGCGTTCAACAGCACTGTCGTCGCGCTCGGCCTCACCAGCTTCTTCACCGACATCAGCTCGGAGATGGTCGCCGCTGTTGTGCCGTTGTTCTTGACGCTTCAGCTGGGCTTTTCACCCGTCGCCTTCGGTCTCTTCGCGGGCGCAGCCGAACTCGCAAACGCGGTGCTTCGCCTCGTCGGCGGAACGATCGCCGACCGCAGTCGCCGCCCGAAGGAAACCGCTGCAGCCGGATACGGCTTTTCGACACTCACCCGCATCGGGGTTCTCGTGTCGGCCGTAGCCAGCCTTCCGGTGGCGGTGGTGCTCTCATCACTGCTTGCCGACCGGCTCGGCAAGGGCCTACGCACGGGCCCCCGCGACGCCATGATCTCGCTCGCCACCCCCAAGAAGTCCTGGGGTACCGCGTTCGGGTTCCACCGCACGCTCGACGCCAGCGGCGCATTGCTCGGCCCGTTGATCGCGTTCGCCATTCTCTGGGCTCTTCCGGGTTCGTTCGATGCGGTGTTCTTTCTCAGCGTTGGGTTCGGATTGCTCGGCTTTGCAGTCATCATGACGTGGGTTCGAAACCCAACGATCAGCGACCCAAAGCCGCCCGCAACCAAAAAGCTCGGCGCATTGATCTCGACCCACTGGGCCAACACCGGTTTCCGGCGCATCCTTTTCGTCGGCGCCACCTTCGGGCTCTTCTCCATCGGCGATGCCTTTGCCTACCTCGTCATCCTCGAAGCCGCCAAGGACACCTCGGAGATCGGCATCTCCGGCGTGGGAGCGGAGTGGTTCCCGCTGCTTTTCGCCGGTACCGCAATCGCCTTTCTTCTCACCGCCACGCCGCTCGGCCGCTTGGCAGATCGAGTTGGGCGTGCACGGGTTTGGGTCGTGGGGCAGCTGTTCTTGGCCGGTGTATATCTCGCGCTGTTGTTTCAACCGACATCGACGTTGGCGGTCATCGGGGTGCTCGCGCTACTCGGGGTCTACTACGGCGCTACCGATGGGGTTCTGCCTGCGCTGGCCGCTGGCGTGGTTCCCGCGAGCCTTCGAAGCAGCGGACTTGCCCTACTCGCAACGGTCGTTGCTCTGGCACGCGCGGCGTCAGCTGCCTCATTTGGCCTCATTTGGGAGCACCTTGGTGTCGATAGAGCACTAGCGCTCGCGTTCGGCGGATTGGTGCTGTCGACTCTCATCGTCGGTGTCAATGCACTCGTGCGCGAAAACCCGACCGAAGCGAACTGATGAGCGACGAGCACAACGAACACGAACACGAACTCAACACCGACGAGCTGAGCGCCGACGATCGTGCTGTCGACGAGGACATGGCCGTCGACAGGCTTGGCGAAAAAGCCGAGCTCGAAGCGCTCGCAGAGTCCCAGACCGCTCCGTCGATGGACTCGCCGAGGGTCGACGTCGCTGATGAGTCGAGCGATTCGGGATTCGCGCTCTTGATCTTGGCACTTCTGGTTTTGGTGGGCGGCAGCGTCTATTTCGTCGGCCAGCTCTTGTCTTCCAACTCTGAAACCGCCGCCGCGCAGGCAAGTGCCGAAGCAGCCCTAGCCGAGTTCGATGCCGACCCTGGTGTCGTGGTCACCCTTCCACCCGAGAGCCTTCCGCTCGTCGAGGAGCCCGCCGCGGACGAAGTTGACGAGGTCGACAGCGAGCCAGAACCAGTGGTCAGCACGACCACGACAACCGAAGTGGCTTTCCCGACCGTCGACCCGAGCGAGATCGCCTTCGCATTTGTCAACCGAGTACCGGGCGACCAGTACGGCATGGTCGGCTACATAGATCCCGCTGGCGAACGCCATATCACCGAGCTCGAATGCGACCGACTCGATCTGAACGACTTCGGCGGCATTTGCTTGTCGGCAACGGCAGGACTTGCGGGCACCGGTCGCGGTCTACTGCTCGGCCCCGACCTCAACCCGGCGACACGTTTCGGCGTTAGCCAACCGAGCCGAGCCGCCGTGTCACCCGACGGTGCTGTTGTGGCATGGACCGGCTTCACGCTCGGACACAGCTACCTCGCGGCGGGCGAGTTCGCAACGACGACCCAACTCATCTCGGTCGAGCGGGGAATTGCTGCAAATCTCGAAGAGATCTTCACCACCTATGACCTCGATGACGAAGTGGTCAATGACGTGGACCGCAACTTCTGGGGCGTCACCTTCGTCGACAGCGACCGGTTCTACGCAACTCTGGGAGCCCGCGAGTCGACGTTCATCGTCGAAGGAAGGGTCTCGAACTCTCGCCTCGACATCGTCCACGAAAACGCCTCATGTCCTGAGGTGTCGCCTGACGCCACGATGATCGTCGCAAAGGAACAGCGCGGCGACAGCTTTCAACTCGTACTGATCAACAACGAGACCGGCGAGCGCAGCGACCTCGTCGAGACCCGATCGGTCGACGATCAGGTCGAATGGGTCGACAACTCGACCATTCTGTATGGCGTGGTAAACCCCGAAGAGGGCACTGAGGCCCAGCCGGTTCTCGACGTCTACGCCCTCAATGTTCTCGATGGATCGGCACCGCAGCTGATCATCCCCTTCGCCGACTCACCAGCGGCATAAATCCGACTCGACCCGGTCGAGATAAAAGGAGCGCTAGGGGGCAGTAGCCTTCACCTGTGGTTTTTTCCTCGCCGATCTTCCTCACGGTTTTCTTACCGTTGGTTGTCGTGGCGATGGTCATCTCGCCGAAGTGGGCACGAAACTTTCTGCTGCTCGTCGCGAGTGTCGTCTTTTACTACTGGGGCGCAGCGCGCGACACGTGGGTGTTGCTGTGGGTCGTGGCTGCATCGTTCGTCGGCGCTCGGGCACTGCATCGACGCCCCGGAGCACAGGGCCCGCTCATTCTCTCGCTCATCGCTATCCTCGCGCCGCTCCTGTGGTTCAAGTACGCCGCGTTCTTCTCCGACGTTGCGCTCGATACCGCGTCGATCTTCGGAGTCGCCGGAGACCCCTTCGATTCGCGCGTCTTGCCGGTCGGCATCTCCTTCTTCACCTTCCAGGCACTGTCCTATGTGTTCGACGTTCGCAGCGGAGCCGCAGAACCGCTCGACCGACCTGACCGTCACCTGCTCTACATAGCGCTCTTCCCCCAGCTCATTGCCGGGCCGATCGTTCGCTACGCAGAGATCCGCGAGCAGCTCTACAACCGGGTCATCACGTCTGACCGGCTCGCCGTCGGCGCCACACGCTTCGCACACGGGCTCGCCAAGAAGGTCATCATCGCCGATTCGGTGGCCCCAATCTCCGACGCCGCGTTCGCCACCGGCGACGGCCGCACGATGCTCGCCGCGTGGATCGGACTCGCTGCCTACACCGTGCAGATCTACTTCGACTTCTCCGGCTACTCCGACATGGCGATCGGGCTCGGCACGATGTTCGGATTCGACTTCCCGCAGAACTTTGCCCGGCCGTACTCGTCGCAATCGATCTCGGAATTCTGGCGGCGCTGGCACATCACGCTGTCGACCTGGTTCCGCGACTACGTCTACATTCCGCTCGGTGGTTCGCAGGGCGGCGCGCGCAAGACCTATCGGAACCTGGCCATCGTCTTCTTCCTCACCGCGCTCTGGCATGGCGCTGCATGGACCTTCCTTGTCTGGGGTGGCATCCACGGCGCGTGGCTCATCGTCGAGCGAGTCACCGGACTCGGCCGCACCGAAAAGGCACCGCGTGCCCGTTGGCTGTTGACACTGCTGATCGTCATGGTGGCGTGGGTCTTCTTCCGAGCGCTCACGATCGGCGACGCCGCGAGCTTCACGCTCGACCTCTTCTCGTTCAACGGCGGGGCGATCAACCCCGAGATCATCACCGCGATGACCATCCCCAACACGCTGCTGCTGGCCCTCGGCGTTGCCTCGTTCGCCTTGCCGAAGGACTGGTCGGTCGGGCCGTTGCTCAACCGGCTCGACGTCCAGGGCCTCGCCTCGACCGCTGCCGGGCCACAACTCGCCCGCCTCACCTACATCCTCGTTGCCGTCCCGCTGAGCATGGCGTTGGTCTTTGCCAACGGCTTCAGCCCGTTCCTCTACTTCCAGTTCTGATGGATCAGTCGCCCGCCATCACCCGGTTCCGGCCGTTGCACATCGCAACGTTCCTGCTGTTCATCGGGATGCTCATCGCGCCATGGATCGCCGGGCTGTTCGGCGCATCGTCGGACACGGTCGAGCGACGCCTACCCGTCGAACTGCCCGACCTCGGCGGCGATTCGCTCCTCGAAGTTCAAACCTTCGCTGGCATCAACGAGTTCGTCAGCGACCGCACACCGCTGCGAGGAAACGCCACCAGTTGGGTGAATCAGTTCTGGTTGCAATTCGGAGCGTCCGGCGACCTCGCTGTTGTCGAAGGGCCGGGTGAGTATTTCTTCTTGGCCGAAGACTTCACCCAACCCTGCTCACGCAACTACGAGCTCGACGACATGGTCGACCAGTTCGTCGACTTCCGCGAGTCCGCCGAGAACGGCGGCAAAGAGTTCTTGTTCCTCGTCGCGTCCGACAAGGGCGCCATCCTTGACGACCAGCTGACCGGCCGGGCCGCAATCGCCGCCGAATGCAGCCGCGAAGCCCGACCCGAATTCCGTGAAGCACTCGACAGCACCGGCACATCGTTCGACCTGGCCCCGGCCCTCATCGCTGCCGAGCAGGCCGACCCCGGTCGCTGGTATTACGAACACGACTCGCACTGGACTTTCGAGGGTGGCGGCATCGTGGCCGAACAGATTGTCAACCACTTCGACGATGGGCTGTTCGACCCCGAGAACATCGGCACGCTGCAACGAGCACTGCCGATCAACGGCGACGTGTACCGCCGGCTCGGCATCAGTCGAAACCTCGAAGTGCCCGACCCTGTTCTTGCATCGATACGGCCAGACACCACGACCGATCGCGTCGAGACGCAGATCGGCGGAACCCGCACGATCCGCTCGTATCGAAACACCGGCAGCGATCAGTTCATCGAAGGCCGCACCATTGCGGTGCACGACTCGATGATGAACTTCGCCGAGCGGCAACTGGCGTCCTACTTCGAGGAGATCGTCTTCATCCACTGGGACGACCTTGAACTGGCGAACTTCATCTTCGAGGTGGCCGAGTCCGACCGCGTGATCATGATGAACGTCGAGCGCGACGTACACAACACGATTCGTGCTGATTTGCTCGACGAAGAATTTGGTCAGCAGTTCACGAGCGCACTCGAGAACGAACGAGCCGAACCCGACGACTTCTTGCCCGAAGAACTCATCGCCGGTGCCGACGCACTGCGAAACTTCACGAGCGACACGGGCGAGTTCGCACAAGCCTTCACCGAACTGCTGGCCGATCCCGGCATCGACGGCTGGGCCGGGCCATACCTCTCGGGCGAGTTGTACGACAGGGGAGTGCATCCGCGTTATGGACTATGGCGAACAGTGCAGGTCGGCGACTCTGCGCCGGGCACGATTACCGAATGCTCAGAGTTCAACACCGGGGACTGTGCAACGTGGTTGCTGCTTGCTGACACGCCGGTTTCGATCGCCATCACGCTCGACCGCGAGTTCGACGATGGCGACGGACTGACCTCGGGTCGCGTCCGCTGGACCGGCGGCTTCGAGATTCTTTACTTCTACTCACTCGCCTAACGCATGGGGCCTGTCCCCGAAGCGTTGGGGCCTGTCCCCATAAAGACGCCGGAT
>CAZMYN010000099.1:0-11208 GCA_964570495.1 uncultured Acidimicrobiales bacterium | reverse complement strand
TCGCCAGCCAGGAGCGAGTCGTCAACTTGGAGCGACACGATGACGTCATCTGCGTCGGCTCCCGTGATGATGTCGTCACCAGCAGTGCCGACGCTCGGCGGGACCTTTCCGTCGCAGGTGCGCACGGCCTGGGCTGCGGCTGGTTGGACCCACAAGATCGTCGAGATCACCGCCATGATCGCCAGAACCGCCGCCTTCATTGGTTCCTGAGTCTTCATGGCAGTCGAGGGTACCGAGAACAACGCACCTCACAGTCAGTTGCAATATGCAACTAACTACCTTAAGTTAGGGCCGTGAACAGCAAGACGTCGGTGAAGCCAGGAACCAGTGCGGCGCCGACCGACTCGGTCGGCGCGGCCCTTGATGTCATTGGCGACCGGTGGTCACTGCTTGTCTTGCGAGCTGTCTTTCGTGGCGTCCATCGCTTCAGCGATCTGAGAGATGACCTCGGCATTGCGTCGAACCTGTTGACCACGCGCCTGCGGCGTCTGGTTGACCATGGCGTACTCGAGAAGGTGGCCTATCAGGATCGTCCGCAGCGCTATGAGTACCGTTTGACCGAAGCGGGCCGAGACCTCTCGCCCGTACTGGTGTCGCTGATGCAGTGGGGAGATCGCCATCGCAACGAAGGGGCCGGCTCCACGGTGCTGGTGCATGCACAATGCGGCGCTCGGGTCGCAAACACAACCAGGTGCACCTCGTGCCACGAAGAGGTCGACGCGACCGAGATTAGGAAACAACAATGAAGGTCGATGACGCAGATCTCGCTCCCGGCAAAGCGCTTGCGGCCAGGGCTCGCAGCATTCGAGATGCGCGTACCGGCACGCGCATCACCTACTCCCCCAAGGTCTTCATTCCGCTGACCAAGCTGTGTCAGGACCGATGCGGCTATTGCACGTTCGCCGAGCCTCCAGCACGCGTCGAAGCTCCGTACCTGTCGCTCGGCGAGGTGCTCAAGATCGCGAAGCAAGGCGCCCGGCAGGGCTGTCACGAAGCACTGTTCACGCTCGGCGAACGCCCCGAGCTTCGCTACCCAGCAGCCCAACAATGGCTCGATGAGCACGGTTATGAGAGCACTGTTGACTATCTGGTTGCTGCCGCCGAGCTTGTGCTGAGCGAAACCGGCCTACTTCCCCACGCGAACGCGGGCGCCCTCTACGAGGCCGAGCTCAGCTCGCTGCGAACCGTCTCGCCGTCGCAAGGCATGATGATCGAGAGTTTGCGTGAAGACCTCGAGTGTCACGCCGGTTCGCCAGACAAAGTTCCGGCGCGACGCCTGGCGACGCTCGAGGCAGCGGGCAAACTCCAGATTCCGTTCACCACCGGCATCCTCGTCGGCATCGGCGAAGAGCGCCGTGACCGCATCGCGGCGCTCGAAGCAATCGCGCAGAGTCACGAACGGCACGGCCACATCCAAGAGGTCATCGTCCAGAACTTCCTGCCAAAGAACGGCACGCGAATGCACAAGGACCCCGCGTGCCCAACCGACGTCCACCTCGACGCGATCTCCCTTGCCCGGGTCATTCTGCCGCCCGGCATACACGTCCAAGCTCCACCGAACCTCACCGACGACGTTCGCTCGCTCGTCGCTGCGGGCATCGACGACCTTGGCGGCGTTTCGCCAATCACGAAGGATCACGTCAACCCCGAACGCCCGTGGCCACTCATCGACGCGCTAGCTGCGGCCCTCGACGATGACGGCTACGTCCTCGCGCCACGTCTCACCGCCCATCCCGAGTTCGTCCTGGACCCCGATCGATGGTTCGACGAGGCATTGCGGTTCCCGATCATGGACCGCTCCGACGCTGAAGGCCTGGGTCGCGACGACCCCGGGGCCGTGTTCCCCGAAAAGACAATGGAGAACGCGCAGGTCACCGATGGTGCCGAGGTGCTGTTGATCGGCGAACGCTCCACATCGTGGTATTCGGGCGCCGACGTTGTGCCCCATGTTCTACTTCCCTCCCCATCTCGCGCTAGGACGGCGCGAGCGACAGGCAGGATTGGCGAGCTTCTCGACGGCGCCGAGGCTGGGCAAGAACTTGGCGTCGACGACATCGCTGCACTGTTCACGGCGCGAGGCAGCGAAGTCCTCGCTGTAGCGGCGTTGGCCGACCGGCTCCGCGCTGAGGCAAACGGCGATGTCGTCACCTTCGTGGCGAACCGGAACATCAACTACACCAATGTCTGCACCTTCAAATGCAGCTTTTGCGGCTTCTCAAAGGGCCCACTCTCGCTAAACCTTCGAGGTGCTCCCTATCTCTTGACGCTCGACGACATGGCCGAACGTGTTCGCGAAGCAGCCACTATGGGAGCTACCGAAGTCTGCTTGCAGGGCGGAATCCATCCCGACTTCGACGGCGACTATTACCTCGATGTCATTGCGGCTGTGCATGAAGCAGCTCCCGACATTCACATCCACGGCTTTACCGCGCTCGAAGTAACCGAGGGCGCAAAGCGCTTGGACGAACCCCTCCACGACTACCTCACCCGTCTACGCGATGCCGGCCTCAAGTCGCTTCCAGGCACTGCCGCCGAAATTCTCGACGACGAGATCCGAGCCATACTCTGCCCCGACAAGGTCGACACCGACGAGTGGCTGAACGCCCATCGAATCGCCCACCAGGTTGGCCTAACGTCCAACGTCACCATCATGTTCGGTGCCGTGGAACAGCCCATCCATTGGGCTCGACACATTGTTCGAACGCGAGAACTTCAAAAGGAGACGGGTGGATTCACCGAGTTTGTGACCCTTCCCTTTGTACACATGGCCTCGCCCATCTATCTGCGTCGACGGGCCCGCCGAGGCCCAACGTTCAGAGAAACCCTGCTCATGCACGCGGTCGCGCGCATTGCCTATCACGGGTGGATCGACAACGTGCAGGCGTCGTGGCCAAAGATTGGCTTGGAGGGCGTTACCCAGTTACTGCACGCAGGAGTGAACGATCTGGGCGGAACCTTGATCGACGAGAACATCAGCCGTGCGGCGGGCGCATCTCACGGCACAGCGCTCACCGCAGCGGACTTCGCGGCGGCGGTCGAACCGCTTGGGCGGACCCTGCGACAACGCAATACGCACTATGACCTCATCGATGTCGACCCTGCACTGGTCCACGCGTAACTAGAATCACGGCGTGGACAAACTTCCCCGCTACCGAACCGGCAAAACCGAACTCGATCAGGCGATCGCTGAACTTGTTGAGGAGGCCCGGCTTCGCGGCGACACCGATCTGACATTTGAGATGATCGTGAGTGCGCTTCGCCTCGGCCTCGAAGACGCGAGCCGCGCAGACCTCAAGTTGGTCAACGCAGCCTTGAAGGAGCTTCGTTACGCGTTCCATGTCTTTGGCCCCTACAGCGGCATCCCTAAATGCACCATCTTTGGTTCGGCCAGAATCCAGCCAGGAGACCCGGCCTACGAGGCAGCAAAGGACTTCGGTCGGGCAATGGCCGATCGCGACTGGATGGTCATGACCGGCGCTGGCCCGGGGATCATGGCTGCGGGATTGGAAGGTGCCGGATCGGAGAACTCCTTTGGCATCAATATCGTGTTGCCATTCGAGGCGTCGGCGAACGAGTTCATCGCCGACGACCCAAAGCTCATCAACTTCCGCTACTTCTTCACCCGGAAGGTCACGTTCATGAAGGAGTCAGCGGGTTACGCAATCCTGCCCGGCGGCTTCGGCACGATGGACGAGGCGTTCGAGTTGCTCACCCTCATGCAAACGGGCAAGTCCACGCTCGCTCCGGTTGTCTTGCTCGACCCGGAGGGCTCGAACTATTGGGATCGCTGGAACGACTTTGTCATTGCTGAGCTGCTCGAAGCCAAGCTCATCTCGCCCGCCGACATGGACCTGTTCACGATCACGAGCTCTGTCGAAGAAGCAGCCGCGGAGATTTGCGACTTCTATTCGACCTATCACAGCTCACGCGCCGTT
Source organism: uncultured Acidimicrobiales bacterium (assembly GCA_964570495.1). Classification (GTDB taxonomy): domain Bacteria; phylum Actinomycetota; class Acidimicrobiia; order Acidimicrobiales; family SHLQ01; genus SHLQ01. The sequence goes on along the minus strand of CAZMYN010000099.1, from coordinate 7,273 downwards.
GGTCAACGGTTGGTGCTGCGCCTCAAACGCGAACTGAGCAACGACGAGCTGGACACCTTGAACGCCGAGTTCGCCGACATTGTCGAAGAGGGCAAGATCGAACACATCGCGACCACCGACTCGGAGATTCGCGACGACGACCACATCGACCTACATCGCATTGCGTTCCGCTTCAATCGCCATGGCTATGCCCGTTTGCGCATGATGATCGACGTGATCAATGGGACGAGCAGCTAGTTCGAAGTTGAGCTAGTTCGAAATGGATCGAAGCTCGTGCGCTGCCTTTTCGACAGCGCGACGGGCCTTGCCCAACTGGCGTTCCTCGTTGCCGTACAACTCGGCGCTTCCGTCTAACGATGACCGGAGTCGGTCCATGCCAAGATCGGCGATCTCTTCGCCAATGGCCTCCAACCGCTCGACGAGATGATCATAGGTTCCACTCATAGATGCCGAGCATAGCGACGGACCCTGACAGCTGGCCGTGACCGCGCATCGACGGCGTTCAGCTGACAGACTTGAGCCAGTGACAGCGCAAATCCCGCCAACGGGGACCGAATGGGTGTCCTTTGTTGACGAACAGAACGAGACCTGGATCTTCGATCTTTCCTACTTCCGCTCGAATTGGCGATGCATCTACGGCGACGGCTGCGCAGGCATCGAGGAGACACCCGATCGCAACGGCCACCGCGGCTGCTGTAGCTATGGCGCACATTTTGTGGACGACGAGGACCTTGTTCGGGTCATGGAGGTCGCCCAGGCCCTGCCCACGGAGGTGTGGCAACACGTGGAACTTCGCCCGAAGGTAACGGGTGATCGCGCCGCAGACCTCGACTCGCTCATAGACGCTTTGACCATCGTCGACGACGACGGCGATCGCCTCACGCGTACCGTCGATGGAGCGTGCGTGTTCCTCAATCGGCCCGGCTTTGCTACAGGCCCGGGCTGCGCGCTTCACGTTGCTGCTGAGGTCAGCGAACTAAATCCCTTGGAGTGGAAGCCCGAGGTCTGTTGGCAACTGCCCATCCGTGTCGAACATCATCTCGACGACAACGACCAGTCAACCCATCTCGTCAGGCAATGGGCCCGGACCGATTGGGGTGAGGCGGGTGCTGACCTTGGATGGTGGTGTTCGGAGGCCCCGGAGGCGTACTCGGGACACGAGTCGACCGCACGCTACCTACGTGCTGAAATCACTGCGCTCGCCGGAGAGACCATCGCCGACGCTCTTATTCGCCACGTCGAGGGCGAAGGCACCGTTGTTAGCTTGCCGCTTCGGACTCACTGAGGTCGTCGGGCTCGGGCGCACCGTCAGAAGTGGACCCTTCGTCGCTCAGCTCGCTCTGCGCATCGCCTGAGTCAGCCGAAGCAGTGCCGGCGTCGGTACCGTCAACAGCGTCGTCGGTGTTCTTGCTTTCCCACTCTTCTGCGAGATCAGCCCATGCGTCATGCTCGGGCTTGTGCTCACCCTCGGTGGCATCCTCATCTGAAATACTCTCAAACAAATCCTCAAGATCCACCTCGTGGGAACGCTTGAGAGCACGGGCTTCTTCGAACCGGCGATGGCGACCCTTCTTCACGGTAGGACCTCCCTGGGATTGACTGCAGTAGCCAGAAAGCTTAGCTCGTCCGGCCCGAAACTGGCACCCTGGAGCGCTCTTCGAGCACGAGTCCCCCGTCGCCATCGAACGCGAGGGCGGCGTCTCCGCTCATAAGCCGGTGAATCGGCTCGCCCGCAAGATCGGCGCGCCAACCCTCAGAAAGTCGGGCATCGGGATCCGCGCGCACGAGAGCTTCGATGTCGGCACGAGTTCCGAGCAGTGCGGGGTCGATCTCAAGCTCTCGCGAGAGCTGCGCGACCCATGCAGCTACAAGGGCTACGGCCGGGCGTAGATCGGGACGAGCCTCGCGGCGGGGCGACCCGCTCCGTGGTGGCGGAGGAAGCTCGGCGCCTTCGCGTACGAGCCGCAATATGGTTTCTCCGCCGTCGCCGCGGGCAAGACGTTCGTCGACCCCACGTACCGACTTCAGCTGATCGGAGTTCTTGGGTCGGCGTTGGGCAATGCCGACCAACGCGAGGTCCGACAAGATGAAGCGCACGGGTTGGTCGAGGTCGGCGGCTTTGTTTTCTCTCCAGGACGCCAGCGCACGCGCGGCACCGAGCGAAGCCCCTTTGAGTTGGCGCACGGCCTTGATTCGTCGCCATGCCTGATCGGGATCGCGGCGTCCACGCGGGACTTGCCGGAGCGCCTCGAACTCCTTCTCGGCCCACTCCAGACGCCCCCGAGACGTGAGGTCTTCGGCGAGTCGGTCACGCAATTCAAGAAGATGCAAGACGTCGCTCGCGGCGTAATCGAGCTGGTCGTCGGTGAGCGGGCGAGCAAGCCAATCGGTGAGACGAGAGGTCTTGGGCAAGGAGATATGGAGGACCCGGTCGTGTAGAGCGGCGAGTGACGGTGTCGAGAGCCCGGTGAAGCCTGCGGCCAACTGCGTGTCGAAGATCCGTCCCGGTATCGCGCCAGCCCAATGCTGGAACACTTCGAGGTCTTGGCTCGCCGCGTGCAATACAGCTACCGCCGGCGATTCGAGGAGTTGACGAAGGGGCTTGGGATCCACCGCAAGCGGATCGATTAGCGCTGTCTCTGAACCGTTGTTGATCTGGATGAGGGCGACGCGAGGAAAGTAGGAACGTTCCCGGTGGAATTCGGTATCGATGGCGTAGGAGTCGACGGTAAGGGAACGATCGACAAAGGCTTGGAACGTCTGGTCGTCGGAGACGACGACGTACTCGGAGTCGCTCATCTCGTGACGGCCAAATTTGTCATTGCGCGACACTACCGCTCAAGGTGCACGAGTGCTGATTTGTCAGTAAATCTTCGGGCTGTGAAGCCCTAGGTGAGGCGCTCGAAAGCCGCGACGTCGTCGGGTGTGTCGAGGTCGACAAACGCGGGACCGCTCGGCACCAAAACCGTCTCGCGTAGTTCGAGGCCAGCCCGGTAGATCGAGCGGACTCCGCGTTCAAAGGCGCGTTCGAGTGTCGCTGTGCTCTGGCGATTCCAGACGGCGAGGTGCCACTGGCGGTGACCCTCGACCAGAGGTACGGACACGTCGGCGTTTGTCGCTCGCGCGGCGCCGAGGAGTTGAGCGAGCAGCCCCGTGTCGAGATGCACGAGATCGCACGCGACCGTCGCCACGAAGTCGGCGTGGGTCGCCGAGGTCGCGTGCAGTGCAGTGAGCACTCCACCGAGGGGCCCGTGCCCGGGATGCTCGTCTGGCACCCACTCAACCAATACCTGGCCCGGTGGGTCGACGAGGTCGACGAGGTCGACGAGGTCGGTTGTGCCCCCGACGAGCAGCAATGGGTTGGCCAGTGGGCCAACAGCGTTCGCCACGTGGGCAATGAGCGGTTGGCCAGCAACGAGCGTCTGAGCTTTGTCGCCACCCATGCGACTACCCGCTCCCCCAGCCAGTATGGCGACCGGAATATGCGACGGGTGCACGGGGGTCGTCAGCTATTCGCGCTAGGCGGCCACGTTGGGTCGAGTTGACGGAGAAACAATGCGCAGCGCTCCGCTTCGTCGTCTTCACCGATCTCTTCTGCTCGACGGGTCAATCCGTCGAGACAGCGCAAGAAGGGGCGATTCGTTTCGTGTTCCCAGCGAACGTAGCCGCTGCCGCGCCACCCGTTCTTGCGTAGGGCATCGAGGCCACGGTGATAGCCAATCCGGTAGTACGCGTAGGACTCGATCGTCTCGGTTGCTTCGTCGCCGAGCGCCGCCCAGGCATTCAACGACTTCGGGTGCTCTTGGGCAATCAATGACAGCGCGAGCTTCTTGTCGAGACCTTGTTGATCAGCAGCTGCGCCAACGCGTTCGAGCACGGCGGCTTCTTCTGCGGGCAGGACTGTTTGCGGTATTCCAGAACCACTGAAGCTGACGTCGTGGGAACTCATGGCACTCCTTGGGGCTTACGGTGCAACCACAATACGGAGATTGTTGGTGACCTTGGCACCGATGCCGTCGCCGCCGAGGAGAGCGACCTGGTCGCCCGAGCGAATGAGCCCTTCGGCGACGGCCACCTTGAGTGCCTCGGTCATCATCTCTTCGCGAGTTCCCGCGGTTGGTAGATAGACCGGTGTCGTTCCCCAGCTCATCGTCAACTGGTTGACGGTTTGGGTGTCGGTGCTGAGGCCGAGAATCAGTGCTTCTGGCCGGAATCGCGCCATTTGGCGAACGGTGAAGCCGGTGCCAGAGATGCACAGAATCGCAACGACGTCGAGTTCGCGAACCGCACGCCATGCCGCGACGGTCATCGCGTCGGTTACCTCGTGACCCGAGCCGCTTTCGGTCATGCGTAGAGCGGTGACGTTGCGAGCCCAGGCTTCGTGGTCGAAGACCTCGTCGGCCTTGCGGGCAATGCGCCCCATCGTGCGAACAACGTTTACCGGGTCGACGCCGACGGCGGTCTCTCCGGACAACATGACCGCACTCGATCCGTCCCATACGGCGTTTGCGACGTCGGAGGCCTCGGCGCGCGTCGGTGCTGGCGCCGTGATCATCGATTCGAGCATCTGGGTGGCGGTGATGACTGGTTTGCCGCCAGCGATGGTCTTCTTGATAATCATCTTTTGGGTGATCGGGAGGTCTTCGATGGGCAACTCGTTACCCAAATCGCCGCGGGCGACCATGATTGCGCCGGACGCTTCGATAATGCCGTCGAGGTTCTCGATCGCGGCTCGAGTTTCGACCTTTGCGACCAAGAGCGGACCGCGTGGATGTGGTTCAGTGCCCACGCGTCGCATGTCGTGGGCCGACTTCACAAAACTGATTGCGGCCATGTCGGTCCCGATTTCGACGAAGGCGTCGAGGAGTTCGAGATCGTGGGGCGTGGGAGTGGACATGGTGAGCTTGTCGGCAGGCACGTGCAGACCCGGCTGACCGGAGAGCTTTCCGCTGTGTACGACCTCGGCCTTGAGCTCGTCCTGCTCGGCGCTCGTAACCTGCATGACGACGCGGCCGTCACCGATGACGATTCGATCGCCGGTCACAAAGCTCGATGTCACCGAGTCGTAGTCGACCTCGACAACTTCACGCGAGGAGCTCGAATTTCCGGCAACGATGCGCACAACGTCACCGCTCTCAAAGACGGTATCTGCGCCGAACTTTGCGACGCGGACCTTGGGGCCGGGCAAGTCGGCAAGGATGCCGACGTAGCGGCCCTCTTCCTTCGCGATACGACGGACGGCGTTGTAACGCACGATCCCGTCGTCGACGGATCCGTGGGAAAGGTTGATTCGAGCGACGTCTACGCCTGCCCGGATGATTCCCCGAAGGACCGACTCATCGTCGGTGGCGGGGCCGAGGCTGGCTACGAGCTTAGTTCTGCGCATGCACACAGGGTACTCCCGGCCGGTTTCAGCCTGGTGACAAAGAGTGACTGGTTCTTGTGATCCTCGCCACCCGGGCTATCTGTTTAGCTGATGTCACTATCTCAGCCCGCTGCATAGCATACGGTCTGTGTTGTGGCTGATCGCCGACCGGACCGAGCGTCCCTACACCCCTTTCTCCAGGGCGACCGCCCGGTCGCGGTTGCTCACCGCGGCGGCGCGCTTGAGGCACCGGAGAACACCATCGAGGCGTTCGAGTATGCAGCGGAGTTGGGTTACCGCTACATCGAAACCGATGCTCAGCTCACCGCAGACGGTGTGGTGGTCGCGTTTCACGATTCGTCGATCGATCGCGTGAGTGAGACCAGCGGCGAGATTTCGGATTGGCGTTGGAGCGACTTGTCGAGCGTCGCGATTGAGGGCTCTGGGCGTCTGACCACGATCGAGCAGCTGCTCGATGCGTACCCGGGACACAAATTCAACATCGATGCGAAGTCCGACGCCGTCGCCGACCCACTACTTGGGGTGATCGCCAACGCGAGCGCCTTTGAGCGTGTCTGTGTGGGTTCGTTCGATGAGAAGCGCTTGGTACAGATGCGCGCGAACGCTCCGGACTTGTGCACCTCGTTTGGACCGCCTCCCACTCTCAAACATGTCATCCGAAGCTTGGGGATACCTATCCCCCGCCAGAAAGGCGGTCTGGTCTTCCAGGTGCCCATGGCTTATCGAGGACTCCCAATCGTGACGCAACGGTTCATCGACCGTGCCCATGACGACGGATTGCTGGTCCATGTGTGGACGATCAACGATGCCGACCAAATGCGCCGTCTTCTGGACATGGGAGTCGACGGCGTCATGACCGACCGACCATCGGTCCTCAAGGACGTCTTTACCGAGCGCGGGTTGCCCTTTTAGGTCGGCTTCGTCGAGCCTAGTCCCAATCGGTCTCCGCTCCCAGACCTTCGTTGAAGCATGCGTGCTTGTAAAGAGCAAGCACTTCTTGACCTACGTACATCTAGCCAAAACGCGTTCCGGCCGGACCCTTGGGGTCCGGCCGGCTGCGGTGGCTTTTGCTCACTGCGGCAATGGCGGCGCTTCGAATCAGCATCGACGCGTTGCCGTTGGCGCGTTTGCTACGTGCTAACGGTCATTCGGTTGAAAATTCGAGAGAAATCGCCGTCCGCTTTCGTAAACATCGAGAAGATTAGGTACGAACTGGCGCAGTTTCCTGTTCGTACGTGGGCGGTTTGTTTGCTCCGGATGGTAGTGAAGTTCGCGCCAGTTTTCGCCGTAGTCCCGTAAGTGCAGACGAGATCGACTCTTGACGCAGGGTCGTCCTGGTGGCTTCGCCCTTTGGACATCTCGATTTTTATCAAATCGCTACGGTCGTGATCGATTCGCGCTATCCACACTTGTCGACCTTCGTGACTCGCTGCCACGAACTCGTCGAGGCTGCTGCCATTCCGCAGATCGGTTCGCTCAACGTCGACTAGCACGTGGTCTCGATATCGCGCTTGACGAACCAACCACGCGCGATAGTCGCCCGAGAATTGCAATCCAAGTTCGCCGATGACGGCCTTGCGCGGGTTGTGGCCCTCGCGGTCGAATTCGCGTACCAAGTCGCCCATTGTGGTCTTCGTGTCGGCAAACTCGAAGAACGCCGCGTACTCGTAAGCGTCTCCCGCGTTGACGGCCGAACGAACGATCCCCTGGAGGTCGGCGATGTTGCGGGGGATCCCAATCGACGCAGCGTTAAAGGGCGCGGGCGGACCTGCGTCGATGTCAAGGCCGACAGTGTTGGACTTCAGGTTCCCTAGACAAGCAGAGGTGCAGATCTGGTTGAAATTGACTGTTTCTTTTCGAGCGGCGTACACGCCCATCGATTCATAG
>CAZMYN010000098.1:0-11244 GCA_964570495.1 uncultured Acidimicrobiales bacterium | reverse complement strand
CCACGCAAAGATCGTGTACAACGGTCCCATTGCCCCGCATTGGGACATTCGAACAATTTCGGGCGACTCGGGCCTGATGGACAGCTTCCGTGACCGGGTGATGGCGCGGTTGTTGTTGTTGCCCCCGCACGACCCGCAGTTCCGTCGCAACCGCGAGCGCGTAAACCGCGATGGCGAACGCGAGCGCATCTACATCGAGTGGGATCTCGGCTACGAAGAGGAGTCGGAGACTCCGCGTGGCGAAAAGACCGCTTCGCAGTAGCGCCGAACGCGAGAAGCACTCGTCTGGCGCGGATGCCGGAAACACGCTGAACTGGTACTCGTCTTTACCCGGAGGGTCCGGTGACCGATTGGCATCCCATGGCTGACGAGATGGCAATACATGTCGACGACCCCGTCCTATCGGTTGATGGGCGAGGGTTCACCGTCGCGCCGCTCGATCACAACCCAACAAACTACCTAAACCGTGAGCTCAGCTGGTTGTCGTTCAATGCGCGCGTCATCGCCATGGCCGCCGACGTCAAAATCCCGCTGCTTGAGCGGGTCAAGTTTCTGGCGATCTACTCGGGCAACCTCGACGAATTCTTCCAAGTACGAGTGTCTGGCCTACGAGATTTGGTAGCTGGCGAAGTTCGCTTTCGCGGTGCCGACGGCCGTACCCCTGGTGAGCAGCTCGAGGCCATCCGTTCAGCAGTCCAGCGTCTCGAGCATCACCGCCAAGACATCTTCGTCAATCAACTGCTTCCACAGCTGGCACTACAGGGTGTCTCCATCGTCGAGTACGACGCGCTGACCGTCGACGACGCGAAACTTGCCGACGCGTATTTCTACGATCAGGTATTTCCGATCCTGACCCCGCTCGGCGTCGACCCGGGCCATCCGTTTCCTTACATCTCCGATCTATCGCTCAACCTCGGTGTGCGGGTTCGACGACCCGGTCAAGAACGCAGCCGATTTGCTCGCATCAAGATCCCCGATCAACTCGAACGTTTGGTGCCGCTCAGCTCGGCTGGACGCTTCGTGCGGATCGAGGACCTCATCGTTGCCCATCTCGATCAGCTGTTTCCTGGACTCGAGATCGTCGAGCATCTGTCGTTTCGAGTCACTCGAAATGCCGACCTGAACTACCGCGACGAAGAAGCCGACGACCTGTTGGAGCTCGTCGAAATGGAGCTCCGCCGGCGCCGTTTCGGAAATGCGGTGCGCCTCGAGATCGGAACGTCGAACTCTGACTCGATCCGCTCGCTGCTCAAAGCAGAGCTAGAGATCGAGGATTCAGACATCTACGCCGACCAGGCGTTTCTTGCAATGAACGATTTGTGGTCGTTGATGAAGCTCGACCGACCCGACCTCATGTTCGATAACTTCAGCCCGGTGGTGCCAGGTCGAGTCTCCCAACGCAGCGGCGAAGAAGTCGACCTTTTTGAAGAGATCCGTGCCCGGGACGTTTTGGTTCATCACCCCTATGAGTCCTTCAGTGCATCAACTCAACAGCTGATCATTCAGGCGGTCAGCGACCCTGATGTGATAGCGATCAAGATGACGCTGTACCGCACATCGAGCGACAGTCCAATCGTCCGTGCGTTGGTCCGTGCTGCCGAACGAGGCAAGCAGGTAGCGGTGCTCATCGAGCTGAAAGCACGCTTCGACGAGCGGGCAAACATCGAGTGGGCCCGAACGCTTGAGCAGGCTGGCGTGCACGTCACCTATGGGCTGGCCGGGTTGAAGATCCACGCCAAGCTGACCATGGTCGTGCGTCGCGAGGCTGGCCAGATTGTCCGCTATTGCCATTTCGGCACCGGCAATTACAACCAGGGAACAGCCAAGCTCTATGGCGACTTCAGCTTGATGACGGCGAGCGATAAGTTGGGCGACGAAGTGGCTGTCTTGTTCAACACGCTGACCGGCTACGCGGGCGACGTCAGCTACGACGATCTGCTCGTCGCGCCCAATGGGCTGCGGTCGGGTCTCAACGAACTCATTCGTCAGGAGATGCGTTCAGAGAACGGGCACATCATCATGAAGATGAACTCGCTCGTCGACCCGGGGATGATCGGGTTGCTCTATGAGGCCAGCCAGGCCGGGGTTGAAGTCGACCTGATTGTCCGGGGTATCTGTGGGCTGCGGCCTGGCGTACCGGGCCTTTCTGACAACATCCGTGTCCATTCGATTATCGGACGCTTCCTGGAGCACGCCCGCCTCTACTACTTTGCTAACGGATCGGGCGCAGGTGCCGAACTCGTCTTTATGGGCTCAGCCGACCTGATGCAGCGCAACCTCGACCATCGCGTCGAGACGCTGGTCGCGGTTTCTGATCCGCACGTTGCGGGCGAACTGATCGAAGCGTTGTATCTCGACCTGTCGCCGAACAAACAGAGTTGGTATCTGGCACCCGATGGTTCGTGGTCGCGAGACTCGACCGAAGGTCTGCTCGACCTACATGGCGAGTTCGAACGTCGCGCTATCGAAAAGCGCCGTACGATCCGAGCGGCGAGCGGTAGCTAGCAAATGGCCTCGAAATCCGAACCGGAGATCAAAGCCGCAGGCGGCGTGGTTGTTCGTGAAGCCAAGAAGGGCCCCAAGGTGCTGTTGGTTCACCGGCCCGACTACGACGACTGGAGCTTCCCGAAAGGCAAGCTTGACGACGGCGAGAAGTTCAAAAACGCTGCGTTGCGCGAGGTGCACGAAGAAACCGGGTTCGAGTGCAAGCTGCACAAGCCGTCGCTTCCCGCAATCTGCTACGAAGACCGCCGGGGCCGCAAAAAAGAGGTTCGGTACTGGCTGATGACGGCTTTGGCAGGGGAGTTTGCCCCAAATGATGAGGTCGACCTGATTGCCTGGGTCCGCTGGGACAAGGTCGTCGATCGCCTCACCTATGCAAAGGACCGTCAGTTCTTCCTCGACGTGCTCAAGTCAGGTCGAATCGACCAATTGCTGTCGTAGCCACACATCATGGATTTGTCCCTCGTTTGGAACCTATGGGGTATCAAACAAGGGACAGAAACAGAAATAGGGGACCGCAATATTGGGTGTTTGCCTTGCGTTCACCCGATTTCGGTCGTTGGAGTCGTTAACCCGTTGTTCACTTAGCCGGTTCCTGGGCGTTGCTTAGCGTCCTTACCCTCGGGATTGCTGAGTGAATCGCTCGGCCGACCCGCAGGAGGGCAAAAGTGTTCACCCAATCCCGTCAGCTACTTCGCATGCTGGCAGCAATCTTCACCCTGTCGCTTGTCGCAGCAGCATGTGGCGGCGACTCCAGCACCGACACCGCTGACAGCTCGGACAGCTCGGGTGCCTCGGGCGAAATCCTCATCTCCGGTTCTTCGACTGTCGAGCCAATCTCGGTTCGTGTCGCTGAGCTCTTCGAGTCGGTAAACCCCGACGTTCTCGTCGATGTCGACGGACCAGGAACCGGCGACGGCTTTGCACTGTTCTGCGAAGGCACCACCGACATCTCTGATGCATCTCGTGCGATCAAAGAAGAAGAAGCGGCAACCTGCGCTGAAAACGGCATCGAGTTCACCGAGATCCTCGTGGGCATCGACGGCATCGGTGTCATGACCAACCTCAACAACACCGCTGTTGATTGCGTGAGCTTCGAGCAGCTCTTCAACCTCATTGGCCCCAATGGCGAAGGAAGCACCTCGTGGGCAGAGGCTGACGCAAGCCTGCCAGACGCACCCCTTTCGATCTTTGGCCCTGGCGCCGAGTCGGGCACCTTCGACTCATTCGTCGAGATCGTCATCGAAGACCTCGCTGAAGAAGCTGGCGTAGAGGCAACCGCCCGCACCGACTACAGCCCATCAGCTGACGACAGCCAGATCCTCGGTGGCATCGAAACTTCCGACACCTCACTTGGCTGGGTTGGCTTCGCCTTCGCTGCCAACGCACCGGTCAAGCTCCTCGAAGTTGACGGTGGAGACGGCTGTGTTGCTGCTACCGATGCGACCATTGCGTCGAACGAATACCCAATCAGCCGCAACCTCTTCATCTACGTCAACAACGGAAGGGCTGAAGAGTCCGCTGCGTTGACCGAATTTGTAGACTTCTACGTCGGCGAAGGCCTCGACACCGCTGTTGGCGAGGTCGGCTACGTGCCTCTCGCAGAGTCAGCAAAGGAAGAAGTTCGAGCAGCTTGGGCCGGCTAGTTCGTACCGCACAACCGGAGTAGCTTTCGCCAATGGCTGACATCAGCATCTCGAATCCGACGTTGCGTGGCGACACGCTTCGTGTCGACACGCTCGCTGGTCCAAAGAGTCGGGCGAGGAAAGAAGCAGCTATTCGCTTCGTGTTCCTTCTCGCAGCGCTCGTATCGATCGTGATCTCTCTGTTGATCGTGGCGTCGCTCGTTCGTGAGGCTGGCGTCTTTGCGCTCAACATCGAGTGGGCGCAGACCTGGGGACAAGCTGGTTGGTTTCCACGGCAAGGCGTTTACGACATGCCCACTGTGCTTGTTGCTTCGCTCATCGTGACCGGCGTGGCAATGCTGGTCGCAGGTCCGCTCGGGCTCGGCTCGGCGATCTACCTTTCGGAGTACGCGAGTCGGCGCACCCGAGGATTTCTCAAACCAGTCCTGGAGATCCTCGCTGGCGTGCCGTCGGTCGTCCTCGGCTTCTTTGCGCTGTTCTTCCTTAGCCCTCAAGTCGTCGAACGACTCGGGCGTAGCGGCTGGCTCATCATCGGCACGGTCATCGTGATTGCCTACGTTGCGATCGTGTCGGTGTGGATACGTAAGTTGATCAAGCGCGAAATCGACACTCCACTGTCCACCCAAGTCATGCGAGTCGCAACTCTCACTCTCACCGTTGCCTTCGGATTGATACTCATCTGGTGGGTATTGCGAGTGGCGGGTCCCGCAGATGCAAACGATGGTCTCGGGTTCGTGCAACGCGGCGGCCAGCTCGCAGCTGCAGCGGTCGGCGTTGGCGTCTTGACAATCCCCCTCGTGGCCTCGGTCTCCGAAGATGCACTTGCGTCGGTGCCCCAAGAGCTTCGCCAAGCGTCTGCTGGTTTGGGAGCTCGCAAGATCACGACGACGACACAAGTCGTTCTGCCCGCCGCGGTGTCGGGCATTGTTGCGGCGTTCATCATTGGGATTAGTCGTGCGCTCGGCGAAACGATCGTCGTGTTCATCGCCGGTGGTGCAGCCGACGCCGCCCGCTTTACCGACTCACCGTTCGAAGGCGGCCTGACCATGACCGCCGCAATGGCATCTCTCGCAACCGGCACGGACAACGTCGTCGGCGAGGGCCTGACGTTTCAGAGCCTCTACTTTGTTGGCTTCGTTCTGTTCATCTTGACCCTCGGACTCAATATCATCGCCGGCCGCTTCGTGAACCGCGTTCGCGAGAAGTACTAGGGGTTCTCATGGCTTTAGGAACAATCGGCGGCAACGGTCGCACAACCGCCCGAGTCGAACAAGAGATCTTCTCTCAAGGCAAAGACCTCAAGGGTTCGGGTTTCCGGCTCATGGTGCTCTCCACTTTGGCGCTCAGCATCCTGATTCTCGTGGTGCTTATCGTCGATGTATTCACCGACGGCTGGTCAGTTCTGAGCACTCGCTTGGGCCCGTTCATCTCCGGCACGCTGCGCAGTACGGCAACCGATGAGGCCCTCGGAATTTCTCAAGGTCTTACGGGAACGCTGTGGATTGCAATCTTCGTGATCGTCCTGTCGTTCCCGATAGGTATCGCGTCAGCGATCTACCTCGAGGAGTACGCAACGCCGAGCAAACTCACATCGGCAATCGACATCGCTATTCGCAATCTCGCCGGCGTACCTTCGGTCGTGTACGGATTGTTGGGCCTGTTCTTGTTCGTTGCGCCGTTCAACGACGATCGAACCCTCGCCGCAGGTGGCTTGACCTTGGCCATTTTGGTCCTGCCGATCGTGGTGATCACCTCTGCTGAGGCGATTCGAGCCGTGCCATCGAGCCTCAAACAGGGCGCGTACGGAGTCGGTGCAACGAAGTGGGACGTGATTCGCACCCAAGTACTTCCCTTTGCCGCCCCAGGGATCCTCACCGGAACCCTGCTCTCGCTCTCTCGAGCAATCGGAGAGGCAGCCCCGTTGATCCTCGTAGGGGCGGTCACCGGGCGTCTCGCAGCACGCGATCGGTCAATCGCTTCGCTCGACCAACTCACCGACCGGTTTACAGCGATGCCCATTGTGATCGTCGGCTGGATTCAAGATGCACCGAGAGATCCAGTGAACTTCCCTGCCGCTGCTGGAGCCGCGATCGTGATCCTGCTTGTGCTTGTTATTGCAATGAATTCTGTGGCCGTGCTACTTCGCAGCTACTTTGAAAAGAAGCGGGGATAGCCGATGGTTAACGTATCGCCGTCAAACGAGAGACTTTCGAAAGGTTCGAGTGTGAGCGCTGAAGAACTAGCTGCGGACATTTCGATCGACGTGGCGCCCTCAGAGCCAGCAGCCTCTGACGCGCCCGTTAGCGATAGTGACGAGATCGCCGCCGACGACCTTGTCTTTGATGCGAGCGACCTCAGCGTTTACTACGGCGATTTTCGTGCTGTGCGCGACGTCAACATGAAGATCAGGCGCAAGGAGATCACTGCACTTATTGGCCCGTCGGGTTGCGGCAAGTCGACCGTGCTGCGGTCGTTCAACCGAATGAACGACCTCATCCCAACCGCTCGGGTCGAGGGCAATCTCCTCTACCGTGGCGTCGATCTCTATGACCCACGCGTCGATCCGGTCGAGGTCCGTCGTCGCATCGGAATGGTGTTCCAAAAGCCCAATCCGTTCCCGAAGAGCATCTACGACAACGTCGCCTACGGTCCACGAGTGGCAGGGCGCAAGAAGGGTCTCGACGACGTCGTCGAGAACAGTCTGCGCAAGGCAGCGCTGTGGGACGAGGTCAAGGATCGCCTCGGAGAGTCTGCAATTGGCATGTCGGGCGGTCAGCAGCAGCGCCTCAGCATTGCACGAGCAATCGCTGGTGACCCCGAAGTGTTGTTGATGGATGAGCCGTGCTCGGCGCTCGACCCGATCGCGACCGCTCGCATCGAAGAGCTGATGGCCGAACTCAAGGACGAATACACGATCCTCATCGTCACGCACAACATGCAACAGGCCGCTCGAGTCTCGGATCGCACGGCGTTCTACTCCGTCGAGGTCGACGAGGCCAGCGATCGTCGCACCGGCATCCTCGTCGAATACACCGATACCGAGAAGCTGTTCTCGAACCCCGACGACGATCGCACCGAGAACTACATCACCGGACGATTCGGCTGATTTCGTGGCGCCCCAAAGCGACCTCCGAGGCAACTACCACGAGGAACTCGACGCTGTTCGAGACATGATCGTGACGCTCGCTGCTCACGTGACCGAAGCAATTCCTCGCGCCACCGAGGCGCTCATCAACAACGATCTCGAAACCGCTCAGCAGGTCATTGCCCACGACGACCAGCTCGACTTGTTGTCGTTGCAGATCGAAGATCGCTCCTATGCGCTCATTGCACTCCAACAGCCAATGGCATCGGATATGCGCTCGATCGTCACCGCCATGAAGATCAACGGTGAATACGAACGCTCCGGCGACCTCGCCGTCAACATCTGTAAGGGCCTTCGACGGATGTATGGGATACAGATGTCTCCCACACTGCGTGGCCTGATCACGTCGATGAGCGAAGAAGCAGTGCGCCTTACTCGCTTGTCTGTCGATGCCTACGCCGAAGGCAACTCCGGGCTCGCTGCTGCCTTGCCCGACATCGACGATCGCCTCGACGATCTACAGGTCGACTTCATCCAAGAGATCTTTGCTGCCCACAACAATGGCGAGCTCAAGCTTGAAGAAACGGTTCAGCTCGCGCTGATCGCCCGCTTCTACGAACGCATTGGCGACCATGCCGTGAACATTGGTGAGCGTGTCATGTACATGGTCACCGGCGAAGCTCCCGAGGCAGCAGCGGCGGCCCGAGCGCAACAACACGCCGACGAGGTCGACGCAATTGCTGAGGTTTCGGGCGAGGCCGAGTAGCCATGTGGCAGTTCTTCACGTTGGTACTCGTCATCGTGTTGGCCCTTCAGCTTCTGGGCAATCGTCAGCGTGAGCAGACAATTCTGCGCAAGCTCACCCGCACCCTAAAGACCGCGGGCGATCAACGAACCCAGCCCAGCTCTGTGGACGCGGCGCTCGACCGCTTGGCGACCATGGTTCACTCCGACGCCTCCGATGAGATGCCTCGGCGCGTCAGCGTTGCCTTCGACGCAATGGCGACCGGCGCGGTAATCGTCGACGCCGACGGTGTCGAACTGATGCGCAACGCGAAAGCACGCCCCTATGCAACCGGCCGGCACGGCGACGCACTGATCGAGAACGTCATCCAGCAACGCCTCAGCGACGCGCTGCGCGGCGAATCGACCGACGAGGAGCTGCGCCTTCACGGCCCGCCCGAGAAGTTCTTGCTCGTCGTTGGTAGCCCGCTCGTTGAGGCAGGCGAGTTGCTCGGTGCGGTGGTACTCGTCGATGACGTCAGTGAACAGCAGCGCCTCGACAAGGTTCGACGCGATTTCGTTGCGAACGTCAGCCACGAATTGCGAACCCCGGTCGGTGCGCTCAGCCTCTTGGCCGAAACCCTTGAGGGCGAGACCGACCCGCAGGTCATCGAGCAGTTCTTGGCTCGCATTCAAGACGAGTCCCATCGGCTGGGTCGTCTCATCGAAGACCTGCTCGATCTCAGCCGGATCGAGGGAGGCACCGACGCCGAGCTCGACAACGTCGAGCTCGAGCTGGTTATCGAAGAGAGCGCTGCCGCGGTCCGCGCTGCCGCCGACAGCAAAGACATCGAGCTCAGCCTCGACCTCAATGACGTGCCGTCCATAGTCGGTGATCGTTCCCAGCTCATCTCGGCGGTCACGAACTTGTTTGGCAATGCCATCAAATACACCGACGAAGGTGGATTGGTCAGCGGCCGTCTCGTCGCGCACGGTGAAGAGATCGCCATCGTGGTCGAGGACAGCGGTATTGGTATCCCGCAACGTGATGTGCAGAGAGTCTTTGAACGGTTCTACCGGGTCGATCGTGGGCGTTCGGCCAAGACGGGTGGCACGGGCCTTGGGCTTTCGATCGTTCGCAACGTCGCGGTCAATCATGGGGGCCGAGTCGAGCTGACCTCACAAGAAGGTGTCGGGTCGACCTTCTCGATGGTCCTACCGGTGGCCCCTATTGAGTCGCCGGCCGACGCCAACATTCACGAGCCAGCCGATCACGATGTCTGACGCATCGGTGCTCGTTGTCGAAGACGAAGCGAGCTTTGCTGAGGCCCTGACTCTTGGCCTGGGCCGCGAAGGTTTCGCCGTCACGGTGTCCTCCGATGGTGCCGATGCGCTTCGCCGTTTCGAAGAAATCGACCCCGACATTGTGTTGCTCGATGTGATGTTGCCAACGCTTTCGGGGATCGACGTGTGCCGAGCAATTCGGGCAACGTCGAACGTGCCGATCATCATGGTGAGCGCCAAGGGTGAAGAGCTCGACATGGTCGTTGGCCTCGAAGTCGGCGCTGACGACTATGTGATGAAGCCGTATCGGCTTCGTGAACTCGTTGCCCGTATGCGTGCGGTCATGCGCCGAACCTCCGAGCCGTCTTCGGACTCCGAGAATGGTGCCGTAGCGTCGAGCGAACCAATCACCGTCGGCGACGTGAGCATCGACGTCGATCGCCACGAAGTGACCGTTGGTGACGAACAGGTTTCCCTGCCGCTCAAGGAGTTCGACCTCTTGTCGCTGCTGATGGACAACGCCGGGCGGGTGCTCTCGCGCGACCAGCTGATCGAACGGGTTTGGGGCGCTGACTACTACGGCGACACGAAGACGCTCGACGTCCATATCAAGCGGCTGCGTTCCAAGGTTGAACAAGATCCCAAGAAACCAACGCGCATCGTCACCATCAGAGGCCTCGGCTACAAATTCGAAGACTGAGCTCTGAGACCTCCGCCAGCAACGACTCCGGGGGCCGCTGCGACATCGCGCCTCGATCTCCAAACCGCCCGTTTGGTGCCAGGCACCAAATCGCCCCGCCGGACACGAAAAAGCCTGTTGAATAGGGAGCGAAACCGTGCAGAAGTGACCAATTTCGTTCGGTATTCGAGCTCAAAGACGAAAAAGTGGCCTGGCACCAAACCACCCTTTTGGTGCCAGGCACCAAATTGCTTCGGGAGTGACGAGGAGCGCGGATTGCGACCCGCAGGAGCGACGATGCGATTGCGGTGGGTTAGTGCCCGAGGCGGTTGGTGTCGGCGAGTCGGTAGAGCAGTAGTAGCGCCGGCGCAACGAGTACGGCTGCGATAACCGATGCGACCATGAGCGCGGTCAGCGCCGCAGGATGGCCTGCGCCTTCGTCGATCGTGACGGTGTCGACGAGGATCCACGGGTACTGGCCAAAGCCCCAGCCGAGCACGACGCCGGCGACGGCGATGACCGCCGAAATCCGAGCTCGTCGGAGTTCACGTCGCCGAAGAAATATCAGGGTTGAGAGGCCTGCCACGGTCGACAGGAGGACCTCGGGTGCTCCTCGGGCGGTGAGACCATCGAAGAGCGTTGGGGCGTCGCTGCGTAGCGGTAGGACGCCAATGAACGAAATCACCCCGGCGATCGCCGCGGCGAAGAACGCCTTCAAGCGGAGCTCTTCGGTCAGTTCGATGTCGCCGATGCGGTCGGCTTCTTCGGTGAGGAACACCGCAGCGAGAAACGCGCAGGTGGCAACGGCGAGCGCCCCGCCGACGATGGAGGTGGGGGAGAGCCAGATGACCTGGCCAGCGAATTCCTCGTTACCGACGCGGCCCGACGCGATTGCCCCGGCGATCGCGCCGAGGAAGAACGGCGTGACGACCGACGAACTGGCAAACACGATGCCCATGATGCGTGCCATTCGGATGTTGGGCGTGAACTTTCGAAATGCGAAGCCAGAGCCGCGAAGGACAATGCCGAGGCCAACAAGCCAGAAGGGAATGGCGAGGTCGCGCATGATCATGGCAAACGGTCGCGGAAAGCCGGTCCACAAAAACACGAGTACGAAGATCAGCCAGACGTGGTTTGCTTCCCAGACCGGTCCGATTGCACGGTCGATGAGTCGACGTGTCCGAGCACCTTTTTGCGCGTTGCCCGCCATGAGGTCCCACATGCCGCTGCCGAAGTCGGCTCCGCCGAACACGGCGTAGAGGGTGATCGCTGCGAACATGACCGCAGCAACGATGTTTGCACCGCTTCATGAGTGGTGCAAACAT
>CAZMYN010000097.1:6128-11364 GCA_964570495.1 uncultured Acidimicrobiales bacterium | reverse complement strand
CCTTCGATCCGTCCTGGCCGAGCAAGCGCCCCGCCCCGCCACCGAAGGCACGACAGCTCGATGTCTGAGAAGTTGCAGGCCGAGAAAACAAAGCGCCTACACCTGAACCTTCTCATTCAGGGCGCAGCGATCGACGCCTCGTCGTTACTCGACCCCATTGCCGGCTACAGCCGGTTCGGCGCCGAGATGGGCCGGCTCAACAATTGGGTCGGCGTCGGCATGCAGTTGAGCCAGTTCGAGACTCGCTCATATTTGCTGGCTGGCCGTAGCGGAGGCAACGCTCAACGCTTCTGGAAGTCACTCGAACGCAGCACCCATCCGTTCTTCGGGTCACGGCTGCTTCGTGAACACGGCATGACACTTGCCGACTTGACCTATGCCGATGGCGAGCGCCGAGCCGAGACGATCGGCATGGCCAAGAAGGGCGCCAACTCCCATGACCGGCAACTGCTCGACTCGGTCAAGGCACTTCACGCGCTGGAGACACCACGTCGCCGCGAACTGGAGATGCTCGTGTCGACGATTGTTTCCACCGAGTGGGGCATTCCCCTCGAGCAGCTGACACCAACGCTACGCGAATCGACCCTGCCGGGGTTGATGCTGCCCGGGCACAAGGCGTCCAGCCATCCCCGCGAATGGCTCACCGCGAACCTTGCCGCTGCCGGGTGGAGCCGAATCGCTTTCTCCGAAACTGGCCCTGCCATGGTCGAAGCCGTTGCACTGGTCTTCCCGCTGCTGCGACACGAGTTGGTGAAGGGAGTCGCCGAATTGTGCTGTGCACATGGCTTGGCGAGCCTCGACGACGAGACCTACCAGGCCGTCATCGAGGAGACCGACAAGATCTGGCTCGAACGACCCGGAATGCAGGTCGGGCCGACCTTGTATCGGAACTGGCGGGAATCGCTGCCCACGGGTGTGACTCCGGCCGCGGGGCTGACCCACATGTCGCTGGCGGACCCCGATGTCGTCGAGACAGTTCTTCTGGCCGTCGTCGAAGACTCCCAAGCAGCAACCGAAATCTTGACGCATCTGTGCCGCGACTCAATCATCGAGCTCGAGTAACGAGCCAACACCACCGGGCGCTACCGTGCCTGTCGTGACCTCGGCTCCCCAACCACTTCTGGCGCTGCGCGGAGTCGGTCGCACCGTCGACGGCAACGACATCTTGCACAACGTCGACTGGGATGTTCGATCGGGAGAGAATTGGGTTGTGCTCGGCCCGAACGGCTCGGGCAAGACAACGCTTGCGAAGATCGCGGCACTACGACTTCACCCGACGGTGGGCGAGGTCGAGGTACTCGGCTCGATCCTTGGCAAGACCGATATCCGTCCGCTGCTCGGCCACCTCGGTTACGCAGCGGCAGCTCTTAGCGACCAGCTGCGCCCCGAACTGTCGAACCGTGACGTGGTCATGACGGCCGTGCACGGTGCGTTGGAGCCGTGGTGGCACGAGTACGACGACGCCGATCGCCAGCAGGCCATTGTCAGCTTGGAACGCGCCGGAGTCGCTCATCTCGCCCAGCAGTCCTTCGGGAGCTGCTCGTCGGGTGAGAAACAGCGGGTCTTGATCGCCCGCGCCCTGATGACGAACCCATCGCTGCTCGTGCTCGATGAACCCACCGCTGCCCTTGATCTCGCCGGGCGTGAAGCCTTCGTTGCCTCCCTCGACCGGATCGCAGACGAACCCGACGCGCCACCGATCGTGTTGATAACCCATCACGTCGACGAAATCGCCAGCTGCTTCACCCACGTTCTTCTCATGGCTGATGGCACGGTGGTCAACGCCGGGCCGATCGAGACGACGCTGACCGAAGCCAACTTGCGCGCCGCGTTCGCCATGGACCTTCGCCTCGAAGAGCGCCATGGTCGTTGGTGGGCGTGGGCGGAACGTTCAGATTCCGACAGCGTCTGAGCTACTCGGGCACCGGGCGAACGACCAGAAGTGTGCCCGATTCGACCGAGACGTACCCGGTCTCTTCGGTGATCTCGTTGCTAACGCCGAGGGTTGAACCTGGTTCGAGGGTGGCGCCGTCGAGAGGCCAACGCACGCCGGTCGCCCAAACCCCCTTCGCAACGCCTCCAACCGGGAGCAGCGTCACAAGATCGCCGAGCTCTGCGTCGAGATCGAGCTCGTTGGCCCCGTCGCCGTTCAAGAGGTAGGCCTTGCCTGTTGGCGTTCTGATCTCGACCAGCGCTGACTGGGGTCGACACAGAACCGCCCAGTTTCCGAGCTCGTGGTCGAGGCGCCCTCCCTCGACCCCAACCGCCAGAATCCGATCGACATCGAGCTCTTTGAGGTGATCGAGCGCGAGTTCGAGATCGGTTGCGTCTTTGTCTTCGGGGTGCTCGATAAGTTCGGCCTCTTCAGCAATGGCCCACGCTCGGTCGCCGTCAGATGCCGAGTCGAGGTCGCCAATGAGCACGTGTACCGGAAGGCCGTGCTTGCGGGCAATACGCACACCGCTGTCGACCGCAACGACAATGTCGGCTTCGGCGACTCCCTCCAGGGCATGACGATCGGGCATTGCTCCGCCAACGAGCACCACTGCGGTTGTCACGTCCGAAAGCGTAGCTCCCCCAGTCGCAGCGCCGCCGCGGCGGCGCATTTTCGTGAGGTGCTTAACTGGAGCAATGGATGACAAGATCAACGTGGAAGAGGCCCTGGCGACGTTCGACGATCAGTGGGCTCCGCGAAACATCGCCCGACTGAACGACTACGACGTGAGGGTCGTGCATATCAAGGGTGAGTTTGTGTGGCACTCCCATGAAGACACCGACGAGCTCTTTCAGGTGGTTTCTGGTGAGGTTCAGATCCACCTTCGTGATCGCACGATCGAGCTCTCCGCTGGTGACATTTACGTCGTCCCCAAGGGTGTCGAGCACAAGCCCGAGTCGGTCGATGGCGCCGACCTGTTGCTCATCGAGCCGAGCGAAACAACCAACACCGGCACGCCATCAGAGGACATTCCCGATCACATCGAGACGACTGCCGGGGTCGCGTTGTAAGCCCGATGTCGAGCGGAAGCCTCGACGAGTCACCGCAGGTATTCGATGGGCACAGCGAGGGTGACTCCGCTACGGAGTTCAACGCCGACCACTACGGCAACTACTTCGCCGTCGCTGTTCACGACCGGGCCGCCGGACCACCCTTGGTCAACTGTCGCCGACAGCACGTACACATCGGGTCGGCCAATCCCGTAGCTGACACCCGATGTCCGGGAGATGACCGTCCCGGTCAGCACTTCGACCCGTCCGCTCTCTGGCACGCCGCCAATAGCGACCGAATCACCGACCGCCACGGGCAACGGTGCTATCGCCAACCCTTCTGGCCGGAATTCGCCCTCGAACAATGCAAGGTCGTGTTCACGAATGATGGTCGCTGCACCCGGATCGAATGCAACGTCGCCTGCGTTTGCGACGCGGGCATCGATGAGCGCATGAGCAACGGTGACGATTCGCCCATCGTCGAGCTGAAACGCTGTCCCTCGTTCGACGAGACCGCCCGCCTCGGCACTCAATCGTCCAACAGCATTTGTGTTGATGGAGTCAGCACCGGCAGCCACGACAACTGCCGGTGCCAACTCCGCCGGCATAGCCGGGATCTGTGACGATGGGGTCTCGTCTGCGGAGGCGACGCCGAACATCACTACGACGAGAAATCCAAACGCCGTACCAACAAGCATCTGAATTTTCAGGCGTAGCGATGCGTCTTTGTCATGACACATAACCTCCACACATCAAGAAGTACCAGTGACCCCCTCGACGCTTCATGGGCAATTCGGCCCCAGAATTGGGGTGTGAGCCATTAGGAAGCCTGCTTTTGCGCCGATAGGAGCAGATGTCGTACAGCACTGGCTCCACTTCCCTTCTCAGCGCGCAGCGCGTCCGCTATCGCTGCATCGACTGCGAGGTCGCGTGGACCGCTGACGAAGACCCGGGTTGCTGGGTCTGCGATCAGCCCGGATACACCCTGCGCAGCGCCATTGCCTTGCGCGAAGACGACCACCTGCATCTCGACTTTCAGTAACTCCACGGCGCTCGGTCACCAGCAGCGATCTCACGGCCGACAACGGCGTCGTCCACATCATTGACATGGTGCTGACACCGCCCACGCGTGCCGCTCAACCCCTTAATACGTAGCGGTTCTACTTACGGGACTGTGTTGCTGGTTCCGGGAACTAGTTGCTTCCAGCAGATGAAGAAGTTCGTGCGAGGGTCACGCAGACTCATCGTGTCGGTCGGGCAATTGCCCGGAGCAGGCCCAATCTCGATCACCAGGCCGTCGGCCACTCCGGTATTGCACGAACGCTCCCGGGGCGCATCGCCAACGAGTTGGAAGCAGTCGTCAACGCTCAACGTCGCCGTGTCCTCTTGGCGTACCGGCTCATCATTACCGCGGCCTGCGAATGCGGTCAAAATCAAGATCCCGAGCAGCAAACCAAGCACGAGCAGGACCGGCATCGAGGCCCAGACGCTCACCGAGCCATCGCCGGGGGTTTCGTCGATCTTTGCCCCTGACGGTTCCCTCGATGGCGAGGCTTGTACCCGAGGGGCCTGTGCGCGCGGTGTTTGGGTTGGCCGGGCCGGTGAGCGCGACGCTCCCGAACGAGGACTGGTAAGCGATTTGTCGTATTCCTGCTTCTTCGTCGGATCAGAAAGCACATTCCACGCAACGTTTACCTGCTGCATGGCCTGCTCGGCCTGACGAGCCTCGGCGGGAGCTCGCCCTTGCTGGCGATCCGGGTGAAGTGCCCTGGCGCGACGAAGATACGCCTTTCGAATCTCTTGGGTCGTTGACCCGGGTTTGACACCCAGCGTGTCGTAATGCGTTCCCATCGCAATCGCGACGATACCGCCTGCAACCACATCCGTCAGCCTCGGCCCCTACTGCCTAAAGTGGGGTCATGGCCGTAATCTCCTGCGCGCAATGTGGCGAAGACGAAAATCTCGACGGTCAACGCGACGGTGAGACCATCACGATTACGTGCGGCGAGTGCGGTTTGATCTGGGACCGCGACCTCACCCCTGCCTGCTCAACGTGTGGATCGACCGAGGTTCGCCCGGCGTTTCAAGCAATCGTCGACAAGAGCCGGGGCACACAGCTATCCATCCAATCAATGCGCCTGCGCTACCTATGCCCGGAGTGCGAACCCGAGCTGCTCGCCGACTATTTGGCGAGCAAGTCTCCCCTGCCGCCCGACGAGCTGCCCTACTAGGCAATCTCGTTCAACAATCT
>CAZMYN010000097.1:0-6028 GCA_964570495.1 uncultured Acidimicrobiales bacterium | reverse complement strand
CAATCTCGTTCAACAATCTTGTTCAACAATCTTGTCAAGAGAATGCTCGCTAAAGAACGCAGGTACTAGCTCGAGCGTTCGAGCAGTTCCGCAGCGACCGTTTCGAGGCCCGCTGACCGAGAGCCCTTCACCAGAACTGCGGTGTCCTCGTCGAGGTCGACGAGGTACGCAGACGGGTTCCCCGCAGGTACCAGTCCGTAGAGCTCGGTGCCTGTTGCAATGAGCTCGATTCCTTCACGAGCGACCTCGTCGGCAATCTCGCCATGAGCATCGGCCTCGATTGGGCCCAGTTCACCCATGTACCCGAGCACGGCGACCTTGCGACGTTGCGGCAACGCTGCCAGCGAAGCCAGGGCGCTTCGCATCGAGGTCGGGTTCGCGTTGTAGGTGTCGTTGATGATGAGCGCTCCGGAGGCCCCGGTGGAAACTTCCATCCGCCACGGCGACATCTCGGCGTTCGCCAAGCCGTTTTCAACCGCTTCGGGCGGGACTCCAAGCCACAGCGCTGTTGCCGTCGCTGCGGCAACGTTCATTGCCATGTGCGCGCCGCGCGCCTGCGGCCGGGCAGTCACCGGTCCCCAGTCGCTCTCCATCACGATGGTTGGACGCAGCTCGTCGTCGAGCTCGTTCGACACGATCCGCACGTTGTTCGACGGGTCGGTTCCAAAGGTCAACACGGCCGCCGACGTTCGATCTCGCATTGCCGAGACGAGCGGGTTGTCCCCGTTCAAGACGGCCAGTCCCTCCGAGGGAAGTGCCTCGACCAACTCGCCCTTGGCCAACGCAATGTTGTCGACCGATCCAAACTCCGAGGTGTGAGCAGCCACGACCGTCGTGACCACGCCAATGGTCGGCGACGCGATCGCGGCGAGCAGCTCGATGTGTCCGATTCCCCGAGCGCCCATCTCGACGATCGCCGCGTGGGTGTTGTCGGGAGCGTTGAGCAGCGTCAACGGCACCCCGATTTCGTTGTTGAACGACTTTGTCGACGCGTGGGTCGGGTGCACTTCGTTCATTGCACCCGCAAGAAGATCTTTGGTCGAGGTCTTACCCACCGAGCCGGTGATCCCGACGACCGGTCCGGGGATCTTGCTACGCGCCAACCGACCAAGGTCTTGGAGGGCTTGGGTCGTGTCGTCGACGAGAACGCCAACGCCTCGCTTGCCGACGGGGTTTTGGCTCAGGTAGGCGCCCGCTCCGCTGTCCAATGCTTGATCGATGAAGTCGTGTCCGTCACGCTCGGCGATGAGCGGCACGAACAGTTGGCCTGAGCGCAGCTCTCGACCGTCCTGGGTGACCCCGTCGACCTCGACGTTTACTTGCGAGTAGAGCACTGATCCGCGCGTCGCTTCGGCGATGTCCGCGATGGTCAACTTCACGCTGGAAACGTTAGCCGTCACGAACCCTTCGGCAGCGATCTTCGCGGCCTTGTTCGCTATGGTGTTTCGATGTCGAGCACCGCGTCCACATCCAGGCTGCTCGTCCTGTTTGGTGGCCAGTCCGCCGAACATGACGTGTCGTGCGTGACGGCCAAACATGTTCTTGCGGCAGCACGAGCCGATCGCTACGACATCGTTCCAGTCGGGATTTCACGAGATGGCGTGTGGTCGCTAGCCCCAGCCGACGCCGGTGCCGATGCGCTCGACCCGAGCGGCGCACCGGTCGACCCGTTCTCGCTACTGGTCGAGACCGCCGCCGCCGGCGGTGCCGTGCTGCCGTTGCTGCACGGACCCATGGGTGAAGACGGAACCCTCCAGGGGATGTGCGAGCTGGCCGGAATTCCTTACGTTGGCTCCGGCGTCCTCGGCAGCGCGCTCGCCATGGACAAGATTGCTTCGAAGTACGCACTTGCCGCAGCTGGTCTCCCCCAAGCTGCCTGGTTCGGGTTCAACCGCGATGAGATCACCACATCGACCGCCGCCAATCTGCTTCGCGAGCTCGGCGCGCCGGTCTTCATCAAGCCCGCCAACATGGGCTCATCGGTCGGGGTTAGCCGCGCCGAGACGGTCGAGGAGATGAACGCTGCCCTCGATCTCGCTGCCAGCTACGACGAATGGATCGTCGCCGAAGAGGGCATCGACGGGCGCGAGATCGAAATCGCCGTGCTCGGAAACCGCTCGGTTCAAACATCGCTGCCCGGCGAAATCGTCGCCGGCGCCGACTTCTACACCTACGAAGACAAGTACCACGACGGCGTCGCGAAGCTCCTGATTCCGGCGCCGCTCGACGACGGCGAGATCGAGGACATGCAGAAGCTCGCCGTTCAGGCATACCGGGCGCTGCGCGTCGATGGTCTCGCCCGTGCCGACTTCTTCTATGAGCCTGCGGGTCGGGGCTGGCTCGTGAACGAGCTCAACACGATGCCGGGCTTCACCCCTATCTCGATGTATCCCAAGATGTGGCAAGCCTCGGGGCTCGAATACCCCGATCTCATTGACCAACTCGTCGCCCTTGCCTATGAGCGCCACGAGCGCCGCACGCAAAACACGTCGCTCTAGCTAGCACTGCTCAAGCCGTGCTCTAGTCAGCAGCGAGAAGGTCTTCGACCGCCCGATTCCACGACTCGCGGCGACTCTGTGCATCGAGCTTGGGGAGGTCGATCTGCACGGTCGTCATCTGTTCGTGGTGATACACGGCGTTACTCATTGTCGATCCGCCGTGCTCGTTGGCCGAGACGGGATGAAGAACAACCCGGTCGGGCCCAATTCGCTCAAAGAGCAGCTCAGCGGTGTCCCAGCTGTTCTCACCAAAGACCGGTGCTTCCCCACGATCCATCCATGGCGTGTAGTTGGTGAAGCTCATTCGTGCGTCGTAGAAGGCAGTCCGGCGAAAGGCCGCGCAGGCGGGATGGAGACGGTTTCGTTTGCCCCACATGCCCGCTGCCTGGACACTGCTTTGCTCCAACGGTTCGGTGAGGATGTCGAGCCAGTCGTCTCGGAACGGGAATGCATCGGAGTCGAGGGTGATGACGGTCTCGGTCGTGGCGAGCGCGAATCCAATATCCAGTCCGCGCCCATGACCAATATTGAACGGGAGCAACACGCAGCGGTCGGTTAGCTCCTGGTCGCGAAGCCACTCGGCGGTACCGTCGGACGAGCCGTTGTCGATCACGATGATCTTGGTTCCGGCGGGGCTGTGTTCGCGAACTGCCCCGAGGACGCTCTTCAACACCTCACAGGTGTTCCAGCTAACAACGATCACGGTCGCGCCGGTCGCGCTGACACGGCGCCGGCGCCCGGCCAACCAAATGGCCCGCATGACCGGGTTGAACGTTTGACCCCAAAGCAGATCATCGAACCACGAGCCTTCGTAGAGCGGTGGGTGATTGCGGCGCGGCCAAAGCTGACGGCGCGCCGAGGGTCCAAAGCTCGCAATGCAACGAACTGCTCGGCCGCCAATGAGGCGGGCGAGTGCGACGGGATGAAGGAGCTGAGCGGCCTTCTCCCCCGCCTTTTCGACAATTCGCAAGGCTCGTCGCCATTGGAACGGGCCACGGATGTAGTCCAAGTGTTTGTGGTAGATGCGGCTTCGCATCTCATCCTTTGCCTCGATCGTGGCTCGGGCGACCTGGCTTGCGTCGTGGCGTCGATAGCGCCACAACGGCTCGGACACACCATGAAACGAGGCGCCCACGGTTGCGCACGAGAGCCAGAAATCCCAGTCTTCAAAGAACAGTTGCTCGGGGTCAAAGCCGCCGACTTGCTCCCACAGCCTCCGGCGAAAGAGCGCGTTGATGGGGATATAGCTGCGGTTGCGCAGGTTGGGTTTGCGGCCAAGCTCCGCACCAGGAAACCAGATGCCCTCGTCGGTACCGAAGAGCTCGGCTGCACCAAACACGACGTCGACTCCTGTGGCCCGGAGGTCTCGCCGGTACGAATCGAGCAGGGCTGGTTTCATGATGTCGTCGCCGTCGAAGCACATGATTGCGTCGCAGTCATCGAGTAGCTCACAACCCCTGTTGCGAGCCGCCGACGGCGACACAGGTTCGTCGAGGCGGATCGTTTCGACCGGAAAGCGCCAACACAAGTCGGTGGCGCTGTGGCTGCGCGGCGACGCGTTGTCGACAACTACGACACGAGCTGGTTGGTGGGTCTGGGCCGCGATCGACTCGAGGCATTCGACCAGGTGATCTTGGGTGTGGGTCAGGACTACGACACCGACCGTCATCTCGTTGCTGGTGCGCTGGATCATTTTGTTCCCCGCATTCCCGAGAGCATCAGCGCTTCTCGGTAGAACGAGCTGTTGCGTTCGAGTTCTTCGGGTGTATCGAGTCCTGAAATTCGGCCGTCCTGCAAGACCATGATTCGATCGCAGATCTCCAGGGTCGACAGTCGGTGGGCAATGATCACGATCGTCATGTCCTTTGCAAGCGTTGTGAGGGTTTCTCGAACGAGGTGTTCGCTACGCATATCGAGCGCACTCGTTGGCTCGTCGAGGATTAGCAAGTCCGGGCGCTCAACGAGCGCGCGAGCAATGCAAACGCGCTGTTGTTGGCCGCCGCTCAGGTGGCGGCCCTGGGGCCCCACGCTGTGTTGATAGCCGCCGTCGAACGCCATGATCTCGTCGTGGACGTTGGCCAAGCGGGCTGCTCGTTCGATTGCCGCGTCGGAAATTCCGTTGCGGTAGAAGCGAATGTTGTCCGCAACAGTGCCCGAGATGAGCGTTGGTGATTGCGGGACCATCGTTGCCCGACGAGCCCAATCGAAGCGACCGAAGTCTCCACTCGGTCGACCGTCGACCAACAGCTCGCCGCTGCTCGGTTCACGCAAACCCAACAAGAGCTGGACGAGCGTCGACTTTCCTGAACCGGATGGCCCGATGATGCCGACGAGTTCGCGAGGCCCAAGCGCAAAGTCGAGGTCGTGGAGAACCTCGGATTCGTCGGGATAGGAGAACCCCATATGTCGCGCTTGGATCGTCTCGAACGTGCGGAGACTGATCCCGTCATCTTCGACGCGGCTCGATCCGTACAGTTCGATCTTGGCGCGTGTGCGCTCCACCCACGGTGCCGCAACGGCCATCGTGGCAGCCGAGGATTGAAGTGCCTGGCCATAGCTCAGCGACCGCAACATGAGCAGCGTGACCGCGCCGATCGATTGGAGGTCGGTGCTGGTGTCGCCGGCGACGACCGCCAGGGCTCCAAGCAATGCAAGGAAGGCAACTCCCGAGTAGATCGGCATCAACAACCCGTTGGCGAAGTGAACGCGGCGAGCGCGGACTTCAACCTCGTCGATCGTTTCTTGGACGCGGTCCGCGGCGGCGTGGCGAACATCGAAGACGTGTAGTTCCATGCCAAGCTCGGCTGTCTCGCTGACGGCGTTGGCGAACCCGAGACCGGCTTGAGCCGAGGCATTTGAGCGGCGTTCGAGAACCGTGCGCAGCGGCCGCAACACCAAACCGAGCGCTCCGATCGAAACCAGGAGCAGCACCGCGCCGACCGGGTTGACGAAGATGGCGAGGCCGACGAGGGCTAGCAGATTGGCGCCCGAGTTGATGCCCTTGCTGAGCGCGTTGACCATCGCTGAGGACTGGCTGCTGAACGTTGTCATCAGCTCGTGGAGCGTGCCTGGCTTTTCCTGTGATTGAACTTCGTGCGAGGTCGTCACGAAGGCGCGCATCAATGTGCTGCGGGTTCCTGCAACCACGCCTGCCATGACGATTGCTGCTTGGCGGCTGGACAGCACCGCAAAGATCGTGCGGATAACGAGTGCTCCGCCAGCCAGCAGCAGCACCTGGGATCGGTTGATCGAGCGTCCAAAGAGATCGACCGAGGTCGAGGAGTTGTTCAAGGCAAAGGCCGTATTGGTTACCGCGACCAAAAAGAGCGCTTCAAAGAGCCCAGCGAGGTAGCTCGAACCGGCGAGAACGCTCAGTTGAGAGCGCCATGGGCGCGCCACAACTCGGCACGCGCTGAGGTAGCTCGTTCGTTGCGAACGCTTGGTCTTGACCACCCCCACCCATCGGCCAAACCTCCTAGGCCATTAGACCTAGAGACCTGACAGCGCGTGTTTCGAAGCCGTTTGGTGCC
>CAZMYN010000096.1:0-11420 GCA_964570495.1 uncultured Acidimicrobiales bacterium | reverse complement strand
CAACAACACCCAGGCCGATCTCACAATCGGCCTGCTCGATCGGTCGCCGGCAATTTCGATGGTCGCTCGAAAGCAGGGCTTCTATCCACCCGGATATCGTGCGCCGGCTGAAGACCTCGTTGCGCTCTGCCCAGGCAAGGTCTTCGACCCGAGCGACCCCGTTCGCTCCGTCTCAGGATGTAGGCACGGCTAGCGAGTTCGAGCTACGCCGCCAACAGGGCCGCAGCGGTGTCTTCGTCGACGCCATCGACCGAAGGAGCTTCGACGATCAGCGGATTGACGAGCGTGCCGGTGATTTCAAGCGCAGCGACATAGCTTCCCGCTGGTGAAGGATGCGAGCCATCAGCCACGTACAGCCCGACCGGGACCGAGTTCAGCGTGCGCCGCCAGCGTTCGCCGACACGAGCAACCGTCGACTGCGTCTGGGTGCCGATCTGGTCGTAGGTGGCAGAAATTGCGGTCTGCATCGACCCGTAGTCCGAGTAGCCAACGTCGGGGAAGCCGTTCAGTCGGCCCCAGGTTTGGAACCAGATGACACGCACTCCGGCATCGTCAGCGATTGAGTCGAGAGCAACCGCAGCGGGGATCGTGCGTGAGGCCGTGAGCTCGGGAACCGACGTGATGACCGACTGTTCTTGGAAGACGACCGAGTCGAACTCGCCCGAACGGAGCGCGTCGACAACTTCAAGGTTGAATTGATGCTCGTCGAGGAACGAGCCGCCGGGCGCGATCATCTCCCAGTCGACGGAGACGCCGTTCGCTGCTGCGATCTCCTCGACCATTTTGGGCATCTCGTTCGAGTGGGTGTAGCTGTTGCCCACAAAGAGCACCCGATGATCGGGGGGCTCCGAGGAGCACGCGCTCAAAACAAAAAGAAATACGAAACCGAGAACTAGCCGCCGGACTGTCATTGTCGAAACATCGGTACCCGCGAGCGGGCACTTAAGTCTCCATTCGCTTCGCCCTGTGGGCGTCGCGATCGCTATTCTCGGGTGCAGTGAGAATGCTGCTTCGGGTCCCCCTCCTTACGCTTCTGGTGCTGCTTGCCGGCTTTGTGTTGAACACTCCGGCCGG
Source organism: uncultured Acidimicrobiales bacterium (assembly GCA_964570495.1). Classification (GTDB taxonomy): domain Bacteria; phylum Actinomycetota; class Acidimicrobiia; order Acidimicrobiales; family SHLQ01; genus SHLQ01. Next base: position 10,346 of record CAZMYN010000096.1, on the reverse strand, counting down.
AGCGAACGGCGAAACCGTCGACGTTTCGGTTTTTGCGCGTGGTGGGGTCGGTGGCGAACGGGTCGATCTTCGGATCGACAACCAAACAGTCACGACGTTCACGCTCAACACGACCCTGAGCGAGTACACCTTCAGCACTTCGAATCGGATCCGTAGCCGCTCGCTGTCGCTTCATTTCACGAACGATGCACCGGTTACTAGTGGCGACCGTGCCGTCACGATCGACCGCATTCACGTCAACGACCGCCAGTTCCAGACCGAAGCGCCAAGCGTCGAGCTGTTGGGTGCCTGGCACAACGGCAGTTGCATGCGGGCCGGCAACCATCAGCTCGAAACGCTGACCTGCAACGGCTTTGCCCGCTACGACATCGGCAACGCTGGCGAACCCCGGATCGAAACTCCCCCGCCGCGCAAGCGCATCAACCAACCGTTCCCGAAGGCCGGCAACAACGGTCAACAAGGATGCGTCGAACCGTGCCGTGTTGTTGGCTTCCAAGACTTCGACGGGCAGAAGGATTTCGTCCTTGAGAACGTCATCATCACGAACCCGACGGGTCCGTGCATCTCGATGATCCAGGCCGAGAACATCACGATTCGAAACGTCACGTTGCACGACTGCGGTACCAACCCCAACGGATCGATCCCGCAGCGCAAGATCGTCAACATCGTTGGCTCGAAGAACATCGTGATCGCGCACTCGGTGTTCAGCGGCAACTCGACGACGAATCGCTCGAACCACGACCTCATCCACATTCGCAACGGCGACAGTGTGAAGCTCTACAACAACGAGATTTCTAACGTCGCAAGCGATAAGTCGATCCAAGCCGACGACGGAGGCAACCGGGCAATTCTGGTAACCGGCTCGCTCACGAAGAACCTCATCATCGACCGCAACGACTTCTTTAGCCCTGGCCGCAACGCCGTTCAGATCAGCCGTGCGCGCAACGTCGAGAACGTACGCATCACGCGCAACCGGATCGAAGGTCGTGCTGCGTGGAACTCCGAATTTGAGGACATGATCAACCTCTTTTCGACAACCGGCACCCCGGACAGCCCGATTGTCATCAAGGGCAACTACATGCGCAACGGGGGGCCAAGTGCGAGCGGCACGGCCATCATCCTCGGCGATGGCGAAGGCACCCAGGCAACCGGCTGGGTGAACGTTGTCGCCAACGTGATCGTCGACCCGGGCCACGTCGGGATCAACGTTGGTAGCGGCCACGACTTCCTGGTGAAGAACAACATCATTTACGGCGGCGGCGACGTCGGTCTCTGGACCGCAACGGGGTTCTCGATTCACCATCAACGCTGGACGCCGTCGTGTTCAGATCACCGCATCTTCAACAACCGTGTCTTCTTCAAGAACCAGTTCCCGCAGCACAACGGAACGAACCATCTGTGGAATCCACGAACATGCACAGACGGCGTTCGCATCCATAGCAACAACTTTGGCGACCGCTCGCTCAGCTACGCCGTCTGGAACATCTAGCAACTGGGACAATTGGGGACAGTCCCTAGGTGTCCCAGTCGAGAGACCTGTGGGTCGTACGGCCCACGAAGGTGAGCCCCCATACGTTCCGATTGCTAGTGAATGGGCGAAAAGCTGGCTACCAAGCAACACATGTTCCAGTACTACTTCCGCAAGCTGCGACAGGAAGAAGATCGAGACCCCGAGTGGAGCGCAGCAAAGACGCTTGGCTGTGGACGCAGCGACCTTGTCGCAGTCACTGAGACATGGGACCAGATTTCGGCGGACGCAATGCGCTTCGCGTTCGGCCAGCAGATCCAGCAGGCCAAAATCGAGCCATCCAGTCTCTACGGCCTCGTGCCCGCCGATCCTCCCATGTGGAGGTCGGTCGACTTTGGCAACGGTGCGGTTCGGGTCCCCCTGAACGTGACAGCCACATTCCCTGCCGGCCGGGTGAGCAAAGCCAAGCTCGTCGTTCGTGCTCACGACCTGCACAATCAGACAATCGTGACGGTTTGGAGTGCTCCCGATGACGACGAGCGAGCGCACGAATACTTGGAGGACCTGAAGGCGGCCGTCATCGGCCCATCGTGTCCGTACCGCAATCGAATCCTCGAGGCGACGTGGGTTCAAGGACTTACGCTCCAGGTCGTTACGGATTTGGCCGACTCGCGAGAACAACTCGTCTTCGCCGAGGAGATTTGGGATGCCGTCGACCGCAACGTGACACGGATGGTCGAGCGCATGGACCGGCTCACAAAGTCAGGCCTCGGAGGTAACCGTGGCTTGATGCTCGCCGGACCGCCAGGCACGGGAAAGACCGCACTCTGTCGATCGATCGCAGCCGACTATGTCGGCACATGCACCGTGTTCTTAGCGTCGGCGAAAACCGGGGCTTTCGCGCTGAACCAGCTCTACCGTCTCGCGGGCGACCTATCGCCCGCTCTCGTCCTGCTGGAGGATCTTGACCTTCTCGTCGGGGACCGCGAGGGACAAGGCCAACAAGCTGCGCTCGTCGACTTCCTCACCGTGCTCGACGGACTGATGACCGGTCATTCCGGCGTCATCACGGTTGCGACAACCAACGACGTTGCGTCGATCGATGCCGCTGCGCAACGAGCTGCGCGCTTCGACCAAATCGTCGACATTGACCTTCCCGGACCCGCTCAACGAGTCGAGATTTTGCGGCGCTACCTCGAAGGGGTACCGAACGATATAGATCCGAGCCGGTTCGCGGAGGCCACCACGGCCATGTCGGGCGCGGACATTCGAGAACTCGTTCGCTCGGCGGTTCTTGACGCCGAAACCGAACAGATTGGCGACTGCGACCTCGACGATGCGGTTGCGCTCTGGCGGCGCTTTCGCGACGAGCAAGAACAGCGGGTCGGTCTCGGCGGCTACGCGTAGCAAATGCCTGGGACAGTTGGGGACTGTCCCCAACTGTCCCAGCTAGACGTCTTCGCCGTACATGTGGCGTAGGGGGTCGGCGAGAAGTTCGAGGCGTTCGCCGTCGGGGCCTTTGAAGTAGATCGATGTCTCGTGTTCGAACTCGACCGGGATGCCCGCTGCTTCTAGCGCTTGGCGAGCCGTGGCCTGAGCTTCGGGTGTAACCGAGATCGCAATGTGGTGCAGGCCGCCGAGGACTTCGGCATAGTCACCGAGGTCGAGCTCGGGAAAATCGAAGAAAGCCAGCAGGTTGCCGTTGCCGATATCGAAGAAGAAGTGGGTCGAACCTTCGTAGTCGCGGTTCTCGAAGAGATCGGTGAGCGGGAAGCCGAGAATGCCTTGGTAGAACTCGATCGTCCGCTCGACGTTCGTGCTGATCAGGGCCATGTGATGAAGACCGCGGGCCGTCGACTCGGGCCGAGCGGCCGAGTCCTGCAGGTGGCGGGCGCGTAGCTCGTCCCATTCTGTGGATCTGTCGACGGTCCCATGGTCGGTCATCGGAGGTCCTTTCACTGATCAGCCAGGTATGGCCTGAAGACTAGATCGAGTCGACAACGACTCCCTGCATCGCAATCGAGTCACCGAGTCGGATGAGGCCCGGAAAGTGTCGCATGGCGAGGATGCCGTCGATCGTGGCGTGATAGTCGCGCGGTGGCGTTCCGAGATGAACCGGGTCGTGCACGCGCGCAATCACCTGACCAACGCTGATCGGATCTCCCAATGCCACAACCCATTCGATGAGGCCATCGGATTCGCTCGTGATGTAAGCACCTTCGAGAGGCACGTCGAGGAACTGGGTAGGTGCGTCTTCGTGCTCGCCGGCGAGGACTCCGGCTTCGCGGAGCACGTTCCTCACTCCGCGCAGGCCAATCTCCGCCCAGTCGGGGCGAGTGGTTCCCGAACCGCCGAGCTCGGTCGTGACGAACGGCGTTCCCGACTCTTCGACATGGGTGTCCCACATGCCGATCGTGTCGATCTCGACGAGCTTGCAGGTGAACGGCGCCTTGAACGCCTTAGCGAAACGCCAACCCTCGGCTTGCGCGGCGGCATCATCCAAGACGTGGGTACAGGCCATAGGTACGAACTCGAGGGTCTTTCCGCCGTCGTGCATATCCATGACGAGGTCGGCCATGGGGAGCATGTAGCGGGCCATGTAGTCGGCGATCTTCTCGGTGATCGAACCGTCCGGGCGACCGGGAAACATCCGGTTGAGGTTGCCCTTGTCGATCGGCGATGTACGGGTGCCGGCAGCAAACGCTGGTTGATTCATCGTGGGCACGACGATGATGCGGCCGGTCACGTCGGCAACATCGATCGAACTCACCAAACGAATCTGCGCCAGCGGGCCCTGGTATTCATCGCCATGGTTCCCGCCGGTGAGAAGCACCGTTGGCCCGTCGCCGTTTTTGATCACCGCGACCGGAATCATCACCGCGCCATAGGCCGACCCGTCGTGGCTGTGCGGCACCTTGAGGTGGCCGGTGTGTAATCCGTCTTCATCGAACGGGACCGTTGCTGACACCGGCGATTCTTGGATGGCGTTCATTGAAGCGACGCTAGCCGCGAGCCCCGAGCAACGACTCTGCGGGAACCGAGGCCCTCGAAGGTGGAAACCGTGAATTATTGCGCGGGTTACTCCTTGACGAAGAGTTTGCGGGGAACGTTGGCGAGGGGTTCGCAGCCGTCGTTCGTGATGAGTAGCGACTCGGTGATCTCCATACCCCAGTCGGTCTGCCATAGGGCCGGCATGAAGTGGATGGTCATGCCGGGTTTGAACTCGGTCGTGTCCCCGGGGCGGATGCTGACGTTTCGCTCGCCCCAGTCCGGCGGGTAGCTGAGGCCAATCCCGTATCCGGCGCGGCTTTCTTTGTCGTAGCCGTGCGAGCGGAGCTCGGTGATGAACGCGGCGTGCATGTCCTCGGCGGTGTTGCCGGGCTTCGCTGCTCCGATGCCCGCATCGATCGACGCTACGAGCGCTACCTCGGCCTCGAACCATTCCTTGTCGGGAGTACCGAGGAACACGGTTCGACATAGCGGCACGTGGTAGCGCTTGTGCACTCCCGCAATCTCAAAGAATGTGCCAAACCCTGTTTGGAACGGCTTGTCGTCCCACGTGAGGTGCGCTGCGGTTGCGTCGATGCCGGTCGGAGCGAGCGGCACGATGCCGGGATAATCGCCCCCATGGTCGGGCGTTCCCGCGATCGACGCGTGGTAGATCTCGGCGATGAGGTCGTTCTTACGCATGCCCACTTCCATGCGTTCGAGGATGCGGGCGTGCATCTTCTCGACGATCTCACCGGCAATTCGCATGTACGCAATCTCCTGGGCCGATTTCACTGACCGTTGCCAATTCACCAACCCGGTGCAATCCCCAAACGTGGCGTCGGGCAGGTTATCGACCAGAGCCTGATGGGCCCGGGGCGAGTAGTAGTAGCCGTCCATCTCGACAGCGATGTGCTTTGCGTTCCACCCGCGTTCGGCGATCTTCTCGGCCAGGTACTCCGACGAATGGCGTTCGGTCGACATCACGTAGTGGTCGGGGTAACCAATGACATCGTCAGGCGGCATGTAGGTCGTGCGAAGAGCACCGAGCGAGTCCATGTAGCGCCCGAACCAGATCGGGCCGCCATCGGGGCCGATGATCACGCATTGGGGTGTGTAGAACGACCAGCCGTCATAGCCGGTGAGCCACGCCATGTTCGACGGGTCGGTGATGACGAGAACCTCGATGCCTTGGGCCTCCATTGCGGCTCGGGTCTTTGCGAGGCGGTCGGCGAACTCTTCTCGGGTGAAGTGCAAGGTTGGTTCGCTCATCAGATGCCCTCCAAGGCCCCGTCTAGATCGGTGAGTAGGTCGTCGATATTCTCGATCCCGGCGCTGTAGCGGATGAGGCCTTCGGGGATTCCGAGTGCTTCACGTTCAGCCGCGGTGCATTCGACGTGACTCGTGGTGGCCGGTGGCCCAACGATGGTCTCGACCGCTCCGAGGTTCGCTGCCTTGTGCGCGTAGCGAAGCCGCGGAAGGAACGCCCGCACCGAGTCGAGGTCGCTGCCAAGGCTGAAGCTGAGCATGCCGCCGAAGCCACGCATCTGCTTTGCGGCAACGTCGTGGTTCTCGTGCGACGCAAGACCCGGATAGTTCACCGTTGCGACCTTCGGGTGCTGCGAGAGATAGCTGGCCACCGCCATGGCGTTTTCGTTCTGGCGTTCAATTCGCAAGCTCAGCGTCTTGATGCCACGCAGCAACAGATACGCAGCCTCGGGATGAAGCGTGGCGCCGTTGATCTCGCGATAGCCGTAGATCGTGTCGATGAGGTCCTTGCGGCCTACCGCTACCCCACCGAGCGCATCGGCGTGACCGCCGAGGAACTTCGTGGCCGAATGCACGACCAGGTCGGCGCCAAGATCGATCGGCGATTGGTTGATCGGCGTGGCGAAGGTGTTGTCGACAACGACGAGCGCGCCAGCCGCCTTGCCCGCCGCCGACAGCCGTTCGAGGTCGAGCACCTTGAGCGTCGGGTTGGTCGGCGTTTCGAGATACAGCAGGTCACAGCCCTCAGCGATCGCGGCTTCGATGGCGTCGGTGTCGTGGGTGTCGACGAGCACGCACTCATATCCCATGCGTGGCAAGAAATCGGTGAAGAGCAGGCTCGTGCCGCCGTAGGTGTCCTTGACGCTGACGATGCGCTGGCCGGGTTTGATCAACGCATGGAGCGCATTGGAGATGATCGCCATGCCGGTCGATGCCGAGGTTGCGGCCTCGCCGCCTTCGAGCAGACGAACCTTCTCCTCGAACACCTCGACGGTCGGGTTGGTGTTGCGGCCATAGATGTGGCCCTCGGCGTTACCCAACGCAACGTCGAGCCAGGAGTCGAGATCGGGGTAACCAAACGACACACTGTGAACGACCGGCACCTGGGTACTGCCATCTTGGAAGCGGCGCTCTTCGCCACCCCAAATGTTGATCGTCGCTCGACTGGGTTCGCGTGTCATGGCCGGATCGTATACCGGAGCCGGAGTCCGGCCGCTACGGGAACTGGCCTAGGTCGAGTCGCTGATCAGGTCGTCGCGCGCCGGTGGAGGCGGGATGAGCTTGCGACGCCGGGGCTTGCGCTTGGGGATCATGTCGCGCATTTCCTCAAGCCGACCAAAGCACAACAGCTGATCGTTCGCCTCGAGCACGAGCGAGCGGCGAGGATTCGGAATGACTTCGGTTCCCCGCTGAACGGTCAGCACTCGAATGTCGCGCTCGTCAAGGTCGGTGTCGCCGAGCGACTGTCCAACAAAGCTGCCGTCCTCGCGCACCAACAATTCAGCCACGCCATAACCCCGAGAAACCGAGAGGCGCTGGCGAACATCGAGCTCGGGGAAGGCAACCTGGTTGTCGACATAATCGACAATGCCGCGGGCAATGTCCTGCCCGGTTGCCTTTTCGATCCCCTGGAGACCTGGCGACGAGTTGACCTCCATCACCAACGGCCCGCGCTCGCTTTCGAGCATGTCGACACCGGCCACTCGCAGCCCCATGATCTGGGCCGACCGGACCGCAGCAAGCTCGTAGGCCTCGTCGAGGTCGATGCGTTCGGGTTTACCGCCACGATGCAGGTTCGAGCGGAAGTCCTTGCCGCCCGAGGACCGGCGCATAGCCCCGACTACCTGATCGCCAACCACGAAGGCACGAACATCGGTGCCCGACGACTCAGCAATGAACTCTTGGACCAGCACGTTTTGGCGCGTTGCCTGAAGCGTTTCGATCATCGCTTGAGCAACCGGCAGGTCGGGAGCGAGCATCACGCCGATGCCTTGGGTACCTTCGAGCAACTTGATGACAACCGGCGCACCACCGACGCGTTCGATAGCGGGAAGGACGTCGGTGCGATCACGGACAAAGGTCGTTGCCGGCATCCCGATCCGGTGCCGAGACAGAATCTGGTGGGCGTGGAGCTTGTCGCGGCTGTTGCGAATTCCTGCCGACGTGTTCGGCGTGTAGACGTCCATCTGTTCGAACTGGCGAACAACGGCTGTCCCGAAGTACGTGACCGACGCGCCGATACGCGGCAGAACAGCGTCGTAATCCGACAGTTGATTGCCCGAATAATGAAGGTCGGGTTCGTCGCCGCTGAGGTCGATCGCGAAACGGAGAGTGTCGAGAATCCGAACCTGATGACCAGCATCGACCGCCGCGAGCTTCAGGCGCTGAGTCGAATAGCTGCGTGGTTCTCTGGAAAGAATCGCAAGCCTCACTACACTCCTGGCTGATCGTGTGGCACGGGCAACTGAGAGTAGTCGCCCGTAGCGTCGCCGACCAGACCCGCAAGGAGCAACCCAGCTGTGGCCGTTCGACCGTCCTTCACCCTTGGAGAACACGAGGTGAAACCAGGCCGCCGCGCCCACGTCGAGATGCCGGTCTCCCAGCTAATCACCGGCGAGCAGATGTCGATGCCCGTGACGATCTTCCACGGTGCCAAAGATGGTCCGACGATCTGGATCAACGCGGCGATTCACGGTGACGAACTGAACGGCGTCGAGATCGTCAACCGGGTCCTCAGCGAGCTCGACCCAAAGGAGATGAGCGGAACGCTTCTCGCCGTCCCGGTCGTGAACATTCACGGCTTCATCACCGGTAGTCGCTACCTCCCGGATCGCCGCGACCTGAACCGTTCGTTCCCCGGGTCGAAGAAGGGTTCGCTCGCAGCACGCCTGGCGTACATCTTCATGACCGAAGTCGTTTCCAAATGCGAGGTCGGGATCGATCTGCATACCGCAAGCGACAACCGCACGAACCTCCCCCAGATCAGAGCAAACCTCGATGACCCGCTGACGCGCGAGCTCGGCGAGGTCTTTGGCCCCCGACTGATGCTCCACGCAAAGAGGCGAGCTGGCACCTTGCGCGACGCGGGTACCAAGGCTGGCGCGGTTGTGCTGCTCTATGAAGCGGGCGAACCAATGCGCTTTAACAACGACGCCATCGAGACCGGCGTGCGCGGAGTTAGACGTGTGCTTCGCCACCTCGAAATGGCCGACTGGGATGGCCCGCCCGCAACGACCGTTCCCGAGTCGCGCAGCAGCCGTTGGGTTCGGGCCTCGCGCAGCGGCATCGTCCGCCTCGAGATCGAGATCGGCGACATGGTCGAAGCCAAACAACAACTCGGCACGATCACCGATGCGTTCGGCAAGAAGCTCAGCACCATCCGCGCTAGCCGCGACGGTCTGGTGATCGGCACGACGATGTACCCGCTCAGCAACCAAGGCGACGCGCTGGTGCACATCGCGACGCTTGAGTCCTAGATCTGGTGTATTCCGTCGATGAACTAGGCCCAACGGCCTAGGAAATTGCTCAAGGTTCGCCAATTTTGTGGCGACCATCTTTGATATGCGGGAAACAATCGAGGTTCAGTCCACAGGTACGCCAGCGATCGATGCGGTATTCGAGCCAGCGGTTGCCAACAAGATCGATGTATTGAGCAACCGGCTCGTGCCGGGCTCCGATGGCTCGATCGAGCACGTTGTTCTCGCAAACGATCAGGTCACGATCATCCGCTCCACTCCATTTCGGGGCCGCGTGCGGGTGGCAAAGAACGATGTGTTCGTAGGCGGGGTGAGCTGTCGCATTCTTCTGGCCGGTCTTGAGGCCCGAGTCGACACGGTCCGCCACCTCGTCGGAGGTGAGTGTCCGGTGTATGGCGCGATCTTTGTGTCGAGAAAGAACACGGCAGTGAAGCACTATCGGGGCATGAAGATCGGCTCGCCCGACCTCGTCGTCGAGTCACTCATCGAGGGTCACCGAAGCGCTGCTCGGTTTCCTCGTCTCAAGACGCTCGCGAAGGAACTCGACGGCATCTTCTTGCCCTTCGACAAGCTCGGGAACTTCCCCACCTAGCTCAAATGCGCGATGCGCGATGCGGCGGCGATACGCTCGCCGGATGAATGACAACGAGGATCAGGTAGTTGAACTTCTCACGGAGATTCGCGACCTCCTCCAAGAGGCGGTGCGCCCGGATCGACGCCAACGGGTCGACGCAATCGATCTCATTGGACAACTTGGTTCGGCCCCGGGCATCAAGCCCTTGCGCCACTTCTTTGCCTGGAACGACCGCTGGTCGAAGTTGCTCGAAGAGCGGAACCGACGGGCCGCTGAGCAAACCTACGACTTCATCGAATCGGAGATGGACGGCGCCTTCTTCACGATGGACCAGTTCGAAGTCATCGACACGATGGCCGACGACATCAACGCAATGAACGGCCAACTCCTCGACCTGGGCGTCTACAAAGGTGCCTCGACACGCCGCTTGGCTCGGACGTTCCCCGACGCGGTGATCCACGGCTTCGATTCATTCGAAGGTCTCCCCGACGACTGGGCGCACGTCCCTCGGGGCACGTTCGGCGACATGGCCGGCACGCTCCCGGACATGCCCGACAACGTCAAGCTCTAC
>CAZMYN010000095.1:0-11471 GCA_964570495.1 uncultured Acidimicrobiales bacterium | reverse complement strand
CGGCACCGGCTCCGCATTCGACCCCGACAATTCACGCCTGAAGGGCTAGCGCTGACGTGGCCCGAGGGTGAATTAGCCCTCGAAGCGTTTGGCGAGCTGCCATGCGCCTGGCAGAAGTAGGCCAGCAGCAACGGCTTTGATGAAGTCGCCGATGATGAACGGTGCAATGCCGAACTTCAGGGCGCTGGCCTCGTCGAGGTCGGCCGCGAAGGGAATGCCGAGGCGCCAGGCGAGCACGCTTGCGCCGATGACGTAGATGATGGCGGTTCCGGCAAGGAACGCTGGGATCGAGCTGGCGACGTTGCGGTCTTGGTGGCGTTCGGCCATGAAACCCACAACCCAGGCAGCAACGACGAATCCAACGAGATAGCCAACGGTCGGGATTACCGCGCCTTGCACGGTCAGGCCGCTCGCTCCGTCCGCGTAGAAGGGCAACCCCGCCGCGCCCATCACGACGTAGAGCAGCTGAGAAGCAGCGCCACGGTTCGCGCCGAGCACTCCGCCGGCGAGCAAGACAGCGAATGTCTGGCCGGTAAGTGGCACGGGAGTAAAGCCGAGAGGGATAGAGATCTGCGCCGCGGCAGCAGTGAGAAACGCAAAAGCGACTACGACCGCGTGTCGAATATACGCCTGTGGGATGACGTCGAGGAGTACTCGCGAGTCCACGGGATTTTGGGGGGTCAATGCAGTCATCTGGGCTGGTCTCCTATTTCGGAGAAGACAGCCTGTCCCATCGAGCAGTGCAGCGAAAACTCCCACGATGTCGCGGGTGTCACATCGTCGCGGCGGTAGCAATATTTGCAGTTCGCAAATCTCATACTTCTCGCCCTGGGTTGCAACAGTTTTTTGAAAACGGGTCGAACGAATGAACACCGAAGAGTGACGACGGACACGGCGGCTACCGAATGCGGAGAGAACTATGACCCTGAGCAAGAGCGAGACCGACGAGATCGCAGCCGAGCGCCCCAAGAGACGACGACGACTGAAATGTCAAGGGGCCTTCTTTGCCGCCGCGCTCGTCGCGTCGGTTGTTGCGACGAGCAGCGTGCCGATCTCGGCGCTGGAAGCGCCGGCGAACACCTACGTTGCAGCGTCGGTAGTTGACGGGGTTCCAACACCCACTTCTCCATTGTCGGAGAGCGACTGTGCTCTGGTCATTCAGATGACGGGCACGATCGCAAGCGGTCTTGGGGTCTATGAGATTCTTGACCCGGCAACCTCGACTCCCGAGCGCAGCTACTCCGCTTCAGAAGCTGTGCAGTTCGTCGTGCTCCCCGGAGGCTGTGACCAGGTCATCGACGTGGACACGACCTACGTTCCACCTGCCTGGAACCCGGCGACCGGAACCGGTGGCGTGGTGTTCTTGGGTGGTTCGACCCTCAACTTGAACGCAGACATCAACGCGTCGTCGGCCGGTTTCGCATCGAACCACAGCGTTGGAGCCGGTTGCGACGGCGGTGAAGGCCTCCAACGCGATGACGGCTCCTTTTGGGAAGGTGGCGCTGGCGGCGGTGGCATTATCGGTGGCGGTGGTGGCGCTGCAGGTCACGTCGCACTCCTCTTCACATGGGCTCAAGACTGGGAATTTGATGCTGCCCCCGGTGGCGGCGGCACCGCCACCACCGCTGGTGTCGGTGGCCCAAATGGTGACAGCCTTGGTTCTGCCCCAAGCGGCGGTTCGCCCGATTGTGTTGGCAACGGCGGTAGCCAGAACCAGACCGTCGTGTCTGGAAACTTCTTTGCTGTCGGCGCCGGTGGTGGCGGCGGCGGTTCCTACGGTGGTGGCGGCGGAGCGTGCAGCTCGCGCAGCAGTGGCGCCTACTCAGCTGGCGGTGGTGGCGGCGGTTCCTACACCGGCGGTGGCGCTGGCGGCTGGGAAGGCACCAACACCGGCCATGTCAGCCCTAACGATCCCGGAATTCCAGGAAACGCTCCCGTAGCAACCGAGATCACCTCAGCTAGCCACTACCTCAATGACGAAGACGCACGCCTGATCATGGGTGGAGCGGGTGGTGCAAGCTTCCTGGGCGACGGCAGCGGTCCTGCTGCAGGTGGCAACGGCGGCGGCGTTGTAGTCCTTGCCTTTGATTCGGTCGTCGGCGGCGGTGGCTCCGTTATCAGCAACGGTGGCGATGGATCGACCCCCACAAACTTTGGCAACGATGGATCCCACGGATCGAGCGGTTCGGGTGGCGGTGCTGGTGGACAGATTGCTATCTATGCACCATCGGTGTCGTCGACACAGTTCAGTGCGATGGGCGGTATCGGTGGCGACGCTGTTGAAGACAGTTCGTCGAACACTGGGCTGCGCCACACCGGCTCGGCAGGAGCATCAGGCGGTGGCGGCGCAATTTGGTTCGCTGGCGTTGGAGTAGACACGACGAACTCGGGTCCCAACGTTGGAGCGTCTTCAGCAACGACAAGTCTCGCCGCCGAGGGCCTTTCGAATGTCGACTGGATCGTCAGCGGAGGCAACCCAGCACTTGGATCATTCCCTGCCGGCGTCTCCATCGGCGGCCAGACCTACGACGCTGGTGCATGGGCGGCGATCGTCGGAGCGGCAAACCTCGACTCACAAGCCACCTTCAAGCCAATTGCCGTGTCGCTTGTCGATGCCTCCAACGGAGGGTTCACACTCGAAGAGTTGGTAGCGGCCTTCCCATCCATGGCGCAGCCAGACAACCCGAAGAACCTCGGCCTTGGCTGTGGTCCGGGTCTTGGTGGCGATGGTCTTGCATTGACCTCAGCGGAGATTCCACTAAGCACCATCACTACCGGCACGGCGGTTGTCGAGTCTGCTCCTGTGGCTGAGCCGGTAGAGCCGCCAGCTGAGCGAGTACCTGCTCCTGTGGCTGAGCCGGTAGAGCCGCCAGCTGAGCGAGTACCTGCGCCTGAGCCAGTGGCAACGCCACCAGCAGCGACGTTCTCGATTGGCAACCAAGTCTGGATGGACTCGAACAACGACGGTGTCATCGACGAAGGCGAAATGCCGGTTGCTGGCGTCGACGTGCAGCTCTTTGCCGTGAACAGCGATGGCGCCATCGACCCAGCCAGCCCCATCGCCACAGCGCTCACCAATGACGAGGGGCTCTACCTCTTTGATGAGCTCCCCGCTGGTGATTACGTGGTCGGCATTGGACCCGCAGCCTTCGGCGAAACCGGACCGCTTGCGAACAAGATTCCATCAACGCCGACCGCCGATGATCCAAACACCGACATCGACGCTGACAACAACGGTGTTGCTGACACCGAAATTGGATTCGTGCTTTCCGGTGCGTTGACCCTTGGTGACGGCGAACCTGTTGCTGAAGATCCATCGAACGACTCGGCTACAGCGGATGTAGCGAGCAACCTGACGGTCGACTTTGGCTTCTATGAGGTCGACCTCGACGTCGACGTCGAGCTCACCGTCACCGAAGAACCCGATGCCGGAACGGTCGAAGTTGGCGACACCGTGACCTTCGAGGTCACGGTTACCAACGAGGGCAATGTCGCTGCCGACAGCGTCGAGGTCGTCGTGGATCTCTCCGAAGACTTCGAACCGGTCATCGACCCCGATTGGGAGATCGATGCAGACGGAGCGACCTTCGAGGTGCCGGGAACGGTGGAGCCAGGCGAGACGACAACCGCGCAGATCACCGCACGGGTCGCTGGTCCTGAGCTCGAGGCTATGGCTGTGGTCTCCGAAGCCCGTGCGATCGATGAAGAGGGTGTGCCAATCACGAGCGTCCTTGGCGTTTCGATCAGCAACGAGCCGGTACAGCCAGGGGACAGCAACCCGATCGTGTTCACGTTCGCTGCTGCACCTGCCTCGGCTGCGACAACCACGGCGCCTGCCACAGCTGCTGCTGCGAACGCAGTTCCGCCGGTCCTGGCGTTCACCGGTGTCGAAAGCTCAGAACTCGCGCTGATTGCACTGCTCCTGCTCGCAACCGGCGGAGCGCTCGTGTTCTTCGGTGATCGACGTCGCACGCTCGTCAACGCAAGCGACCGAGAGTAGGTCGCCAGCCACTTCGGCCAACTCCGTTTCACCTCAGTCACGAGAGGACCCAGACGCCCGCTCGTGACTGAGGTAGCGCCCTCGACAAGAATGCTCGTGTGGAGTCAGCGCTATCTCCGGGCGAACGGTCCGCCGATGATCAAACATTCGTCGATGACATCGAGGGATACCCGGCCTCGTTACGTGTGCGACCGGGGGAGACCGTCGAACTGCACGTGTCGACGCGCGCTGCGGCCTGGTCGGTGACGATCGAACGGTGGGGCGCCCAGCGAGAAATCGTCTATGAGCGCGAAGGCCTGATTGGCGAGTACCACCCTCCGCCCCCCGATGCGGACGCGAACGGCTGCGGCTGGCCTGTTGGCCTCGCGGTTCGGGTGCCCGAGGCGTGGCGTTCGGGTTTCTATCTCGTCACCATGCAAGCCAAAGGGGCAGACCCAACCAGAGCCGTGTCGCACGCCGGGTTTGTCGTGAGCGGCGCAGCCGACCCGGCTGCCCGTCCATCCACGGTCTATGTGCTGGCGACCAATACCTGGAACGCGTACAACACCTGGGGCGGTCGCAGTCTCTACACCGGCGGCACCGCAGTGTCGTTTCATCGCCCCTTCGCCAGAGGGATGCTCGATCGCCCCCACGTCGACCGGGACGATCGCAAGGCCCGTCCAACCCGATACGGGGAAACCCCCGACGCCGACGGGCAGATCTTCCAGACCTACCGGACCACCAACAACTATCCCTCCGCGATTGGATCGACCGGGTGGTTCTCACTCGGACGCCGCTTCGTCGAGTGGGCCGAAGCTGAAGGCCACTCATTCGACATGGTCATCTCGTCGGACCTCGAGACGGATCCAGAAGCTCTTGCCGGCTACGAAACGGTTCTGCTCGTCGGCCACGACGAGTATTGGTCCGTCGGCGAGCGAGCCGCGGTCGAGCATCATGTCGCGAGCGGTGGACGATTGGTGTCGTTCTCCGGAAACACCATGTTCTGGCGCGTGCGCCACAGCTCTGGCACACATGGCTCAACAATGGTGTGCCACAAGTACGCAGCGAGCGAGACGGATCGTGCCGAGGCGGACCCGGTTCACCCCGGGCCGGTGACGGGACTGTGGGCCGAGCCCGCAATCGGGGCTCCCGAATGGACACTGCTCGGCGCTGGGTCTGCGTTCGGGTTGTATCACCGCTTTGGTCAGGCCACCCCGCAAGGGGTGGCCGGCTATCTGGTTTCACGGCCCGACCATTGGCTGTTCGCCGGTACGGGACTTGGCTATGGCGATGTTGTTGGACGCGACGAAGGGGTTGTTGGCTACGAGACGGTCGGTTGCCCGCTAACCCTCGACGACTACCACCAGCCAGTGCCGAGCGCCGACGCGCTCCGCCGCGGCGTTCCCGCCGAAACCGAGATCGTCGCCTGGGTCCCGGCCAGCAACGTTGGAGTGGGGGAGTACCCGGCATCGATCGCAGCACTCAGTGACCAGGGCGACCTCGAGTTCATTGCCGAACGGATATTTGGCGATGACCCTGACCCCGAGCGCCGTGCTCGCAACGGCAACTCGGTGATCGCCACCGTCGGGGATCAGGTCGTCACGATCGGCACGACCGACTGGGTCTACGGACTGGCCAGCGACCCGCAGGTCGCGCAAATCACGCGCAACGCTCTCGCGGGGCCTGTCCCCGGCTAGTCGGCGCCAGCGCCCGCCCACAGGTCCGGTCGCACATGTAGTCCGCTACCCTCTTCTGTGATATATCACATGTGTATCAGCGTGTTTTGAGGAGTCCTTCATGCGCATTCTTTGCTTGGTGAAACGGGTGCCCGCTCCGGGTGCGCGCATCAACATCACCGACGACGAACAGTACGTCGACGACAAGAACCTGGGTCATGCCATCTCGCCGCACGAGGAGTGTGGGGTAGAGGCAGCGGTTCAACTGATCGAGAAACACGGCGGCGAGGCGACGGTCCTATCCATGGGCGGCGCCGAGACCGAAGAGCAACTGCGTGCTGCGGTGTCGGTTGGCATTGCGCACATGGTGCTCGTGCCCACCGACGCCAGCCCAAAGGATCCCCAACAAACCGCTGCGGCGCTCACCACCGCCATTAGCGAGCTTGAAGCGAGCGACGGTCCGTTCGATCTGATCATCTTCGGCAACGAGTCCGCCGACCAGGGCGGCTTCCAAGTGGGCGTGCGCGTGGCGCACTCGCTCGGCCGTCCAATGGTCAACGGCATTAAGGGACTCGACCTCGACGAGGCTGCTGAGGGCCACATCATTGCCCGCCGCGAAGTCGACGCTGGCTTCGAGGTGTACGAGTTGCCACTGCCCGCATGCGTTGGAGTCAAGGAGGGAATCAACCTTCCGCGCTATCCAACAATGAAGGGGCGCCTCACGTCAAAGAAGGCCGAGCTCGCCACGGTCGAAGCAACGAGCGAGGCGGGTGGTCAGCAACAGGTACGGCTCAAGTCGCCCCCTGAGCAGGTGTCCGAGACGGTAATCCTCGGTGATGGCCCCAGCGCAGCGCCAGCCGTTGTCGATCTACTCGAAGAACTTGGGGTGATGTAAGTGAGCGTTCTCGTCGCTATCGAACACGATCGTGGACACCTGTCCACTGGAAGTCTCGAGGCTCTGACCTCGGCGCGCGCCATCGCTGGCGGTCTCGGCGCGCCGGTCCACGCTGCGGTCATGGGGGAGGGAGCAGAGCTCACCTTCACCCAGCTTGGCGAATACGGAGCGGAAGCTATTCATCACCTCACGAGCCCGAACCTGGGCGACTACAACCCCGAAGCCTGGGGACAGGCCCTCAACGCCGCGGTTGGGAACAGCGGCCCGGCCGTGGTGATGGCGAGCGGTACCGACCGTGGAAACGAGCTCATGGCTCAACTCGCGGCTCGTGCCGACCTGCCGTTTGTTGCGAACTGCGTCGATGTTGCACCCGATGTCACGTCGATGACCCGAAGCCAATGGGGCGGCGCACTCCACGAGGAAGCCACCCTGACCGCCGACACCAAACTCATCTCGATGGCTCCACACACCGTCGAAGCGTCCCCTGCCAATGCAGCGGGCACGGTCACCGAGATGGCCGTCGACATCGACGACTCGCTCGCGCGAAGCGTCATCAAGGACCGAGTGGTACTTTCCGAAGGAATCACTCTGGCCACCGCGCCAGTGGTGGTTTCTGGCGGGCGAGCGGTCGGCTCCGAAGAAGCATTCGCTCCCCTCGAAGAGCTCGCTGGCGAGCTCGGCGGCAAAGTGGGTTGTAGTCGTGCAGTCACGAACAACGGCTGGCGACCGCACTCTGACCAGGTTGGCCAGACCGGCACCCGCATTGCTCCAACGATCTACATCGCGTCGGGCATTTCAGGGGCGACCCAGCACTGGGTCGGGGCCATGGGATCCAAGAACATTCTCGCGATCAACACCGACCCCGAGGCCAACATGGTGGTCAAGGCCGGTTGGGCAGTCATTGGCGACCTCCACGAGGTCATCCCCGCGATCACCGAAGAGGTTCGCAAGCGACGCGGCTAGGCAGTTTCGCTAGTCTGCTCAGGTGGTGAACTGGACGACCGTCGACGGAGAGTCGGTGTCGGCGGATCCTCGCTGGCTTCGAAGCACGTGTCGGTGCGTGGAGTGCGGGGACTCATCGGCTGGGCTCCGCTGGTTCTCTCCATCGACGTTGGCGGCGCAGGGATCCACCGACGTCGATCGTTTTACGTTGGACAATGGCGAGCTTCACGTCGTGTTCGGCGACGGACACGTGTCGGCGTACGACAGAGCCGAGCTTGAGCATCGTCTTCGTTCATTCCCGGCGCCCTCTGCGTCGGGCAAAGTCGGCGACTCGCTAGTCGACGCGCTGTTGGCCGCGCACGATTTCGAATCGTGTATGACCAATGACGATGCGCTCTTTGTGGCAATAGACGAACTCGTCCGGCTGGGGATCACACGATTTACCGGGGCACCCCAGGAGCCCTCGGGGACCGCCGAGTTTGCAGAACGCTTTGGGCCGGTACGTCACACGAGTTATGGCCCGGTTCAGGAATTCAAGACCGTCGCGAACCCGCGGACCGCAGCCGAGACGGGTCGTGCCCAAATCCCGCACACCGACGAACCGTATCGATACAACCCACCGGGGTTCCTCTTCTTTCACTCAGCGGTTGCCGGCCCCGAGGGCCAGGGCTCTTCGCTCTTCGTCGATGGCTTCGCCGCAGCCGAAGAGTTGCGGCGGACGAATCTCGACGCATTCGAGACGCTCGCGACGGTTCCCGTCCCGGTTCACCGGCTTCACGAGGACGATGTCCACTTCCTAACCGAATCTCGGGTCATCACGATCGGTCCCGACGACACGCTGGAAGCAATCCGGCTCAACACCCGGTGCTTTGCAGATCTTGATCCGACGGATTCGCGCACCGGAGAGGTTCTCGATGCGCTGGCAGCATTGGTGGCGATTATTGAATTACCTCACCAGCAACGGGTTCTTCATCTTCACGCAGGTGACATGGTCGCTTTCGACAACCATCGCGTCATGCATGGCCGCACGGCGTTCTCCGACTCGACCGCGCGCCATCTGCTGAGCTGCAACGTCGACCGCGATGCAGTGCACAGCACCTGGCGGGTTTTGTCCGCCCAACGCGGTCACGCCGCTGGTCGGTTGCCGCAGGGGCCCAGCACATAAGTGTCTCAGAGGCGCTAATGATTGCTGTGACAATTTCAACACCTGAGCGCTACCACCTTGGTGTAGGGGATACGTACCATTGATCTCTGGTTCGAGCCGTCGATAGAAGCAAGAGCATCGATGTGGTGAGAGCGCTAAATCGCTAGTGCTGACCGAAGACGCTTCTTCCGGTCTACGCACCAGAAAGGCCCCCCGAATGTCCAATCAGCAGTTGCCAGCGAACGCGCCCGCGCCTGCGGCACCGAAGGGCTTTCTGGCGAACTGGACAACCAACCCACGAGCCGACGCTCTTTCTGGTCTGGTTGTTGCCCTGGCACTGATTCCCGAGGCGATCAGCTTCTCCATCATTGCGGGCGTCGACCCAAAGGTCGGGCTGTATGCGTCGTTCTCGATAGCGATCATCACCGCGATCGCGGGCGGTCGCCCCGGCATGATCTCGGCTGCTACTGGCGCAATGGCGCTGGTGATCGTCGACCTCGTTGCCGATCACGGCATTGGATTCTTGTTCGCCGCCACGATCATGGCAGGCATTTTCCAGGTCATCTTCGGCGCCCTCGGCGTCGGCGAATTGATGCGCTTTGTCCCTCGGTCGGTCATGGTCGGGTTCGTCAATGCGCTCGCGATCCTGATCTTTCTCGCCCAAGTTCCCCACATCTTGCTCAGCGACGGCGACCGCTCGCAGCTTCCACTGAACCTGGTCTTCATCGCAGCTGGCCTCGGCATCATCTACGGCCTCCCACGGATCACCAAGGTCATTCCCTCGCCGCTCGTAGCCATTGTCGTGCTCGCTGGCATCACGATGTCGATGGGATTTGATCTCCCGACGGTTGGCGACATGGGTGAGTTGCCATCGGCCTTGCCGTGGGTTGCGCTCCCAGAAGTCCCATTTACCTTCGAAACGCTCCGCATCATCACGCCGTTCGCACTCACCCTGGCGTTTGTTGGCCTGCTCGAGTCGCTGCTTACCGCCAGCCTGCTCGATGAACTCACCGACACCGATTCGGACAAGAACACCGAAGCCAAAGGCCAGGGCATTGCCAACATCGCTACCGGCTTCCTCGGCGGCATGGCCGGTTGCGCCATGATTGGCCAAACGATCATCAACTACCGCTCCGGTGGCCGCGGCCGGCTGTCGACGCTTCTGTCCGGCATCTTCTTGTTGATCCTGATCATCCTGCTCGGCGATGTCGTGGCACGCATCCCGCTTGCAGCTCTCGTCGCGGTCATGATCATGGTGTCCGTCGGAACCTTCGATTGGCGCAGCATCACCCCGCAAACCATGCGCACGAACCCCCGCCCCGAAACCTTCATCATGGTGGCGAGCGTGCTCACCACGGTCTTCACCCACAACCTCGCCTACGGCGTCGCTGCCGGTGTGGTCCTCTCGGCAATTGTGTTTGCCCGCAACGTCTCCGACGTGGTCAAGGTGACCAGCGTCCAAGACCCCGACAACACCGAGCGCCTCTATGCAGTGCACGGTGAACTCTTCTTTGCCTCTACCAACACTCTTATTGGCGACTTTGACTACGACTCGGTCGACGTTGGCCGAGTCGAGATCGACCTGTCGAATGCCCGCATCTGGGATACCTCCGCTGTCGCAGCCCTCGACGCGGTCGTCGAGAAGTTCAAGAGTCGCGGTATCGATGCTGAGCTCGTGGGACTTAACCCGCACGCTGCGCTCTTGCATCGCGAGACCACCGGCAAGCTTCGTCCCCACTGATTCCGTCGTTATCACGAAGATTCGTTTTTGAGTAAGGATCTGCGGGGCGCGGTCCGCACGGCACGCTGAGCGGCCAGACTTGTAGACAATGAACGCGATGCTCCGCTTGCGCAGAGGATGCGTAGCCGTGGCGGTACTGCTCGTTCTCTCCGCGTGTGCTCAGTCCCTCACCACTGGCCAGGAAACAACCTCTGGGCTCAGCGCGCCCTCGCCCGAACCAGCAAGCCAGGTTCTTGGTGCCGCTGCTGCGGCGCCATCAACGACGACCACAACGACCACAACCTCGACCACAACTTCGGTCCCGCCGACAACCACCACCGAAGTGCCGTGCACCGCGCCGGTGCCGCAGTTTGAGACCCCACCGGCGGCCGTGACCGCAGCGTTGGAGGCAGCGGCGGCACATCCGGCGTTGGCCCGGGTCGACCTCAGCGTGTCGGTGTGGGTAGAAGGTTGGGGCGAAGTGCTTGCCGTCAATCCAAATTTGGAGCTGTCGCCTGCCTCGAACCAGAAGTTGCTTGTAGCGATCGGCGCCTACTCACTTCTCGACACTTCGGCCTCGTTGTCTACAACGGTCGAGCAGGTCGATGATGCCCTCGTGGTGCGTGCGGGAGGCGACCCGAGTCTGGAGATTGCTCATGTGGACGCCCTGGTGCGACAGGTCGCCGAGTCGGGCGTTCAATCGGCCGAACGCTTGATCATCGACGTCAGCCAGTACCCCCAAGGCCCTATTGCTTCGGGATGGTTGGACTGGCAGATCCCACGGTTTGTCGGGCCGTTGTCTGGATGGATGATCGATAGCAACCGCTGGACGCAAGCACCGGAGTTCCTCACCGACCCGACGCTCGTCAATGGCGAGCGGATGGCCGACCTCTTTGCGGCGAGCGGTATCGAGGTCGGAACTGTCGAGGTAGGGAACGCTCCACCAGGGACGGTTCTCGCCGAGCACCTTTCACCACCGATAAGTCAGCTCGTCCGTCGAATGCTGCTCGCGAGCGACAACCAGCACGCCGATCTCATCATGATGGAGCTCGGACGTGTGGCAAGCGGTGAGGGTTCGCTTGCTTCAGGCGCCGAAGCAGTAGAGGAAATTATTG
>CAZMYN010000094.1:7040-11614 GCA_964570495.1 uncultured Acidimicrobiales bacterium | reverse complement strand
GCCCCGCGTTCGGCGGGTTGGGCGAGCAGAGCGTTGGTGACCTTGTACATCGCCTTCCACACGCCGGTTGGGCCAGTGCTCTGAAGATTCGTCGCGGCATAGCCCGGGTGACAAGTGATCGAGGCCACGTCGCTGCCGGCAGCCTGAAGACGGCGATGCAGTTCGAGACCGTAGACAAGATTCGCAAGCTTGGACTGTCCGTAGGCGTTGATGGGCGAGTAGTTCCCGGTCATGTTGATGTTGTCGAAGTTGAGCTTGGCGGGGGGCCGGTGCGCAATGCTCGAAACCGGCGCGATACGTCCGCTCCGCGCAGCGACCAGGTCGAACAACAGATGGTTCATATAGAAGTGGCCGAGGTGGTTCGTGCCGAACTGCATCTCGAATCCGTCGACGGTCTGCTGCTCGGGGGTTTGCATGATGCCTGCATTGTTCACGATGGCATCGAGCCCATCGGGAGCCAGGCCACGAACAGCCGTCGCAGCTGCATCGATTGATGACTTGTCGGCCAGGTCGATCTTGACAAACTCGACCGCACCGCTTCCGGGAACCGCCGAGATGTTGGAGACCGCGCCGCGACCGCGCCCCTCGTTGCGACTGCCAACCAATACGTCGGCGTTTTTCGCGCGCAGCATCTTGGCTGCTTCGAAACCGAGTCCAACGTTCGCGCCGGTGATGAAGTAGCGCTTGCCCGACAGGTCGGGGAGTCGTGATGGGTCCCAGTCCAAGAACCCGCTATCGAACGTTGTTGCCATGAATTGCCTCCCTGCGGTGATCGCAGTCTCTCAAACTTTCGAGCGGGATCCGGGCACCGTGTGACGAGAACGTTCTTGCGTTTTGGCGCGCGTGGCGAAAGCATGAAGTCATGGCACATCTCTCCGCTGAGGAACTGACCGCCCGCCAGAGCGAGGTCTGGGAATCTCCCAGTAACGACGGCACTCTCGAGATGGTTGTCTCGCGTCCCGAAGTCGACGGACGTGAAGTGCTCGAACACGGCGAATTGATCGTGGGTGCAGGACTCGCTGGTGATAACTACCTGGCGCGTGGGAACAGCAAAACCCCCGACGGCAGCGCGCATCCCGAAGCACAACTCAACGTGATGAACAGTCGCGCGATCGACATTTGCGCCGACGGGGACCGTTCGTTGTGGCCACTCGCCGGCGACCAGATGTTTGTCGACTTCGACCTCTCTACGACCAACGTTCCAACAGGCACCCAACTTGCCATCGGTACCGCGATTATCGAAGTCTCGGCCAAGCCCCACCACGGATGCGCGAAGTTTGCCTCGCGCTTTGGCCAAGACGCTGCCCGATGGGTCAACTCCGACAAGGGACGGCGCTACCGCGGAATCAACGCGATCGTTGTCCAGGACGGCGTCATCAAGCCCGGTGACACCATCTCGAAGATTTCAGCTTGACGTCCACAGGGTAGGGAAGAGCGCCTCGGGCATTCGATCGCCTTGCGCCAGATCGAGGTTGAGCGGTGGTGACGTAACGCCGCTCCGAACGACATAGCGCACGTCGTCACCGAGCCAACGGGTCGAAAATGCACGTCGCCGTTCAATGACCGGAGCGTTGGACGTGCCATGAAGCGTCCGGAAGTCAAAGACGATCGCGTCGCCAGCGCGGAGCGAGCGAGCAATGATCCGATCGTCGTCTGGCGAATCGTCGAAGCTCGCCGCGCTGACCATGGACGGATCGTCATAGTCATAGTCCTTGCCGGTCAGGAATCGTCGTGGAACGTAGGTGTTGCCGTCGCGGTGCGAGCCCGCCAGAAAACGAACGGCGGTCTCGGCAGGCGTGTCGTCGAGGGCGACATACACGCTGGCTGTTTGTGCGCCGTCGACGCAGTAGTACGGCAGGTCGTGGTGCCATGGCGTGGCCTTTTGGGTACCGGGCTCCTTGGCGAACGCATGCTCGTGGAAGAACTGAGCGCCTTGGGAGCCCATGCATTGCGCGGCGATCGACGCGGCAGCCGAGGTCAGCGTGTGTGCCGTGAATTCGGGAACGCGCTGCCAATTGCAGTACGCGTCGAAGAATCGGCCGGGTTCGCCATCGGCCGCGCTTTCGTTGGTGAAGACGTAGTCGTCGGGGGTCTCCATGATCCGGTCGAGGCCTGCCCGAAGCGGCTCGACCCAATCGGCGAACGCGTCCGGCAGATAGCACACACCGTCACGCTGGAACTCCGCGATTGCCTCGCTGCTGAGGGCGGTGTATCGCCGCTCGGTCGAACGAGCGAGAGGCTCGACGTCGTCGATGACATTCCACCGGCGGGTGGTCGAGCGTTGTTGGCTGGCCATTGCGAAGAGTGTGTCAGAGCAGCGAGACTTCTGTCATGCCAAGCCAACACGCACCGATCGATATCGTCATCCCGATCTTTCCCCGACTTACAGCACTCGATGCGGTCGGTCCGTACGAAACCTTGCAGCGACTGCCGGGCGCAACGGTCACGTTTGTTTCGGGCACCACGGGAGACATCCGCACCGAGAACGGTTTCCTCGGTCTTATGGCCGACGCCACGTTCGCCGACAAGCCAACGCCTGACGTCATTATCGTTCCCGGCGGAGTCGGCACCCGTCAGGCCATGCACGACGACGAGCTCGTCTCCTGGATCCAAGCTGCTCATGAGACCACGAAGTTCACGACGTCGGTGTGCACCGGCTCGTTGGTTCTGGGCGCGGCTGGTTTGCTCGACGGACTCACCGCAACAACGCACTGGGGTGCCTACGACGCGCTCGAAAGGACTGGTGCCACGGCTACGGCTTCTCGTGTGGTCGAGCACCTCGACGAACGGATCATCACCGCAGCTGGAGTGTCATCGGGCATCGACATGGCGCTACGACTCTCCGAGCTGCTCGTCGACGATGTCGCAGCGAAGGCCATGCAGCTGATGATCGAATACGACCCACAGCCGCCGTTCGACTCGGGTTCGATCGAAAAGTCAGACGATGAGGTGATGACCCGCCTCATCGAGTACTCCGCCGACAAGGATTAGTTGACTCTGTTGTCGGGACGAGCGCGTTGCTATTTCGGCGGTTGGGGGACCAGGACCGGGGTTGTTGCCTTGTAGGTCTCGTAGTCGGCTTCCCCGCCCCACTTCTTGTCCGACCGTCGTTCGAGCATCGTCACGCCACTAATTCGGGTGAGCAGGAAGTAGACGAAGAGCGGGGAGATCAGTGTGGCGTACTGCCAACCCTGCAGCGCCGGGAGGGCGATCAAGGCCATGCCGGTCCACAGCGTGATCTCTCCGAAGTAGTTCGGATGACGCGACCATGCCCACAGGCCGGTGTTGATGAACTTGCCGTTGTTGGCCGCGTCCTTTTTGAATGCGGTCTTCTGTCGATCGGCGATCACCTCGATCGTGAAACCGGCCACCCAGATCGCAAGCCCGATGATCCCAAGGACACCAAACGATTGCTTCGAACCCGACGTGATTGCCGCGTACGCAGCACCGGCGGTGGCCGTGACCCAGAGGCCTTGCACTACCCACATGGTCAAGAAGCGGGGGAAGCTTTGTTTGATCTTGTCGAAGCGACCGTCCTTGCCGACCCTCTTGACCCGGCGAAACAAAAAACTGCCGAGGCGGCCTGCCCAGATCAGGACCAGAACCCCGATGATCACCGAACGCGCATCTAGGCCGTCGGACAAGACGAGTGCCAGGATCGCGGTGCCGATGTACGTCATCGACCCGACGAGGTCGTAGTAGTGCTCGGTGCGCAAAAGGAACGACGGCACAAAGGCCGCAACGTTGACGCCGAACGCAATGATCGTGAGCAGCAGGAAGACAGGAAGTCCGCCGAGTTCGCTGCCGCCGTCGCTTCCGGCCAAGCCGAGAAGGGTCCCGACGATGAGCGCGATAACCGTTCCGATGGTTGCGGTGCGCTCGGCCTTGTCCATTAGCTCAGGCTAGGCAAGCCCGTTCGCCTGTGCGAGATCGATTGACTACGAGGCGGTGGTAACGGTGAGGGTTCGGGTGGCGATGTTGCCGTTGCCGTTGCCCGCACCGTTGGCTTCGAGCTGAATCGTGATCACGTAGGTGGTGTTGGGCTTAAGAGCTGGTGTCCAGAAGCCCGGGATTGCGAGATGGCGGCTCGTGCAACCCGCTGCCTGGCCTGAGTTGGAGCCAACGATGGGTCCGCCGGCCTCACGGATGGTGAACGATCCGTTTGCACAAATGTTGGAGTTGTAGTTGACCTGGAACCTGGTGGCTCGAACATCGACCACGCCCACATCGCTCAGAGCTACTTGGGTGTCCGCTGGCTCAGGATCGCCGCCACCGGAGGTACGGAATGCAACACGTGGCGAGCTGACAGCGGGCGGCCCGTTGAGCGTGACTTCCACGGTGTAGTTGGTGCCAGGAGTCAAGCCCCCGATCGTTTCGTTGACGAGCTGGTCGCCTTGGGCACGACCCGTTGTCGTCGCGACCGCAGTAGTCCCCGAACGAATCGTGACGACATAGTTTGTCGCTTCTTCGGCGGCGAACCGGAACGCCAGATCGGTCTCACCAATGCGCCCAATGTCGATCCGTTGTGCGAAGTCGACCGGCTCGATTTCGGGAATCGTTGTCGTGGTGGTTGT
>CAZMYN010000094.1:5493-6940 GCA_964570495.1 uncultured Acidimicrobiales bacterium | reverse complement strand
GTTGTCGTGGTGGTTGTTGTGGTGGTGGTCGTTGTCGTTGAGGTAGTCGTGGTTGGGGCCGCGGTCGTCGGGCTGGTGATGACGTCATCGTCTCGGTCGTCATTGGGCTCTGGAACGACGGCTCGCGGCGGCGCCGTCGACGTGGGCGTACGCGCAATCGTGGTGCTGGTCGTCGGCGTCACCTGTTGGGCGTCGTCGCGGTTATCGCCGTCTTGGTCAACGCGAAGGACAGGCCCAGCAATGGAGGGATCCGGCCCGTTCGTGGCGGTGTTGTCGCCATCGCCGGTTGCTGGAGCAGCGGTGTTGTTGGCGGTAGAGGTGTTGTTGGCCGTGTTGGTGCCGTCACTGGTGCCGCTGATATTTGTGCCGCTGTCGTTTGAGGTCGAGGTGTCGTTGTTCGCGGTGCTATTCGTCGTGGACGCACCGGCAACCGCAGTTTCTTGTTCGCCGCTGGTGAGTTGTTCAGCATCGCCAATCTCGACCGTTACTTCACCTGACCCGTCAGCTTCGGGTTCGCCGTCGCCGCGAGCATCTTCGACAACGTCGGCTTGCTCCTCGGTCACCCCGGCAACCTCGGCGCCAAGACGGTCGGTGGTCTCAACGTCGCCGACCCGAATCGAATCAAGTCCCGTGCCGTTCGGTGACCCGTTGGTGTCGCTGCGGCCGTCGCCCGCATTGGTCAACACGACAGCGAACACGATGAGCAACGGCAACGCGATCGCGATCAGCGCTGCGAGGTAGATGCCAGCCCGTTCTTCTTTTTCGTCCTCTTCGGGCTGGATGGGCGCAACCGTATGGACCGGAAGTTCAGGAGTGCCAGGTGCAGGCGCGATCAACCGTTCGGATTCACCGCCGTCAACGTTCTGGGTATCGCTTTCGGAGTCCATACTCTTCTCGCTTTGCCGCCGCTGTGCCGAGGGTACCGCCTCGTTCTCAATCAACAAAAAGGCTTTGCAAATAGTGGGGTATTGCTACTCGGTCTCGATCGGGATTCGCCCTACCTCAACAGTGCCGAGCGAGACCACGACCGAGTGATCTTCGCTCCCTGATTCAAACGCCCTCACCGTCGCGATCGCCGAGGCGTCCGCGGGAAGGGTGTCGTGGGTAAAGCGGGTCTGTGTTGGAACGATCTCTCCGTCGGCGCGTTCCACCGAGACCGTGAAGAGGTCGAGGTCGATCTCACGTTGGGTCGAGATGTTCTTTAGGCGGATGGCGAAGGAGTATTGCCCATCGCTTGGCGGCGTTTCGTTGTAGACGAGAACCTCGATCGAACCCGATGAGACGTTGGCGAGCTCTTCAGGAAGTTCTCTCGGTTCTGTTGGCTCGTCAGGAACGGACTCGGTTGGCGCCGCGGCGACAACCTCTTCGACAGGTTCCACCTCGACCGCGGTGGTTTCGACCGCGGTGGTTTCGACCGCGGTGGTTTCGACCGCGGTGGTTTCGACCG
>CAZMYN010000094.1:0-5393 GCA_964570495.1 uncultured Acidimicrobiales bacterium | reverse complement strand
GCGGTGGTTTCGACCGCGGTGGTTTCGACCGGATCGTCGATGTCGTCATCGGCGGGCTCGGCAACATCGACGATTGCTTGGTCGAGGCCGGTTGATGCGGGCTGTTCGAGCGCCTCGGCCGACGCTCCCGAATTGCGATCCGGAAGGAAGAAGGCAAGAACGATGAGTGACGGAACAGCCAAGGCGACAAGCGCGGCCAAGTAGAGGCCCGCGCGTTCGCGCTCTTCTTCCTCTTTGACCATGTCCGTTTCCGGCGCGTGGCTCTCGGCCTCGGGGTCACTCATAGTGACCATTCCTAGCTCATCATCACTACCGTTCGCCATCGGTTCCGCCGTCACCAGTACATCGTCGTTGGGGGCCACGCTCTCCCTCTCCACTCGCTACCCAACCAACGATGGTACGTTACCGACCGGTAGTTTCCGTTGCGAAGGCGTGTACAACCTATTTCAATACGGTTTCAAGAGCCCGCTGAGCCGCCCCAGCGCCTGACATTCCATGGATTCCGGCGCCCGGCGAGGCACTTGCGCTCGAGATGAAAATTCGCGGATCGGGTGTGGAGTACGGGTTGATTTGGGCACGAGGCCGCAACAGCAACTGTGACCCGCTGTAGCTGCCGCCCCCGATGTCGCCGCCCACCAGATTCGCGTTGCGGGCTTCTAGGTCGGCTGGCAATGTGGTGTGGGAGGAGCGGATGATGTCGCGGAAACCGGGGGCGAACCGTTCGATCTGCGAGATGATGACCTCGGTCTGGTCAATGGTCGAGCCGTTGGGCACGTGACAGTACGCCCACGCGGTGTGTTTGGTTTCGGGAGCTCGGGTTGGATCGAAGAGCGTGTGTTGAGCAACGAGCGTGAAGGGTCGCTCGGCGTGGTGGCCGTCGTTCACTGCTTGCTCGGCAGCGACGATCTCGTCGGTCGATCCACCGACGTGCACCGTGCCCGCGGACGCAACGTCGGGGTTGGTCCACGGAATTTGTTCGTCGAGCGCGAAGTCGACCTTTGAGGCCGCGGGTCCATAGCGAAACTCTCGCAAACCGCGCCGGTACTTCTCGTCAAAGGTGTTGCCCGCGATCCTCTCGACCTGGCGCGGCGTGAGCGCGAGCACGATTGCCCTGCTGGAAGGCAACTCATCGAGTGATGAAACTCGATGCCCGGTGACGATCTCTCCGCCGAGCTTGCGAAGTAGCGCGGCCATTGCATCGACGATCGACTGCGCGCCACCTTCGGGAAACCCCCAACCGTGGCTGTGCCCGAGCGTCCCGAGAACGATCGCGAACGATGTGGTGAACGGGGCGGTCAGCGGCATAAACGAATGTGCAGCCTGACCAATGAACAAGGCTCGTGCCTCGTCACTGCTCCACGTTCGTCGAGCAGCGGTGAGTGCGGGAAGTGCCGACGCAGCGCCAAACCTCGCGCTAAACACCGGCGACGGAGGAACGCGCATCACTGGATTCAAGGCAAGGTCGGCCACGATGTCGACGTTGTCGACCCAGCGTGAGAAGTAGCGGCGGTACGCAGCGCCATCGGCTCCGAGGCCGTCGACGGTTCGTTCGAGGTCGTGCCAACCAATAGCGGCTCGGCCATCATCGAGCGGATGCGCGACCGACGCCGGTGGCGTCACCCACGTGAGTCCCTCGTCGACGAGTTGGTCCGCGATCGATACGAAGAACGGCGAGACCTTGACCATTGGTTGAATTGCCGATCCCAGGTCGTGGACGAAGCCGGGTTCGGTGATCTCGGCGGAACGGGAAGCTCCACCGATCGTGTCGTTCGCTTCGATGACGCGCACCGATCGGCCCGCGCGGGCCAAGGTGATCGCCGCTGCCAGACCGTTGGGCCCCGAACCAACGACTACAGCGTCGACGTCGTTGGAAGCGCTCACCATTGGCGAATCCTACGCGGGGCCTACCTACGGGCCATGCTGTAGCGATGTCGATCTTGTTGAATCCGTGGGCCGAGCCCGATCGGTGGCTCGCCGAATTCCAGGCTCTGCTGCCAGATGAGACTTTCGAGCTCTGGCCCGAGTGTGCTGATCGCGACGCCGTCGAGATGCTCGTGGCCTGGAGGATGAAGCGCGAGGATCTCCAGACCTTCACGAACTTGCATACGATTCTGTCGCTCGGCGCGGGAACCGAACAGTGGCAAAAGGAAGGCACGCCGTCGGTGCGGATCGTCCGTCTCGCCGATCCGGCAATGAGTGAGGAGATGGCTGCTTATGCCCTTCATTGGGTTATCCATTTCCAACGCGAATTCGGGAACACTTGGGAATTGTCGGACTGGCACCCGGCGAGCGGGACCTTCCCCACTCCGAGCGAGCATCGGGTCGGGATTCTTGGGTACGGAACGATCGGACGACGCATTGGTCGAGCCTTTGGAGACCTTGGCTATCCAATTAGCGCATGGTCGCGCCGCGGTACCGACGACCCGATGGTGACTTCGCACGCCGGTCTCGATGAGCTTGCCGACTTTCTTAGCTCGTGCCGAGCCGTTATCAACGTGCTGCCAAATACCCCGGCCACCACGGGGCTTCTCACACGCGAACGGTTCGACCAATTCGCCGAGGGCGCACTGTTTGTAAACGTCGGTCGAGGTTCGGTCGTGAACGACGAAGCCGAGTTGATCGCCGCCATCGACGACGGACCGCTGTCGGCTGCTGTGCTCGACGTGACGAACCCCGAACCACCCAGCGCCGACTCGCCGTTGTTGACCCATCCGCGCATCCGGCTCACGCCACACATCGCCGGAAGCACGCAGATCTCGACCTCGGTGCAGCTGGTTGCAGCAAATATCAGCCGAATTCGCAACGGTGAAGAGCCGTTCCCCGTCGTCGATCCCGCGACCGGTTATTGAGCGAATCCGGGACTGAAATCACCGTGTTTTCAGGTGTTTTCCGTTTGTTCAGCGACTTGGGGAACAAACCACAGCGCCAAACTCGTTTTACCTAGTGTCCCCCTAATACAGAAAGTGACGTGATCAGAAATGAGGCAATCGATTCGACTCGGCTCGATCGCCGGAATCCCCATTGGTCTCAATTGGGGCCTCCTGTTTATCGCAGCGTTCTATGTCTTTAATCTTGCCGCCGGCATCTTGCCCGCCGCAGTTCCGGGCGCATCCGTGTCCAGCTACTTCATCTTCGCCGTAATCGGCGTGTTCTTGTTCTTCAGTTCCATCCTCGCCCACGAGCTCGGCCATAGCCTCGTTGCTCAACGCAACGGGATCGGCGTGAGCGCAATCACCCTGTGGTTGCTCGGTGGCGTTGCGTTGCTCGAGAAAGAAGCCGATACCCCCGGCGCAGAATTCCGTATCGCGATCGCTGGCCCCGCCGTCAGCGTTGCGATTGGACTGGTCTTTGGTGGTGTCTGGGTTCTGGCGTCGCCGATCATTGGTGGCACCTTGCTCAGCTTCGTGCTCGGTTACCTCGCAATCGTCAACATTGCTTTGGCCGTGTTCAACATGTTGCCGGCAGCTCCGCTCGATGGAGGCCGCGTTCTTGCCGCTGTACTGTGGTGGAAGAACGAGAACCGCCATACCGCACGAGCTTCGGCTGCGAAGTCGGGCCAGGTGGTCGGCACGATGATGATGGGCCTCGGAATTCTCTTGTTCCTGAACGGACAAGCTGGCTTCATCATGTTGCTCCTTGGATGGTTCGTGCGAAGCGGCGCCACCCAGGAACGTCGTCGGGCCGAGACTCTCAATCGTGTTCATTCGTCGGATCTCACCAGCTCGATGCAGCCACTCGTGGCTCCCATCAATGCTGGGATCACCGTCTCAGGACTCGAAGCAATGAGCTCGGCCTATGACCGTCCCATCGCCTTCCCGATCTCGGGTGTAGGTGGCACGACGGGAATCGTGAGTTCGATGTCGGTTCATTCGACTCGGCCCGATCAGCGCCCACACGTGTTGATCGACGACTTAGTGATTCCATGGGATCAGTTCACGAGCGCTCGGACGAGCGAATCGATGAAGACGATCATGGAGCGTGCCCTCGGCTCTGGCAAGCAACACGTCCTGGTCTACGACGACCTGGGTCGCCAGGTCGGTTACGTCTCACTTGACGGTTTCCTAGCTTCCGCCAGCTAGGTTCCGTCAGTCACCTCCCGGAGCTGGGTTCTCCAGCTTCGGGAGGTTTGTTAGCCCAATCCGGGCCGTCGCTGTACCGTTACGACTGATGGCAATTGCCGAACGCGCCGAGCGCGAGTTACCCACCCCGGACTTCTATGACTATCCGTGGGTTCCCCTCGTGGCCGCCGAGGTCGATGGACGATTCGTTCACCTTCGATGGGCCGACGGCGCCGAGCTCGAAGCTCTCGACTGGTGGTTGCGCGAGAACGCCGTTGGGGCCGGCGGTGTCGATCTCGCTACTCGTGAACACCTGATCGATCCAGCCGAACTGTCGAGCGACGTTCGCATCTCTTCGGTATCGGTGTCGCCCGACGGAGCGCTCAGCGCCGTGTTTGTCCCCGACGAGGAGCACGTCGAATTCCATCCCGGTTGGCTGCGTCACGTAGCCGATGGGCAGCACCGGGCTAGCAGCTGGCTTCCCGAGCCGACCGCGTGGACGGCCGAGTCATTCCCCGAGCCGCCCACCCACGACGGCTCGTTGGTACTCGATGACGATTCAGTATTCGGGGCGTGGCTCAACGATCTGATCCGCTACGGCATCGGTCGGCTCAGCGGTGCGCCGACCGATCACGATTTCAACCTCGCGCTCGCCGCAAAGATCGGTGCAGTGCGCGACACGAACTTCGGTCCGATCTGGGATGTGAAGGCCGACGTTGAAATGGCGGGATCCGCTGACACGAATTCGACCGCCAACACGAACCTCCGGCTCGGGCCACACACCGACCTCCCGACCCGTGAGACCCCACCGGGCTTTCAGTTTCTTCACTGCGTTCTGAACGAAGCCGGCGGCGGTTTCTCGACGATGGCCGACGGCGCTGCGGTTGTCGCGGCGTTCGAAGCCGAACACCCCGAGCACTACGAAGCGCTCACCACCTTGCAGTGGATCTTCTTCAATCGCGGTCCCGGCATCGACCATCGCTGGTCAGGCCCCTTCATCGACCATGGCGTGAAGGGTGCGCCGTTGACCTTGCGTGCCTTCTACCCGGTGCGGGCGTTTCCCGACATGGACCCGGTCGACCAACCGCGGGCGTACGCGGCCATGGCTCTATTCAGCAAGATGGCGGCGAGTAATCGATTCCAGATTTCCTACCCGTTTACGCCCGGGGATCTGGTCGGCTTCGACAACAGACGCATCCTGCATGGCCGCGACGCGTTCGAGTCCGGTGGACGGCGGCATCTCCGCGGCATGTACATCGATCAGGATGAGGTCCGTTCGTCCGCCCGCGTCGTCAACCGCTCGCTCGCGGCGAAGCGTTAGCCATGACGACATTC
>CAZMYN010000093.1:9899-11839 GCA_964570495.1 uncultured Acidimicrobiales bacterium | reverse complement strand
CGAGCGGCCCTATGCCGTGCGGCAGCTATTGAGAAATCCGTCGACGGCGGGGGTGACGAGAGTTTCGCCGTCGACTCCCAGCATCGTCGATACCTCGCCATGGTCATAGGGCGAAACGTCGGCAACAGTCGCGTTGCCGCCCGCGGCGTTAATCGCTGCGCTCAGGCGTTCGGAGCTGTCGATGCGCTCATCACGGCCACGGGTCACGATCAGGAACTCGGGGCCATCGAAGCTGCTTGCCGCCTCGGCGTGCAGTGTGGGTGAACCGTCGACCTGCTGGTCGTTGGTGGGGAACGACAGCTCGATGATGTCGACCTCCCACGGCGGCGGGTCGGTCAGATCTTGGGTCACCGAATCGAGACTCACGACGCAGGAGACCTCGCCGAGGTTGCTCCCGTTGCGGGCAAGGAGGTCGGGATGTGAGCCAACAATGCTGACCAGATGAGCGCCCGACGAGTGGCCGATGATCGAGATTCGCTCGGGGTCGCCACCGATGTCCTCGGCGTTGTCGATCGTCCAGGCAACCGCCGCTGCGACATCGTCGCCGAAGTCTGGCCACCGGATGTCGTTGTCTTCTGAGGCGAGCTGATAGTTCGCCGACACGAAGAGCCAACCTTGGTCGACGTAGTGCTCAGCCTTGACGGTCGTTGCGCGACTCCGCTTGTCGCCGAGCTGCCACGAGCCGCCATGGACCCACAGCAATATGGGGCAACCTTCGGTGTTTGGAGCCGAGTAGACATCGAGGCTTTGATCGATCGCGTCGACCCCAGCATCGGTCGCGTAGCGATGCTCGGTGCGCTCGGGTACTGACGAACCACACGGGGTTGGCGACGCTCCGCTCACGAATCCTGAAGCGAAGATCACCGCGAGCAGGGCAATCGTGAGTATGGCAATGGAGAGCACTGCGCGAGTCGATTGCCGCATACACCATTCTACCGAGCGGCCAGGCCCGGTTTGGCTCGGCTCGACAACGCGCTCCAGCCTTGTCGTGTGACAGCGACAAACGACAAACATGACGGCGTGTTCATCACGTGCGCGGTAACCGGCGGCGGTGCAACAACGCAGAAGTCAGACAAGGTTCCCATTACCCCCGAGCAGATCGCGGACTCGTGCATCGAGGCAGCAAAGGCCGGCGCGGCAATCACCCACGTCCATGTGCGTGAAGACGACGGTTCACCCTCGCGCGACATTGGCAAGTACGCCGAGGTGGTCGAACGGGTCCGCGATTCCGACACCGACGTCGTGCTCAACCTCACCGCAGGCATGGGTGGCGACATCGTTCTCGGCGGAGTCGAGACCCCACTTCCACCCGCCGCCGATGGCACCGACATGGTCGGAGCCACCGAACGCGTCGAACACGTTCGCCAGCTCAAGCCCGAGATCTGCACACTCGACTGCGGCACGATGAACTTCGGCGAGGGCGACTACGTAATGACCAACACGCCAAGCCAGCTCGAAGAGATGGCCAAGCAGATGACCGAGATCGGCACCCGCATCGAGATCGAGGCCTTCGACACTGGCCACCTCGCTCACGCCAAGGATCTCGTGCGTCGCGAGATCATCCCCGAGCCCGTCATGGTGCAGCTCTGCATGGGCATCCCGTGGGGTGCGCCCGACGATCTCAACACGTTTATGGCAATGCGCAACAACGTCCCCGACAGCTGGACGTTCTCGGCGTTCAGCATCAGCCGCAACCAGCTCAAGTACGTGTCGCTCGCCGCAATGGCCGGAGGCAATGTCCGTGTTGGGCTTGAGGACAACATCTACCTCGACCGCGGAGTGCTCGCCACGAACGGCGACCTGGTAGATCGTGCTGCCACGATCCTCCAGGCACAGAACTACAACATCTTGAGTCCCGCTCAGGTGCGTGAGAACTTGCAGCTTACGAAGCATGGTTGAGTCAGCAGAGCAGCCCGAGCGGAGCGAAGCGGTGATTGCGG
>CAZMYN010000093.1:0-9799 GCA_964570495.1 uncultured Acidimicrobiales bacterium | reverse complement strand
GAGTCAGCAGAGCAGCCCGAGCGGAGCGAAGCGGTGATTGCGGAGAAAATCCCGAACGCAGCGGTGGTTGGGTGTGGCGTTATCGGCGCCGCGTGGGCCAGTCGATTGTTGTTGAACGGAGTCGACGTCGCGGTGAGCGATCCGTCGCCAAACGCCGAACAGATCCTGACCGAGGTGCTCGCGAACGCAGTCGCCGCATACGACGATCTCGGCTTCCCGACAAACCAGCAAGGCACCTACCGGATGGCCAAGTCCGTCGCCGACGCAGTGGCTGGAGTGCCGTTCATCCAAGAGAGCGTGCCCGAGCGCCCCGACATCAAGGCAGCGGTCCTCGCCGAAATCGAAGCCGCAGCGCCGGTCGATGCGATCATTGGATCGTCCACGTCCGGGATCAAGCCGTCGACGATGCAAGCAACGATGACGAACCCCGAACGCCTCGTCGTTGGTCACCCGTACAACCCGGTGTACCTGTTGCCCGTGGTCGAGGTCGTTGGGGGAGAGCACACACCGATCGAGGTCATTCGCAAGGCCCAGGGCATGTACGCGGGAATCGGGATGAAGCCCGTACACGTGCGGGTCGAGATTGACGCCTTCGTTGGCGATCGGCTGCTCGAAGCGGTCTGGCGCGAGGCTCTGTGGCTCGTGAACGACGGCGTCGCGACCACCCAAGAAATCGACGACATCATGACCCACGGCTTTGGTCTTCGTTGGGCCCAGATGGGCTTGTTCGAGACCTACCGCGTCGCCGGCGGTGCTGGTGGGTTCCGGCATTTCATCGAGCAGTTCGGCCCGACCCTCGAGTGGCCGTGGACCAAGCTCATGGACACTCCCGACTTCACGCCCGAGCTCGTCGACACGCTGGTCGAGCAGTCAGATGCCCAGTCCGGAATGCACTCGATCCGCGAGCTCGAACGCACCCGCGACGAGAACATCGTCGGGTTCTTAAAGGTGCTCGAAGCAAACCAGTGGGCCGCTGGCACGACGATTGCTGAGCACCGAAACCGGTAGTCGCTAGACGAGTTGAGCTCGCCGTTCGACCTCGGCGTTCCAGCTCATGTTCCAACAGCTCGTGTGCGGCCAGAGGCACTGAGCTTCGACCAACGCGTCCTCGGCGGAAATGCCGAGTTCGTCGATCAGGAGTAGTCGCAGGATAAGCCCGGTCCGGCTGGCGCCATGGCGACAGTGCAAGAGCACGGCTTGGCCCGACGCGCGAGCCGAACGGATCTCGGCGAGCACTTCATCGATCACGAGTTCAAGGTTTGGGTTGGCGTCGGTTTTGGGGAGGTCTTCGACATGGAACGTGACGTGGTGCGGGTGACCAGCGACGCGTCCTTCTTCGTTGCACAGCGATAACACCAAGCCGTCGGGGTGATCGGCAACGAATTGGGAGATGCCGTACAGGTTCGAGACCCAGAGCCCGTCCATGATGTTCTTTGGACCGCGCCGCCGCCGTGGGTCGTACCAGTTTGGTTTGTCGATTCCGAGCAGTCGATTGGTCAACCCGCAGAGGTAGCGGCGGCCCCGCGCATTGTCGGGGCTTCGCGTGCTCGAAACGAGCCGCGCGGGAATCGCGCCGAGTCCACCGTCGAGCCCGGCGAACATGCCGGTTAGTGCCGCAAGTTGTACGTCACCTCCGGCAGCTTCGATCGCGTTGGTGAAGTCGTGAGTCCGGGCGAGCTCAGCCGCCTTGGCCAACAGCGGGTCGTGCGGCGTGATTGGCTCTGTGTGCGACAAGCCAGCGTCCACCGCGTCGATCAGCGCGACCGTGGTGGCATCGAGGAGCAGGGGAGTGCCGGTACCGGCCAGCCCTACCGCTGCGGCGATCGCGGCGACCGGTGCCAGATCGACCTCGATTGGCGAGCCAGCGAGGTGCGCTTCGGCGGCGTCGAGCATTAGCGTTCCCTTCGTTCCCCACGCAGCGGTTCCTGAAGCGAGGGCTTCGGCGACGAGCGCACCGGAGATGGCGCCCATGGCCGCCTGCCAGCGATAGAGGGTCGAGGTCACGGGCCGATCGTAGGCCCTTTGCGTCTACGGAGTCACGCTCGCCGAACGCAAGCCTTGCAATGGTGTCCTGGGAATGCCTGGCTCTTGGAATGCGTGTGCGCTGACGGTGGGTTGTCCTGGCATGCTCCGCAGATCTCGTCGCGCCGCGACGTTGTTGTTGACCCTCTCGCTCGTCGCGACAGCATGTTCGCTAGACGACCCGGTGGTGAGCGATGCTGTGGTCGAAGAGACTGGGGTCGAAGACGTCCAAGGCACCGAAAGCGTCGAGGATGTCGAAGAGATCGAACCCGCTGAAGATGCTGTCGACGAGGAGGAAACCGCCGTGGACCCCGAGACCGACCGAGCGTTTGCGAGCGGCGAGCTCGCCGCTGGCTCTACAGAAGTTGACGGGGTCTCGATCGACTACGTCGTGTCGGCTCCGCCGGGATTCACCGCCGGCGACGAAGCCCCGTTGCTCTTGGCGTTCCCGCCCGGTGGCCAGGACATCGATCTCACCATCTCGCTAATGCAAGGCACCTATCACAGCGAGGCGCAGCGCCTTGGATGGGTTGTCGTCAGTCCCGCGGCACCCGCGGGCCAGCTCTTCTTCCAAGGCAGCGAAGCCCTCGTTCCCGGATTCCTCGACTGGGTCGAGACCTGGGTCAGCCCCGAAGGCGGCGCGCCGCATGTTGCGGGCGTAAGCAACGGCGGAATCAGCACCTTTCGATATGGCGCGGAGAACCCCGATCGGGTCCGGTCGATGATCGCGTTTCCCGGGTTCCCCCGCTCAGAGGAAGATCAGGCGGCGCTCGCGGAACTCACCGACGTGCCGGTCCGCATTTTCGTCGGCGGAGAGGACACCGGCTGGATACCCCAAGCCGAAGAGACCGTCGCAACGCTGAGCGGACTCGGTGGCGATGCCGAGGTCACGATTTTCCCGGGCGAAGGCCACGTCATGAGATCCACAAGCGACGGCACGATCATCTTCGAATTGTTGGAGAGCTTCCGAAGCTCCTAAGCGCGTGTGCTCTTAGGGACGGTCGCCGAACTCTGGGCCAGTGGTGCGGGTGCGCTTCAGCTCCCAGAATCCGTCCATGGTTGCCATGGTGATCATCGCATCCCACAGCGCTAGGCCTTCTTTGCCCTGCGGTGCATGACTGATCACGGGGCCGAAGATTCCGACCTTGCCGTGGTCTGAGTCAAAGCCGATGATCGGCGTGCCGACGTCGGCGCCAACAAGACCAAGGCCTACGCCCATCTTCTCGCGAATGACGCCATCCCAGCGGTCGTCGTCATAGGCCGAGGCGAACGACTTATCGAGGCCAGCACCGGCCAAGATAGTTTCCGCGGTGACTTCGTGATCGCCGTCGTGGTGGATGTGTCGTCCACCTTCCCAATAGAACTTGAATGCCGCGTCGTTGCCCTCTGCGTCGTTCAACGCTTCGAACACGCGCAGCAACTTGTGCGTGTGGTTCACCGGGGCGAAGTAGTCAGAGTCTTCAGGTGGATTGTTCTTGAAGAGCAAACTGATTGGTTGCCAGGTGATGTTGAGATCACGTTCTGGCTGTACAACGTCGACGACCCAACGAGCCGTCACCCAACACCACGGTCAAATGGGATCTACCCAGAAGTCAATGTCTGTCATGACCCGAGACTATTCGCTCGTGAGTAGGGTGCGGGGCATGGCTCGACGAGGACGTGCGCGGTCCACGCAAAACGCGCCCCGCATTCCTCAGCTGCCGTGGCGCCAGGTCGTAAACCATCACGGCCCGTTTCCAATTCTTGAGCCCGAAGGGGTCGAACGAATCCACGACGCGTCGGTCCGGGTTCTCGAAGAGCTCGGCATCGAAGTGTGGAGTGCCGAAGCCCGTCAGTTGTTCGCCGACGCTGGCGCGACCGTCGACGGCGAGATGGTACGGATCGGCCGCGACATCATCGATGAGGCGCTCAAGACCGCTCCGTCGAGCTTCACGCTGACGAGTCGAAACCCCGACAAACAGATCGAGCTCGGTGGTCGCAACGTTGCCTTTGGCCTCGTCGCTGGTCCGCCGTCGGTGCACGACGCCATCAACGGTCGGCGTCCGTCGAACATGGACGACTACGAGAACTTCATTCGCCTCGCCCACTACTTCAACGCTATTCACATCGTCGGCAATCAGGTCGCTGCTCCGCTCGAGCTTCCGGCGAACAGTCGCCATCTCGATACCTACCGAGCAAACCTTGTGCTGTCGGACCTGTGCTTTCACACGCTGTCGATCGGTCGCGCTCGTGCTCGCGACGGCATCGAAATGATGGCGATCAGTCGAGGAAGCAGCGTCGAGGAGATGGCCGACTCGCCCGGCGTGATCACCGTTATCAACGTCAACTCGCCACGTCGCTTCGACGAAGAGATGGCGAACGGTCTCATGGAGATGTCGAGCCTCGGCCAGGCCGTTTCGGTTACTCCGTTCACGTTGATGGGTGCAATGACGCCAGTGACGCTCGCCGCTGGCCTCACTCAACAAAACGCCGAAGCTCTCTTCGGGATCGCGCTTACGCAGCTGACGCGACCGGGCGCGCCCGTCATGTACGGCTCGTTTACCTCGAACGTCGATATGCGCTCGGGTTCGCCCGCGTTCGGAACACCCGAGCACACCAAGGCAAATGTCGTGTCAGGTCAGCTCGCTCGCCGATACGGCCTGCCGTACCGGAGCTCGAATTCGAGCGCCTCGAACATCGTCGACGCGCAGGCGGCCTACGAGACGCAGATGTCGTTGTGGGGAAGCATCCTCGGCGGGACCAACCTGATCTACCACGCGGCTGGATGGATGGAGGGTGGACTTCAGGCGAGCTATGAAAAGCTCGTGCTCGATGTCGAGATGCTTCAACAGATGATGGAGTTCCTCACCCCGATTGACGTGAGCGACGAGGCACTCGCATTCGATGCCATGGAACGGGTGCCGACCGGCGGCCACTTCTTTGGCGACGCGCACACCCTCGAACGCTACGAGTCGGCGTTCTACGCGCCGCTGATCTCGGACTGGCAAAACAACGGGGCGTGGGAAGACGCTGGCGGACTCACCGCAACCGAACGTGCCACGGCCTTGTGGCAGGTCGCGTTGGCCGAGTACGAAGAACCAGCGCTACCCAACGATCGCCTAGCTGCGCTCGACGAATATGTCGCCCGCCGCAAAGAGGCCATCGGCGACGGCGAGCCGTAGCCGACCCCTGGAGAGAACGAGTCCGGAGGGGTGAATTCAGGTGCGGCCGTAGAAGGTCTGAAGTGCCGACTCAGACAGGCCAATGCCCGGCTGATCGTTGTAGGCAAACACGACCAGCATTCGGGTGATCTCGCCTTCGGTTGGCGTCACCCGGTGCATGGCGTTTCTGCCCCGGAACAAGACCAGGTCGCCGGGTTCGAATTCGAGCGTGCTGACCGGTTCGTCGCCGTCGAGCACCGCTGCCACTCGGGCGTAGGCCATATCGCCAGCGTCGGCATCGCGCACGGCCGGCACGTATTCGAAGTGACCGCCTCCCTCGGGGGCTTGCAGCAACATCGTTACGGCGAACGACGAGTTGTCGAAGTGCCAGCCCAGCTCTTTGCCCGCGGATGCGAAGTGAACGTTGATCGAGGACAGGGCGTCGTCGTAGGGATGAATTTCGTCGATGCCGAGCACGCCGCACAGGAACGAGCGGAACGCTGCATCGTCGTAAACCGACCGCAGGGGCGAGTCATCGGGAATCTCATCGTCGGCGATCAGTCCCTTGCTACTGACGATTTGGCGGTTGAAGGTGTGGTCGTTCCCGAGCTCGGGATTTGGGGGAGTCAGGTACACGTTGTGGGTTGACCCGGCGTAGTAGGCGTCGGCCTCACGCGACGCGGATTGCGCAATGACCTGCGCGATTGCCTCGGGTGTGAAGAACCCGCGGAGTACCAGCGCGCCGTTCGCGTCGAGCTGTTCGCGGCACTCCGCGATGTAGCCCGCGTCGTCGAGCGTGTGTGCGGCGGCGTTGATAAAGGAATTCACGAGACCTTCGAAGGGTATCGAGGAGTCTGCGTGCCCCTCAACTGAGCGCCCGGGATCGGGTCGCGGCTAGCTTTTCGTCATGAACGTCACCGAACAGATCATCGACACCGAAACCACCGACGGCCCAATGGCGGTGACCGTTACCCAGCCCGACGACGGCGAGCGCTACCCAACAATCGTCAACTTTCACGACGCGCCTGGTGTGCGCGGATCGTTGCACGACTTCAACAAGCGTCTGGCGGCCGAGGGCT
This sequence comes from uncultured Acidimicrobiales bacterium, assembly GCA_964570495.1. Lineage (GTDB taxonomy): Bacteria > Actinomycetota > Acidimicrobiia > Acidimicrobiales > SHLQ01 > SHLQ01. The sequence goes on along the minus strand of CAZMYN010000093.1, from coordinate 3,558 downwards.
ATCGGGTGGTCATGCCCGACCTGCACCACCGCTTTGGTCGGATGATCGGGTTTGAAGCCGATGAGACAACCCCCGAGGCTCGCCAGAAGATCGTTGAAATGTTCGGCGCGATGACCGACCAACAAATCGAGGCCGACCTCGACTCATCCCTCGAGCTCGTCGATCTGGAGCCCGGCGAGAAGCTCGGCACGATCGGGTTCTGCCTCGGAGCGCGCGCCGTGTACCGAACGCTGAGGCGGCTACCCGATCAGTTCGCGGTCGGGGCATCGTGGCATCCGTCGATGCTCGTGCACGATCCTGAATCTCCGCACCTCACCGCCGCAACTCTCAAACAACCTCTCTATTTGGGCATCGGCACCGCCGACCAAGTGCAGTCGATCGAGATGCAACAGCAGTTCTTCGACGTCGTTGCCCCGCTCGACCATGTCGAGGTGACGATCTTCGAAGGCGCCGACCACGGGTTCAGCTGGCCGAGCAGCCCGAACTATCACGAGAAGGCAGCAAGCACCTCGTGGGACAAGACCACCGCTCTCTTCGCCTCCGTCCTGAAATAGCGATCTAGCGAGGATGGTGCACGGGAGACGTGCGTAATCCTCACGAGAACCCGTAGATTCGGCTCATGAACTTTCACGACATTCAGATGGAGTCGATCGCCGGTGAGCCAGTCGACTTCTCGCAGTTCGATGGGCAGTACGCACTCTGCGTAAACGTCGCTAGCCAATGAGGCGCCACGCCTCAGTACGCAGGTCTGCGTACTCTCCACAACGACGTTGACGGCCTTGCGGTCCTTGGCTTTCCGAGCAACCAGTTCGGCAATCAGGAACCCGGGACCAACGAAGAGATCGCCGAGTTCGCGTCATCGAACTACGACGTCAACTTTCCCATGTTCGCCAAGATCGACGTCAATGGCGACAATGCAGCCGAGCTCTATCAGCAGCTGAAGGCCGAACAGCCCGGCAGCGGTGAGTCGAGCGACGTTGGCTGGAACTTCGAGAAGTTCCTGGTCAACCCACAAGGTCAAACAATCGCTCGCTGGGACACCCGCACCACGCCCGAGGAGATCGCTGCTCAGCTCCCCGAGCTGATGAGCTAAGCCGCTCACCCAAAAGAAAATTACCCAACTGGACAAGCGTTCAGTACCGTGAGCCAAATGGCTCGCACCATTGCGCCAATCGACCGGGAACTCCCGCCGATCACTCGCAGCACCGGATCGGTGATCGTTCTTCTCGCGGGCGTGTTCTTTAGCTTTGGCGGGCTGGCGTTCCGTTCGGTCGAAATTCGATCGTGGGAGTATCTGTTCTACCGCGGGCTCGGCATGGGGGCCGTTGCTGCCGTGGTGCTGGGCGTCCGCTATCGCGGTCGGATCGAGCGACTGACCATTTTGCCGACGCACATCGTTGCGGGCTTCATTCTTGGCGCGATGAACATCCTGTTCATCGTCTCCCTCGAATTCGCATCGGTGGCGTTCGTGCTCGTGCTCCAGCCGCTGTCACCGCTCGCGGCCGCCTACTTCAGTTGGCTCGTGATGAAAGAGCGGCCCGCAATCGCCGTGCTCGTCGCGACCGCTCTGAGCATCGTTGGCGTCGTCGTTATGGTCTGGGGGTCGATCGCCGACGACGTCTCGCCTTACGGCTTCCTCGCCCTGCTGATCCCCATCGGGTTTGGCCTGTACGCCACGATCGTGCGTTCGACGCAGCGAATCGACCCGATGGTTCCCTTGTTCGTCGGCGCGCTCGTGTTGATGACGATCGGAACGCTGGTCGTGCTGTTCACCGGTGGGTTCGAGGCCTCGGCGGGCGACGCCGCGACCGGCCTGTTCGCTGGCAGCGTTCTGCTCGCCGTGCCGCTCGCGGCGTTCAACGTTGCGCAGCGGGTCGTGCCCGCATCGGAGACGGCGTTGCTGTTGATGAGCGAGGTTGTGCTCGCGCCGATTTGGGTCTGGCTATTCATGGGGGAGTCGGCCTCGGCCAGCACCCTCGTTGGCGGGGCGATCATCCTCGTCGCCGTGCTCGGAGTCATGGCGAACCGCATCCGACGCCGCAACCTCTCAGGTTCTGGTGAGGATGGTGCACGCCAGGCGCGCGGGATCCTTACGAGATCGTTTACGAGTCGGGGTTAGGTCGCAAAGACCTGCGAGTCATCGGCGAAGGCTTTGAACTCGAGAGCGTTGCCCGCGGGATCGAGGAAGAACAGCGTGTGCTGCTCGCCGACCTCGCCTTCGAAGCGGACGTGCGGCTCGATCACGAAGTCGACGTTGGCGCCCTGAAGACGAGCGGCGAGCGTGTGCCAGTCGGCCGGGGACAACAGCACACCGAAGTGAGGGACGGGAACCGCGTCGCCGTCGACCGGATTGGTTCCGGCCACACGGTCGACGCCGAGGCTTGCCACCTCGTGGATGACCAACTGGTGATCGAACATATCGAAGTCGACCCAATGCTCGGCCGAACGCCCTTCGGCTAGCCCGAGTGTCTGGCCGTAGAAGCTGCGACACGCCGCGAGGTCGTCAACGGGTATGGCGAGGTGAAAGCGCGGCCGGGTCATGTTCTCCATGATGGCAGCCCTACGCTGCACCCATGGCTGCAGGGATTGTCGATTGGGGAACAGAAGAGCTGAAGCTCACCGACCAGGTGAGCGTTCTGCAAGGGGCTGCGCGGGGTGCCTATCCGAGCGGCAACTCGGTGCTTGTTCGTGGTTCGGGCGAGTCGATCCTCATCGATCCGTCGGTAACGGTCGTCGCTAAGGGCGGCGCGCCGATCCATGTCGACGCAGTCGTGAACTCACACGGTCACGAAGACCATCTTCCCGGCAACGGCCTGTTCACCGACGCCCGGGTGCACATTCACGAGGAAGATCTCGCGGCCGCGCAAAGTCTTGACGGATTGCTCGATGTCTTTGGCTTCTCCGATGAGGTGCGTGCCGCGCAGGCCGTGAGCTTTGTTGAAGAGATGCACTACTCGCCGCGCCCCGATGCTCAGGGTTTCACCGACGGGCACGTGTTCGACCTCGGTGATCTGAACGTCACCGCCATGCACTTGCCCGGCCACACCCGCGGCCATAGCGGCTTTCATATCGACGGCGGGGTGTTCTTTCTGTCCGACATCGATCTGAGCGGGTTCGGCCCGTACTACGGCGATGTTTGGAGCGACCTCGATCAGTTCGAGGAAAGCCTGAAAGTCGTTCGTGATGTCGACGCTGACTACTACGTGACCTTCCACCAAAAGGGTGTCATCGAAGGCCGCGAGACCTTTCTAGAGATGCTCGACAAGTTCCACTCGGTCATTGGTAGGCGACATGGAGAGATGCTCGACTATTTGGCCGAGCCCCGAACGCTCGACGAGATGGCCGAGAAGCGTTTTGTTTATCGACCCCACGTCGACATTCCCTTTGTCGAAACCGTCGAGCGTCGCACCGCTGAACTGCATCTCGCCCGCATGATCGACCGAGGCGAAGCCGTCGAGGTCGACCCCGGAGTCTTCCGCGCGGGCTAGTCCAAGTCGTCGCCGCGTTGGGTGAGTGGTGGGCCGTCGGTTTTGTGGGTGTTGTCGGGTTTGCAGAGGG
>CAZMYN010000092.1:0-11847 GCA_964570495.1 uncultured Acidimicrobiales bacterium | reverse complement strand
GCGGTCCCGACGAGATTTGAACTCGCGACCTCCGCCTTGACAGGGCGGCGTGAACTCCTGACTTCACCACGGGACCTTCTTGTGTTTCCCTTGCGGGAAGACACTCTCACCTCAGGAGGTGAGCGCAGTCATGGTAGCCGGGACATACACGTAATGCACGCGACCGAACTCATTCTGAGTGTCGAGATGTTTGTCTTTCGTACGGGCGTGGCCGTTCAGATCACACCGGCGATGAGACGAACGTCCGATTGGGATATGACTGGCCCAACAACGACGACCGGAACGCCCCTGTCAACAAGGGGAACTGTCGAGATGATGAAGTCGATGTCCGATAGGTCGTCGGTTTGCTCATAGGACGCCGGTGACGGCACCTCGACGAATCCGAGCGCAGGAAATTCAGCGTGTAAGCGGGACATCAACATCCACCCAACAGCCATTCCCGAGGGGCAAACCACCATTGCCCGGCGGCGGGGTTGTAGATGTCCGCGGTCGATTGCTCCGGCGAGGTAGATGGTGATGAACCCAATCTCGTCTGCCTGGAGAGGTACGCCGAAGTGCTCGACGAGCATCCCGCTTAGGTCTTCGGCGACTGCTTGAACCTCGGGATAGCGACCGGCCACCTGACTACGAATGGGGTTGTACACAGGGAGCCCGTACCGCAGACGAACCGTGAGCCGAGTGAGGTGTCTCTCGAGGCGCTGTCGCAGCTCGTGATCGTCGACCAGGTTGACGTGCAGCTCCTGGCTGGCGTGATCCAGGATGCTGCTCACGAGCTGCTCGACCTTGAGCGACACCGTTTCGGTCACGAGTGCTTCGAAGCCGAGCAAGTATTCGGTTAGTCCAGCAATTTCGCCCTCGTCGAGCACGGAACCGTCTTCGAAGTGCATGGTGTCGGCGAGGTCGTGGACCGAGCTCGACACCGGTAGGCCCTGAAGCGGCGCTAGCTCGCCAGGTTCGAGTTCGATCGCGCGCCCTGAGGCGACTCGAAGCATCGTGATCGAGAGATACAGCGTGTAGATGAGTTCGCCGTTGCTGCGTGCAAGTCGGTCACGCACCGGCGATTCGCGAATGGCCTTCGCGGCCCGTTCAATCGGAAGGCACCCAAGGCGATCGCGTAGGCCCGCAGGCACGCGTACTTTCAGCAGGCTCGCGTCGGCCAATGGGCCGGTCATGAGCTCGTCCAGCACATCTCCGGGCACGGCCTGGAGAAACAGTTGTACGAGAGCTCGCCGGACGCGTTGTTCAGAACCTAAGAGCGCAATGCCATGACCGGGCTTCCGCACGACCGGAAGACCCATGCGTTCAAGCCACGGCTCGCACTTTTTGAGGTCGCGACGCGCCGAGGTCGTGGAGACTTCGAGTTCCTCGTTGACCTGTTCGAGCGAGAGCGTGTTCGGGTGGTTCCAGAGAAGCGCATCGAGCAGAAGGTGCTCTCGCTCTCCGGGGGCATACACACGGGGCGCCGCGGTCTGGGCATCCAGATCGGCGGCGATCTGAGCACGAGCGCCGTCGTCGCCGACGATCGAGAGGCCCGCCCCGCGCTGCCGCTGTAGGGAAACGCCGTGTGAAAGCAGGAAATTCTCTACGGCCGAGAGGCGGTAGCGAACGGCTCGCTCGGTGAGAACGAGGTCGGTCGCGAGCTGCGCGGTACTTGCCGGTGCGTCCTGTGCCAGAAGCCAACGAACGATCCGAACAACTCGGCTATCGAGTGGAGCGCTCAAGATCGGACCTGCATTACAAGGACGGGATCTTGCGCATCTTCGGAAAAGAGAACTTGCATTTGGACTCGCAACTGCTCGATCGGGGACGGTCGGGGCAACGGCAGAGTATAGGGCAACGTCGGTCAGCCCATGTATTCGATGACAATGCGCGACAGCTCTTCACGCGTCGCCTCTATCCTCCAAATCACATGACCACACGATGGACTTGTCCGAAATGCAAGCGGATCTTCGGCAAGAAGAACCAGAGTCACATGACCTGCGAACCCGCGGTGTCGGTGGAGGAGTATTTTGCTGCTGCGCGGCCGTTTGAGCAGCCGGTATTCGAGGCGGTCTTGGCAAGGATCGAGCATCTCGATGGGCTGATTGTCGATCCGATCGGCATTGGCATCTTGTTGAAGAACGGGCCGATGTTCGCCGAGCTACGCGCAAAGACGAAGTGGACGGCCCTCGGCTTTCACCTCGGGCGAAGACTCGAAAGCGGGCGACTGTCGCGCAAGGTCGCCGACTACGGCAAGAAGCACTTCCATGTGATCAATGTCGACGACCCCGAGGAAATTGACGACGAGATTGGCGAATGGTTGCTTGAGGCGTACCACCTCGCCGGAGGCACGCTGAGTAGCTACCTTCGCGGGGTCGACGACGGCGGTGGCGGGATGGTTCCCGACGACGTCGACGAGGAGATCGTGTGAACTGCGGACAACCTTGGCGTTAGGTCAGGTTTACGACGCCGGTGCCGGCGGTGATTTCACCGATCTGCACCGACGGGTGACCGTGTTCGAGAAGCAGGTCGTTCAGAGCGTCGACTTCGGCGGGCGGAACGACGAGCGTCATACCAATACCCATGTTGAAGGTGCGGAACATCTCGGCGGTGTCGATGTCACCGATGCGTTGGAGTTCGGTGAAGATCGGCGGCACACCCCAGCTCGATGTGTCGATCGCTGCGTCTGCAATTGCGGGCAACACGCGGTTGAGGTTGCCTGGCAAACCTCCACCGGTGATGTGGGCGACTGCTCGAACGTCGAACTTCTTCGCGGCAGCAAGAACAGCAGGTGTGTAGATGACCGATGGTTCGAGGAGGGCTTCACCAACGGTCACGGTGGCGCCGTCCCATGCGGGATCGTCGAGCGATCGGCCCGCAGTTTCGAACATGAGTTTGCGGGCGAGCGAGAAGCCGTTCGAACGAAGGTTGGGTGAAGCAATTCCGACGATGGCATCGCCGACAGCGACCCGTTCGCCGGTGATGACCGCGTCGGGCGCGACGGCGCCGACCGAGAATCCGACCAGGTCGAATTCGCCTGGTTCCATGACTCCGGGGTGTTCGGCCATCTCGCCACCGACGAGAGCACAGTTGGCTTGGCGACATCCGTCTGCGACGCCGCCGACCAGTGCTTCCATTTGCTCAGGATCGAGCGCTCCGACCGACACGTAGTCCAAAAAGAACAGCGGTTCGGCGCCTTGGCAGACCAGGTCGTCGACGCACATCGCGACGAGGTCGATTCCGATGGTGTCGAATCGTCCGGTCATGGTCGCGACGAGCGCCTTGGTGCCAACACCGTCGGTCGATGACACGAGCATCGACCCGTCATGTCCTGCAGCGGCGAGATCGAACAAACCACCAAAGCCGCCGATACCGCCGGTGACTCCCGGCCGGTCGGTCGATTCCACCAGCGGTTTGATCCGTTCGACAGCGGCTTCGCCAGCCTCGATGTCAACGCCGGCGTCTTTGTAGCTGTTGGACATAGGGCTCTCCCTACTCGGTGACCGGAGCGTCGAACAACGGCCGATCGGTTGGCGAACCGTCGTCGTCCTGCAACGAGTGGGCAATCGAGTTCTTGTCGGATCGCTCGTCGGTTGTTTCCAGCACGTTCTTCGACAGGTTGACCGGGATCTCGATTGGATAGTTGCCGGTCAGGCACGCATCGCAGAACCCGGCCTTGGTGGCGCCAGTCGATTCGAGTAGCGCGTCGAGGTTGAGGTAGGTGATCGAGTCGGCGCCGATGTACTGGCGAATCTCTTCGACGCTGAGGTCGGCGGCGAGAAGTTCGCTGCGCGAGCCGGTGTCCATTCCGTAGAAGCATGGCCAGCGATATGGCGGCGAGGAGATTCGCAGATGAATCTCGGTAGCTCCGGCCTCTCGCAGCATTGCCACCATTGCCTTGGTGGTCGTGCCGCGAACGATCGAGTCGTCGACCACGACCAGTCGCTTGCCCGCAATGTTCTCGCGCAACGGATTGAGTTTCATCCGTACACCGAGCGCACGGAGCTCTTGGTTGGGGGCGATGAACGTTCGGCCGATGTAGCGGTTCTTGACGAGGCCGTGACCGAACGGGATGCCGCTTGCCTTGGCAAAGCCTTCCGCTGCGGGAATTCCCGATTCGGGTACGCCCATGACCAGGTCGGCCTCGGCGGGGGCCTGCTCGGCGAGCGCCTCGCCCATTCGTACTCGGGCTTGGTGGACGTTTTGGCCGTAGAGCGTCGAGTCGGGGCGGGCGAAGTAGACAAACTCGAACAAGCACAGCTTCGGGTCGACGACCGCATCGTCGAATGGCCGAGTCGAGGTGATGCCGTCTTCGTTGATGATGACCATTTCGCCGGGGTCGAGTTCACGAACGAACGTGGCGCCGACCACGTCGAAGGCGGGGCTTTCCGATGCGAGTACCCATCCCCCATCGTCGAGGCGACCGAGCGAAAGCGGACGGAAGCCGTTCGGGTCGCGAACACCAATGATCTGCGTCTGGTCCATTGCCGAGAAGCAGAAGGCTCCTTGGAGCTTTGGCAGAACTTCGCTCATCGCGTGAAGCAACGGGTTCTCGGTCGTGCTCGATTGCCCGAAGAGTTCGCGCGCGATCAGTTCGCTGACCAGGTCCGAGTCGCTTGCCACCGTTCCCGGCAACATGCCGGCGTCACTGGCGAGCTGTTCGGTGTTGACGAGGTTGCCGTTGTGACCGAGCGCGAACTGCAGATCGCCGACACCGCGGTAGATCGGCTGGGCGTTGCGCCATTGGGAGTGTCCGGTCGTCGAGTAGCGGGTCTGTCCGATTGCGATGTCGCCTGGAAGCGACGTGAGCGCCCGGTCGTCGAAGACGTTGGAGACGAGGCCCATTTCTTTGACGACCATCACGTCGTCGAGATTGCTGACCGCCATGCCAGCGGACTCTTGGCCGCGGTGTTGCAGCGCATAGAGGCCAAGGTAGGTCAGGTGAGCGACCTTCTTGCCCGGGGCGTACACACAAAAGATGCCGCACATAGCTAGGCACCCATCGCATGTGGAAGTCGGTTTCGCCACTCGTTCGTGGCATCTTCGAGCGATCCTTCGACGAGGCCCTTGAAGGAGATCTGATCGCCCTGAGCGAGACCGAGGCGGGTGAACGGAACGTCGAGCTGTTCGGCCATGTTCTCGACGATCTGCATGTTGTCTGGCGCTACGGCAACGACAACCCGAGACGGAGCTTCGGAGAACAGCGCATCGTGGCTACTGACTCGGGCCGCAATGACCCCAACCTGGCCAGCGATTGCCATCTCGGCAAGCGCCACACCCAAACCGCCCCCAGCAACATCGTGTGCTGCAGAGACAACGCCGCCGCTCACGAGACCTCGGGTGAGTTCGGCGACACGTAGGTGCATGTCGTAGTCGAGCTCGGGAAGGTCGCCGCCTTGGGCGCTGTTGGCCCGGGCCCACAACGAGCCGCCAAGACCGGCGCCCTCAGGGCCAAGAACGATGATGCGATGTCCCTCGGTGAGCGCCATGCCCGGAGGGGCGTGCTCGATCTGGCCGGTCATGCCGAGCATGCCAACGACCGGAGTGGGGTCGATGTTGTTGCCGTTTGCTTCGTTGTAGAGGCTGACGTTGCCACCAACGACAGGCACGGTGAACGCGTTGGACGCTTCGGCCATGCCGTCGACGGCTTGGCTGAGCTGCCACATCGTGACGGGGTGCTCGGGGTTGCCGAAGTTCAGGTTGTTGACGAGCGCGAGTGGCTTGGCTCCGACGCATGCAAGGTTCAGCACCGACTCGGCGACGGTCATCGCGGTTCCGCGGAACGGGTTGACGATGCACCAGTGGTGGTTGCCGTCGGTCGTTAGCCCGATGCCGCGGCCGGTGTCGACGTTGGTGGTCGGGTGCTTGAGGCGCAGCAGCGTGGCGTCGTTGCCGGGGCCGATGACCGTGTTGAGGAACAGCTGGCTGTCGTATTGGTTGTGGACCCATGAGGTGTCCATGAGCATGCCCGTGAGATCGGCCCAGATGTCGGCGGGAGCATCGAGCGAAGCGGGGTCGGTTTCGCCGGAACGGTCGGGCTGTTCCATGGGTCGGTCATAGAGCGGAGCGGCGTCGTGCAGTGACGAGGCCGGGATGTTGGCGAGCTCTTCGCCGTCCCAACCATCGAGGATGCGTAGCGCTCCGCCTTCGACGACCTTGCCTACGACCGACGCTTGAACTTCCCATTTCGCACATAGTTCAAGGACGCGGTCGACGCCATCGGGCTCGACGATGGCGAGCATTCGTTCTTGGCTCTCGCTCGTCATGACTTCGAAGGGCTCCATGCCTTCTTGGCGGCGGTGCACCGCAGTGACATCGACGTCCATACCCATGCCGCCGCGCGAGGCAGTCTCGGACGTGGCGCAGACAAAGCCCGCGCCACCGAGGTCTTGGATGCCAACGACGAGGCCCTCGTCGAGCAGCGCGAGGCATGCCTCGATGAGACGCTTCTCTTCGTAGGGGTCGCCGACCTGCACGCTTGGTCGTTTTGCGCTGTCGTCTTCGGAGTCGTCGAATCCGGCCGACGCGAGCACGCTGACGCCGCCGATACCGTCGCGGCCCGTCGATGATCCAAACAGGATCGCCACGTTGCCGAGGCCGGTCGCTTCGCCGAGAACGAGGCGTTCGGTCGGCATGGTGCCGAGGCAGAACACGTTGACGAGCGGGTTGTCTTTGTAGGTCGGGTCGAAGATGGTTTCGCCGCCGACCGTGGGAACGCCGACCGAGTTGCCGTAGCCGGAAATTCCGCTGACGACACCTTCGGCAATCCAGCGGCTGCGGGCATCGTCAATGGGGCCAAAGCGCAGCGGGTCCATCAACGCAATCGGGCGAGCGCCCATCGTGAAGATGTCGCGCAAGATGCCACCGGCGCCGGTCGCTGCGCCTTGGTAGGGCTCGATGGCGGAGGGGTGGTTGTGGCTCTCGATGCGGAACGCACCGGCGATTCCGTCGCCGAGGTCGACGACGCCAGCGTTCTCGCCGGGGCCGACCAAGACCCACGGCGCTTCGGTTGGAAGACGTTTGAGGTGTATGCGCGATGACTTGTAGGAGCAGTGCTCGGACCACATCACCGAGTACATCGAAAGCTCGAGCGGATTGGCCTCCCGGCCCAAAATCTCGTCGATACTCTCGGCCTCGTCGTCAGTCAGTCCAAGGGCACGATGAAGAGGTTCGGTCACGTAAATTAAACCTAACTTGCCGCGAGCAAAGTTGTTCACTTCGGGCCTGTGACCTTCGCTCGTAGCAATCTGCTCGTGCGGAAATCAGAGTCTCTTCCCTGGCCGCCGCTGTCTTATACGCTTCCCCCATGAGCATGCAAAACATCTGGTCGGCGCAGTCAAAGACCCAGCACCCAGATGTTGGCGACCAGTTCAATTGCGACGTGACCCCCGTGGCCGGAGCGATGGGTGCCTACGTGACCGGCATCGACATCACCAACCTCACCGAGGCTGATTTCGCCGAGATCCAGTCGCTCCTGCACACCTACAAAGCAGTCATGCTTCGGGGACAGTCCCCAGATCTGACCTTCGCCCAGTACGCAGCGTTTGGTGCCCGGCTAGGCGACCTTGCTATCGACCCCTTCGTCGAACCGCCGGTGCCTGAGCACCCCGAGATCATGGGCCTGATCCGGGAACCCGATGACGAGTCCTACAACTTCGGGGGCGATTGGCACAGCGACGGCACATACCTCGAACAACCCGGTGGCATCACCATTTTGTGGGGCAAGGAACTGCCACCCGTTGGAGGCGACACGCTGTTTGCAAATATGGAGTTGGCGTGGGAGATGCTCTCGCCTGCGTTCAAAGAGATGCTCGACGGGCGACGATGCCTGCACGCAGCCACTGGCCTTGGCCAGAAGGTTCCCATTACCCGCAAGGGCGACTACGCGGCGGTGAATTTCGGCATCACTCAGGACCGCATCGAACACTTTCACCCAATCAAGCGCACTCACCCAACAACAGGGAAACACGCCCTGTTCGTCAACCAGGCCTACAGCGTGCAGATCGAAGGCTGCACCGAGGATGAAAGCGCTGGCATCTTGGCGTTCCTTTTCAACTGGGCCCAGTCGCCTGCAATGACCGCACGCCTCGTGTGGGAGCCAAACACGATCATGCTTTGGGATAATCGAACAACCACGCACTATGCAATTGCCGACTACGGCGGCTTCCGCCGTGAGATGTACCGCCTGGCCATCACCGGAGAGGTGCCGTACTAGTGCTCGAACGATGGACAGCCCCAACAACCGAATGGGAAGCCCGGGTCGAATTAGCAGCCGCTTATCGCTACGCCTACGAGTTGGGCTGGCATGACCTCGGCGCCACTCACTTCAGTGCCCGAGTTCCCGGCGAGCCCAATGCCTACCTGATCTTGGCGGAAGGCCTGTTCTTCAACGAGGTGACCGCAAGCAACCTCGTCAAGCTCGGCGTCGACGGTTCATCCCCGCAAGATGGAGTGTCGGTAAACCCCGCTGGCGTGACGATCCACGCTTCGTTGCTGGGCGGCAAACCGGAGATCAACTCGGTGATGCACACCCACACCGTTGCTGGCGTTGCTGTTTGCAACGACCGGCACGGCCTTCTTCACATCTCGCAACATGCGCTTCGCTTCTACGACGACTTTGGTAGGCACCAGTACGAGGGAATCGCGCTCGACGACGAAGAAGGTCCGCGGCTGATCGAGCATCTCGGCGACCATGAACTTTTGCTCTTAGAGAACCATGGGCTGCTCACCGCCGGCACGACCGTGCCACAAGCATTTAGCGCGATGTACTACGCCGAGATGGCCTGCCAGATGCAGGTTGCAACGTTGTCGGCCACCGACAACCCGGTCTTCGTCTTGAAGAAGCAGGCACGATTCACAAAGCAGCAGCACGACGACAGCCACGGCTATATGTATCGAGACTGGATGGCTATCTTGCGTCAGGTAGAACGAACCCATCCCGACTATTCGTCGTGAGTTAGAAGGAGGGGCTAACCCAAACCGGTACCAGACCGATAATGGCTTCATGAGCAACAAACGGCTTCTTCCTGCGATCTTCGCTGTCGCCCTCCTTGCTTCAGCGTGCAGCTCCTCCGATACACCAGAATCTCTCGCTGCTGTGGAGGACTCCCCCACAACGACCGCCCAGACCCAGCTCGCTGACGACGTACCCGAGCAGGTCTCCGCCGAGGCCGAGCCCATCGGGCTGGACGACCCCGAACCTTCGAACGAGCTGGGGACCGACGCGCCGCCTATTGAAGAGACGGTCACCCCCGGCGACGAGCCCCGCCCGGAACCGGAGGAAGAACAAGACCCAGAACCCGTAGACCCGCCTCCGGAGAGTGTGGAACCCGTCGAACCAGCGACGTGTGATGCTCCAAGCGAAGAGATCTATTTCGTCGACGTCGCAATCGACGATCCCGACGGCGGGCTCAACGTGCGTGACGACGCTGGCGTGTCGAGCGAGATCCTCGGCGTGTTGCCTTTCAACAGCCTGGTCTTCACCACTGGTGAGTGTGCGGTGGCGAATGGTTCTGACTGGTGGGAAATCCAGTCGACCGTGAGGACGACCGGCGCGTGGGTGAGCAGCTCGTTTCTTTCAGACGAACGATTGCCGACCCCTGGACTGGGAGCCCGCGAAGACGACGCGGAGAACCGAGGCTTGATGGCGGAGACCTTCGACGAGATCGTTGAGACCATCGCCGATTCCTACGGCTTCGACAGCGACCGCACGATTACCCAGGTCGACGGCGCCGGGATCGACGCAAGCAGCGCCGAGGGCACCTACGACATCACCGGCCTCAAAGACGACTCTGTAAGTGGGTACCGGGTAGCGATCGGCGTCAACTTCCTGACGGACGATGACGGAGAGAACATCCTCGGCCTCGAGGTCTTTCGGGTTAGCCGCTGGCCAATCTGTGCCCGCGGCGTCAGCGACGACCTCGTCTGCATCTAGTTGACCTCGATGGCGGGGTCGCGCGGCTAGCCACCAGCCCGATCGATAATCAGCTCGACGAGCTCGGTGTGTTGGGGCTCGAGCATGATGTCGTGGCCACAATCGATCTGGACGAGCTCGGTGCCGTACGTCTTTGCTAAGTCGGCCTGTTCGGCGAGGGTGAAGATTCCGTCCTGAGTCGCAGCGACGACCGACACCGGCGACGTGACGTTCTCGGGCCGGGGCCAGCGCAGGATCATCGACACGAAGGCGACTAGCGACTCGTTCTGCATCCGTGAGCCAGCGCTTTCGACCGCTTCGCTGCTGGCACCGCTACCAAAGAAGTGCCCGCGAACGCGCTCGTCAGTAGCGACCAACGGCCACAGACTCAGGGACTTCGCCGCCTCGAAGAGCTGCTCGGGGTGATTCTGCGCCAAGCGGCCAAGGGCACCGCCAGCTCCCTTTCGAGGAATCGACGCGACGAGCACGGCGTGGGCAACGGTGCGACCCTCACACACTCGCTGGGTCACCAGACCGCCCATTGAATGTCCGACGAGCACGACGTCGCCATCGATGGATTCGACGAGTTGGTCCACGTGCTCGACGTAACTTCCGAGGCTGTTCGCGAAGCGCGCCGAAGACCCGGGTGTCTCATGGCCAGGGAGGTCCGGGACCAGCACCTCGTAGCCGGCCGAACGCAAGGCGGCTGCGACGTCGTCCCAGCACCACGACCCATGCCAGGCCCCATGAACGAGAACGATGGTGGGCCGTGTCTCCATGACCCAATGTACGTCGCGGCGATTACCGCTTGCGAGTTAATCTCGTCGCTAGGCGCTGACAGAAACCGAATCGAGGACGCTTTGGAGCAGCACGTTGCCGTCGGTCGATCCGAGGAGTTCGTTGCTGGCGCGCTCGGGGTGAGGCATCAGCCCCACGACGTTGCGACCTTCGTTGCAGACACCCGCGATGTCGCCGACCGAGCCGTTTGGGTTTGGCTGGTACGTGAGCACGATCTGATCGTTGGCCTGCAGCTCGGCGAGTGTCTCGGGGCTACAGGTGTAGTTGCCTTCGAAGTGGTTGATTGGGATGTTGAGCTCTTGTCCAACTTCGGCTGCCGAGGTCAACGCCGAGTTGGCGGTCTCGACACGCAGCATCTGCCAGTCGTTGATGAACTTGAGTCCCGAGTTCTTCTGTAGCGCACCAGGAAGCAGCCCGGCTTCGGTGAGCACCTGGAACCCGTTGCAGATTCCAATGACGGGCATGCCGTCAGTTGCTGAATCGATGATGGGCTTCATGATGGGGCTGAACCGAGCGATCGCTCCTGGTCGCAAGTAGTCGCCGTGCGCGAACCCGCCAGCGATGATGACCGCGTCGACGTTGCCGAGCGAGGTATCGCCGTGCCAGAGGATCTCGCCGCTGCCGCCGAGCGCGTTGACCGCTTCGACCGTGTCGAATTCACAATTGGTGCCCGGAAACCGGACGACGCCGATTCTCGGAGCCACTAGCTTGCTCCCGCAGTGTCGAGGACCTGAATCTGCGCGCCCTCGATGACCGGGTTGGTGAGGAACTGCTCGCACACCTGAGCAAGTTGAGCCTCGGCTTCAGCAGCGTCGGCCGCTTCGATCTCGAGGTGGATGCTCTTGCCAGCGCGTACCTTGCTGATGCCCTCGAAGCCGAGGGTGGGCAGCGCCCGCTCGATCGTCGAGCCCTGCGGGTCGGCAATGCCAGGGTGTAGCTGGATGTCGATGACTGCGTGAAACTGCATGGTTCAAACCTACTGGTTCAGATGGTGTATCGAGCCGTGTCAGGCTCAACGTTTTGCGCGGCTCAGGCGGTTGCTCCGGGCCAATCCGCAAGCGACTTGCCGGTGATCCTCTCGTAGCCCTCGGTGTAGCGAGCAACGGTGTCGTCGATTGCAGCCTGCGGGATGGTCGGTGGCGGTGGGGTCTTGTCCC
>CAZMYN010000091.1:4267-11866 GCA_964570495.1 uncultured Acidimicrobiales bacterium | reverse complement strand
CTGCCCAACGGACAAATGATCAACCGCGGCGACAACCACGCCAAAGGCGACCGCTAGCTACGTTGCGCCGATTGTTTGTTCTCGACGAAGCGTCGGGCCTTGGCCTTCTTGCCTTTGACGGTCGACTTCTTGATCGCTGTTACGACCTCGTCGACCGACGAGTCGGGCACGCCAACTACTGAGTAGTGGTTGGAGATGCGGATCGGGCCAATGTCGCTGCCCGAAATGCCGGTCTCGTTGGCGATTGCGCCAACGAGGTCTCCGGGGCGAACGCCGCCGCGTGCGCCAACGCCGATGTAGACAAAGCCGGTGTTCGCGTCGGCGGTGCGGCCACCCTTTTGGGGTCGGCCACCGGACTTCGCGCCGCGATCGTTGCGATCTGAGCGGTTGCGGTTGCCGCGACCCTTCTTGGCGCCTGAGCTGGAGAAGTGCGAGGAGGCATCGGGAATCTCGGTGTCATCAGCAACCGTCCGCTGTGCTTGTTGAGCAAGCTTGATTGCGGCGAGAGCAACGTCGCGCTCGGAAGCCTCGCCTTTCAGCGAGTACAGAACATGTTGGAAGTCGTCGAGGTCGTCGGCGCCAAGCGTTTCGCGCACGGCTTCGACCAACGCTGCACGACGGCGTTCTTGAAGATCTGCGAGCGTCGGCACGGGAAGAACCGACACCGTCCGCTTGGTCAAACGCTCAATGTTGTCGAGGTGCCGCTTCTGATGAGGCGTTGCCAAGGTGATTGCAACACCAGCGCGCCCCGCACGGCCAACTCGCCCTATGCGATGGACGTAGCTCTCGGGCTGCGTTGGTACGTCGTAGTTGATGACGTGAGTCAGCGTGTCGACATCGAGGCCTCGTGCGGCGACATCGGTGGCGATCAGCAGCTCTGCGGTGCCATCGCGCAAACGGCCCATAACCCGATCACGCTGGGCTTGGTCCATGCCGCCATGCAACGCTTCGGAGCGAATGCCACGGCCATTCATGGCAACGGTCAGTTCGTCAACGTCGGTGCGGGTCTTGCAAAACACGATTGCTGAAGTCGGTTGTTCGAACTCAAGAATTCGACCCAACGTCGCTGGCTTGTGGAACTTTTGCACCACGTACACCCGCTGCTCGATTAGCTTGCTCGCCGCAGCAGCATCGTCGGCGCTGATCTTGACGAGCACCGGATCGTTTTGGTGGCGATTCGCGATCGACTTGATGCGAGGGGGCATCGTTGCCGAGAACATCACGGTCTGGCGAGACTGCGGCGTGTTCGACAGAATCAGCTCGATGTCTTCGGTGAAGCCCATGTCGAGCATCTCGTCGGCCTCGTCGAGTACGACGGTTTGGATTCCGTCGAGATCGAGCGAACCACGCTTGAGGTGATCGATCGCACGGCCCGGCGTAGCCACCACGATGTGCACGCCGCGGCGCAACATGTCGAGCTGGCGCCCAATCGGCTGACCGCCGTAGACGGGAGCAACCTTGATCTTTTGCTTCTTGCCCATTGCGGTCATCGCGTCGCTGACCTGCACGGCCAGTTCGCGTGTTGGCGTGAGGACCAACGCGATCGGGGTCGTCGGAGAACCGGGATCAATACCGTTCAGGACGGGGATGCCGAATGCGGCGGTCTTTCCCGTGCCGGTTGCGGCTTGGCCGAGAACATCAACGCCGCTCATCAACGCGGGGATTGCCTCGCGTTGGATGGGCGTCGGCTTCTCAAAGCCGAGTGCGTCGAGCGACTCAAGCAACTCAGAGCGAAGTCCGAGGGACCGAAATCCGTCGAGGCTCGACGGGGGGGAATCAATTGTGGTCACATCGGAACTTTCCAAAAGGCGAACTCTCCACGATAGTTCACAGTCAGCGGGTTTCATAAAGGTCACCCGTCACTGCGCGCGAATGGGTCATTCGCTAGTGGAGGGCACGTCGACGCCTTCGTTTTGCGTAACAGTTTTGCTGAAAAGCTGAACATTGAGCCTCGACAGTGGCAAAATGGCATCGTGAGTCACACGTCTAGGGCGGATTCACCAACCAGTCCGTCAAGCCGCGACGTCGTTGACATAACGATCGTGGAGCATGACGCCGACCACGATCCAGCGAGCGACGGGCCGATTTCGGGCGCCATTGCTCGTGCTGTTCGCAAGAGCGATTCGGGCCGTGAACGAGGCGAGCCGCTGCCTCGGGTGAGGTCGCGGCTTCGCGCCGATCGAGCTCGAGCGCTCGCACAACGAGATCGTGCACACCACAAGATGCAGCTGCTTCAAAGCCAACTCGACGGAACCCGTCAAGACTTAGCTGACGCCATTGCGCGGGCTGAGGCAGCCGAGCGAGCTGCAGCGCAGTAGGCCAAGATGTTGGTTAGTGACCAAACCTAACCACGTGGATGTCGGCTCTCAGGCAGTTGTGCTCGAGGCCACCGGAGCCAAAGCAATCGTCGACACGGAGATTGTTCAGAGTCTCTGGAGCGGCTACGGACAGATCGTGCGCTGCCACCTCGACGGCGGGGCGCAGCCGAGCGTGATTGTCAAGCACGTGCGCTGGCCCGACCAGCAGGATCATCCTCGCGGCTGGAACTCCGACCGGTCCCACGAACGAAAGCTGGCGTCGTATCGAGTCGAGACGACATGGTACGAGCGCTACGCCCAACGGTGTTCAGAGGCGTGTCGCGTCCCGCGCCGTCTGGCCCTGGACAGCGAGCCCGGCCAAGTCATCATGGTGATGGAAGACCTCGACGGCTCGGGCTTTGCTGGACGACGCCAGCGGGTGAGCGATTCTGAGCTCGATGCTTGCCTGTCGTGGCTGGCTAGTTTCCACGCCACCTTCATGGGCGAGCGCCCCGATGAGCTGTGGACCACCGGCACCTATTGGCATCTCGCCACGCGCCCCGACGAACTCGCTGCCTTGCCAGAAGGCCCCTTAAAGGACGCAGCGGCAGTCATCGACCAGCGACTCGCCAACAGCGCGTTTCAGACTTTCGTCCACGGCGATGCGAAGCTTGCGAACTTCTGCTTCTCGGGTAACGGCCGCCACGCCGCGGCAGTCGATTTCCAATACGTGGGCGGCGGCTGTGGCATGAAGGACGTTGCCTATTTCATCAGTAGCTGCCTCGACGAGGACGAAAGTGAGGCCAAGGAGTCGGACCTGCTCGATCGCTACTTCGAGCTGCTGCACGCTGCGCTGGAAAAGTCCGGCAAGAACCTCGACTTCGCAGCACTTGAGGAGGACTGGCGGGCACTGTACCCAGTGGCCTGGACCGACTTCTATCGCTTCTTGCAAGGATGGAGCCCAGGTCATTGGAAGCTTCACCGCTATAGCGAACGGCTCGCCCGCGAAGTTCTGGAGGCCCTGTGAGGCTCTCGTCAGATGACCTGAGCAAACTCGCTGACCTTGCGATCGCGGCCGCTACTGAGGCAGGCCAGATGATCGGCGAATCGCGACCGCGAGAGGTCGAGCACAAAGACGGGGGAGCGAGCCTCGCGTCCCAGGTGGTCACCGAGGTCGATCGACGCAGTGAGGACATCATTCTCGGCATCCTCAATCCCAGTCGCGCACGTTTCGAACTGGGCCTGTTGACCGAGGAACAAGACGACGACCACAGCCGTGCGACCGCCGACTACTTCTGGTGCATCGACCCACTAGATGGCACCTTGCCGTTCATTGAGGGCAGGTCCGGCTACTCCGTCTCCATTGCGTTGGTCGAGCGCGACGGCACCCCTCGGCTCGGCGTGATCTATGACCCGGTCGAGGAGACACTGCTGCACGCGATCTCCGGCGCAGGAGCATTTCGCGACCGCCAGCCGCTGCTCGCCACCCAGCCCACCACATCGCCAACGAATGACGAGGTGCTGTCGGTGTTTGCCGACCGTAGCTTTGTGGCTTCGGACAACCACGCCGAAGTTCTCCAGGCGTTGGGCAAGATCGCACACGACATGGGGCTGACGCGAGTGGATCTCGACGCAACCCGCGGTGGAGTGCTCAACGCGTGTGGGGTGCTCGCCAACCCGCCGGCCTGCTACCTCAAGTTCCCCGCGCCATCGGGCGGCGGCAGCGTGTGGGATTTCGCAGCTACCGCATGCCTACTCAATGAGGCGGGAGCCGTCGCCACCGATATCCACGGTGATCCACTCGACCTGAATCGTGCAGACTCGACCAACATGAACCACCGGGGCGTACTGTTTGCCAGCGATGCTCAGCTTGCAGAACGCCTGAGCGCGCTTGTTGTTTAGTGCTCGTCCCAGTGGCCGTCGTGGAGTGCATGGCGATGTCCATCGTGGATGTAGTCGACGTGGTCACCGTGTGGAACGGCTTCGTGGCCGCAGCCGGGACCGTGAACGTGATCGTGGTCTTTGTGCGTCACGTGCTTGTCCGGCACGCACTCATCCCAGTGGCCGTTGTGTTCGCGATGGGCGTGCCCGTCGTGGATGTAGTCGATGTGGTCACCGTGAGGCACTGCTTGGTGGCCGCAGTCGGGTCCGTGGGCGTGTGGGTGGTCGTCATGTTTGGTGCATGTGGGAGTCATGTCGATTTCCTTCGGTTTGAACGTGGTCGAGCGCGTCGAACACGATGTGGTTGATGTGGTCGTCGGCTATCGAATAGACAACCTCGCGGCCGCGTTGTTCTCGGTCGAGAAGATCTGCGCCGCGCAGTACTCGCAGGTGCTGGGAGACCATGGGTTGGGTCGCACCCGTTGCCTCGACGAGCTCGTGCACGCAGCGCGGCTCGTCCATCATGGAGACGAGCAGCGCTAGGCGAAGCGGGTGAGCAATTGCCTTGAGTAGCTCGGCCCCTTCGGCAAAGGACTCATCGTGATGGTCGGTCTGGCGGTCGGCGGACACCAACATATTGTAACATTGCTATATGACAATGAGACGTGTCGGAGCGGGCATGTGTACTCGTCGTCTACCGGGGCAGTAGCGACTGCTCGGCATTGTCGGCGCCGGTGCTGTCCGCCTGGGCGATTCTTCCCGGGCCAGGCCCAAAGAGGGCAGTGACCGAAGCATCTGCCAGGGCGTCGATCGGGGGAGCGCAGCAAATGCACTCACAGGCCAACACCACGACGAAGTCGGCTTGGGCTGCTTCGGTTAGGTCGTGCGTCGCGAACAAGACGGTCGTTCCGGCCTTGGCTTGGGCGCGCATGACATCGCGCACGAGAAGTTGTGAGGTCACGTCGAGGCCCGTCGTTGGCTCGTCCAGAAGCAGGATCGGTGCCTCCTGGGCAAGCCCTTGGGCAAGGAGTGCACGCTGTTGCTGCCCGCCTGAAAGCTCGGTGAATGGCCGCCCACCGAGTTCGGCAAGGTCGACGGTGTTGAGCGAATCGTTGATCACCGCGCGGTCCTTGTCGCTGAATCGGCGAACGAGCCCTAGCGACGGGTAGCGGCCGAGTCGCACGACATCGTTCACCGTGAGTGCAAGCTGCTCGTCAACGTTGGTGGCCTGTAGCACCTCGGCCACCGAGCCCCGCAGATGCACCGAACCAGCCGTTGGGGCAATGCGGCCGCTCAGGAGCCCAAAGAGGCTCGACTTCCCCGCTCCATTTGGGCCAATGACCGCAGTGAGGCTGCCCGCTGGCAGTTCGAAGGTGACATCGCGAAGAGCGACCACTCGTCCTCGCTGAACCGACGCCCCCGATACCGACACCGAAGCGCCACTTTGATGGATGTTGTCATTGGAGGGCTCGAGGGCCGATCGCCAGAAGTTCACTACCTCACTCTAGATAAGAGTGAGACTCAATCTCAATTAGTTGTACTTCGATCTTGCCTACGTGCAGTTGCTGCAGGTGCCAAGAAGGTCGAGGCGGTGGCCAGTTGCTACGAAACCAGCGTTGGCGGCTGCTTTGTGGAGCGCGTCGTCCAGGCTCGATTCGACAGCGTCTGCCAGCGAGAAGTCCGCAACGTCGCCACAGCCGGTGCAAATGAGGTGGTGGTGGTGCCCGGCGAGCGACTCGGCCAGTTCGTATCGGGAGTAGTCGTCACCCGTCACAATCCGCGTGACGGCACCGACCTCTTCGAGGATCGTCAGGTTTCGATACACGCTCGACTGTGACAGCGAGGTGTCGGCAGCGAGGATCTGCGCCATTGTCAAGGGGCGATCGCTTTGTTGAAGCGTTGCAACGACGCGTTGGCGGCCCGTGGTGTACCGCTGATCGGCGCGCCGGAGCAGTCCTGCGATTTCATCGTCGACGTCGGTCTCGGCCATCGGTCAATCTTAGCAACTCGCTGTATTTTCGATCTGCAATCGGCGGGCTAGTGATGGTGGTGGGGGTCGTCGAGCATGAAGTCATCGCCGATCTTGACGAAGTTCCCGCCAAAGGCTCGCCGTAAGTGCTCCTCGGTGAGAACCTCTTCGGGGCTCCCGAATGCGATGGGGCTCGTATCCAATAGCAGAACATGATTACACCGTCGGGCCTCGTCGAGACTGTGCGTCGTCACCACGACCGTGCGTCCCGCGGCGACTTCTTCGTCGATCAAATCGAGGATGATCGACCGGGAGGTGAGGTCGAGGCCCGTCACGGGTTCGTCGAGCAGCAGAACTTCAGTCTCCTGGGCGAGGCCCTGTGCCACCAGCACGCGCTGGCGCTGACCTCCGGATAGATCGTGGAGTTGGTGGTTTGCGAGATCGGAAATGGCCAGACGATCAAGCGCGGTTTGGATTGCTGCACGGTCGTTATCGCCGAAAGGCTTGAAGAGTCCGAGAGTGGGGTAGCGGGCGAGTGAAACGGTGTCGCGAACGGTGATTGGCAGGCTGCGGTCGACCTCGGTCGCCTGTAGAACCAACGTGGGCGCTCGCCCCGTGACCGTGGCCGAGCCAGCAGCGGGCGGAACAGTGCCGGCCAGGACTCCCAGCAGCGTTGACTTGCCCGACCCGTTCGGGCCGATGACTGCCAGCGATGACGCCTGGGGTACCTCGATGGTGATGTTGTCGAATGCAACGACGTCTCCGTAGTTCGCACGAAGGTTCGCTGTGGAGATAGCCGAAGCCATAGCGTCCCAGGATATCGACCCGAACAAAGTGAAATCGATTCTCGTTTTAGGTTGCCGCGCTGGAATCGAAGCAATAACGTGTTTTAATACTGATACTGATTCTCACTTTGGAGCAACCAATGCAGTTCACCGTTCGTAAAATGTTCGTTATTCTCGCTGCCCTGTCACTTGTGGCTGCAGCATGTGGAGGCACCGAAGAGGTCAACTCGGCCGCTGCTCCCGCTGACGCCCCGACCGTTGCGGTGACGACGAACATTCTCGGAGATGTCGTGGCCAACTTGGTTGGCGACCAGATGAACGTGATGACCGTTATGCCGGTCGGAGCTGATCCCCATGACTTCCAGGCTTCGGCCCAACAGGTCGCTGCTATGGGCGATGCCTCGGTGCTGATCTCCAACGGTGCAGCGTTCGAAGAGGGACTCCTCGACGTTATTGAGACCGCCGAGAGCGACGGCGTTCCCGTCTTTGAGGCAATCGCTGTGGTCTCGACCATCGAATTTGGTGAAGATGTCCACGGGCACGAGGACGAAGAAGACGAGCACGGTCATGAGGACGAGGACGAAGATGAGCATGGCGATGAGGAAGAGGGCCATGACGAAGACGAAGAGGGCCATGACGACGAGGATGAAGACGAGCACGGCCACGA
>CAZMYN010000091.1:0-4167 GCA_964570495.1 uncultured Acidimicrobiales bacterium | reverse complement strand
ATGACGAAGACGAAGAGGGCCATGACGACGAGGATGAAGACGAGCACGGCCACGAGGGCGAAGACGTACACGCCCACGACGGCGCCGATCCTCACTTCTTCACCGATCCAGCACGTATGGCTATCGCCGCCGAAGGCATTGCCGACTTCCTGATCGACAACGTCGAAGGCATCGACGCCGAGGTCGTTCGAGCAAACGCTGATGCCTACATTGGCGAGCTGAACGCTCTCGACTCAGACGTCGCCGCAACGTTCGCCGCAATGTCTGATGACGAGCGAGTACTCGTAACCAACCACGAAGTCTTCGGCTACTTCGCCGATCGCTACGACTTCGAAGTTGTCGGAACGGTCATCCCGAGCGGCAGCACCGCCGATGGCGCCAACGCCCAGGTACTTGCCGAGTTGACCGAAATCATCGAGCACGAAGGTGTGCCAGCGATCTTTGGAGATACGTCATCATCTGACGAGCTCATCCAGACGCTCGCCGATGAGGTTGGCGAAGTCGAGGTAATCGAACTGTTCTCCGAGTCACTCGGCGACAGCGACTCCGACGGTGCGACCTACATCGAGATGGTGCGCACCAATGCGGACCGGATTGCTGGAGCGCTCGCAAGCTAACGTTCGCCCCTATGGACTGGCTATTTGAGGCTTTCGAGCCGGCGTTTATGCAGCGGGCTCTCGTCGGCAGCCTCATCGCCGTCGTCGCTACCTCCTTCGTCGGAACGTGGGTCGTGCTTCGTGGCCTCGCATTTCTCGGAGATGTGCTGGCTCACGGAGTCATTCCCGGAATTGCGCTCGCTGTCCTGTGGGGCTTCAGCCCAATAATCGGTGCGTTTGTCGCCGCTATCGTGATGAGCGGCCTGGTCAGCGTCGTCTCGAACCGGACCGTCGTCCGGGAGGACACCGCAATCGGGCTGCTCTTTGTTGGGATGTTGTCGCTCGGCATTGTGATTGTTTCCCAGAGCCCGGCGACCCAGGTCACCGCGTTGCTCTTCGGTGATGTTCTGGGAGTAAGCGTGGCCGACATCACCTCACAGGCAATCGCAACGGTGATTGTCGCGGTGACGACGGTCATCTTCTATCGACCATTTCTGGCTCTCACCTTCAACCGAGACAAAGCACAAACACTCGGCATGCGACCACAGCTCGCCCAAACCGTGCTGTTGGCACTCTTGGCGTTGAGCATCGTCGCCAGCTTCCAAGCAATCGGCACACTGCTCGTCTTCGGGCTCCTGGTCGGTCCGCCGGCAACGGCATCGCTCATGGCGCGTCGAGTACCCGTGATCATGCTCACGTCGATGCTTTGGGGTGCTCTGGCAGTGGTTGCTGGCTTGTTGGTCAGCTTCCACTTCGGAACAGCCGGTGGTGCGAGCATTGCCGGGTTCAGCGTGGCCGAGTTCTTCATCGTGCTCGCCGGTCGAGAACTGCTCGATTTCGTTCGCCGACCAGCCGATCCCGCTATTGCCTGAGGTGGGCTAGTCCAAAAGGGTTAGCTCGACCTTTTCGTCGTAAAAGGCAACCAGCCCGGCGATTGGAGTGACCGGTATCGTCGGGAAACTGTAACTCCACGCAATGTCTGTGATCTCTTCAGCATCGACGTTGGCGTTCCAATACTCCGACGTGGTGCCCTTGTAGGGGCAGCTGGTGACGGTGCTGCTGGGCGAAAGCAAGGACCAGTCGATCGTTGCTTTGTCGAGGTAGTAACGAGGGGGAAGTCCGGTTTCGAACACGATCACCGAACCCGGAGCATCGGCC
Organism: uncultured Acidimicrobiales bacterium; assembly: GCA_964570495.1. GTDB lineage: Bacteria > Actinomycetota > Acidimicrobiia > Acidimicrobiales > SHLQ01 > SHLQ01. Next base: position 2,413 of record CAZMYN010000091.1, on the reverse strand, counting down.
AGGACAGCACCGTTCAGCTCAACCCGCACACGACGATTCGACCTGATTGCATCGGCTCGCGAGTATGGGCTGCGAGGGTGAACGAACACCTCTTCGTCTTCCTCGAACCAGCGGTCCATTGCGCGCCACGACACGAACCGATGGTCAGGTCTTGTGTCATCGACATCGTTGAGGTGTTCATCGGGCACTGCATCGGCGCGAATGTCGCCTAGGGGGACCAAATACTTCGGGTAGTAGGGGTGTTCCCAGTAGTAGATGACCTCGGTGGAGTCGAGAACAAACTCGCCTCCGAGCATGCCGCGGATACGGCGAGGACACGGAGCGGTGTGGCCAGCCTCCACCGGTGATGGTGGGAAGTGGCCGGGAGCGAGGCCTTCAGCGGCCGGTCTGTTTGATGAAGCCATAGGTACTACTTATTAGCCGGTCACGTGTCGAAACGCATCAAAACCAACAGATCTCGTGCCGACAGGCACTGTGTGAATCAGCGGAATTTACCGGAGGCGACAACGGCAGAACTTGTCGACGCAGCGCCGCCGACCTTGCATGAATTCCTTCCATCCGACGCGTTTGGGTCCGTGGGTCCCAGTGTTGTCGATCTCCAGCTCATCGTTGACGCAACATTTCGGGTCTCATCTGTTGCTGCTCAGCCCGATGGTTGCGATGCTCTTGGACACTCGTTGCTCGATCTTGTGACCTCGCCGGTTCGCCAAGGCCTTCGCGAAGCAGCAGAACGCTGTGTCGCAACGGGCAGCACTGAGCGAATCAGCATTCGGTTGGCGGTGGCACCTCAAATCGAGCTTGCGGCCTGCATGCGGCCCTTCGAGTCGGCCGACGGTACCGGGCTTGTCTTGGCAGCGGTCGAGAACGTGACCCAGAACGCGGCCAGCGATGCTGAGTTTCAACTGGAAGTGCAGCGAGACTTGCTCGACGTTTTGGACGTTGCGATCTTCTCCAAAGATCGCGAGTCGCGGTTCCTTGGAGCCAACGAGAAGCTATTGAAGGCGCTCGGAGTCGAGCAGCTCTCCGATGCACTGGGCAAGACCGACTACGACTTTTTCCCTGCCGAAGAAGCCGCCCACTTTCGGGCCCACGATGTGGCTGTTATGTCGTCGGGTGAACCGGTGATCGAAATGGTCGAACAGCTCACCTCGCCTGACGGAACGTCGGAAACTCTGGTGACGACGAAGTTGCCAGTTCGCAATGCTGACGGAGATGTCATTGGAGTGATTGGGTACTTTCGCTTCGTCACCGATGCAATTGAAACCAAACAAGAGCTCCGGTCGCTCGAAGGACGCCATGCGCTTGCGCTTCAGGCCAGCCGCGAGGGGATTTGGGAGTTCGACCTCAACTCCAACATGGTCGAGGTAACGGAACGATTTGCAGAACTTGTCGGTCTGGATCCGCCAGTCGCCGGACGGGTATCGGTGGCGACACTTAGCAACATCTTCGGAGCAGACGGTGTGCAGGAGGTTCTCGACCAGTGCCTTGCGGTCGTAAAGAACCCGGCCTTGCACGTCGAGTTCAAGGCGTTGCAAATGCAGACCGATTCGGGCACTCGCTTCTTTGAGGTAATGGGCTACCCGTTGGTCGAGGATGGCGAAGTCACCCGGCTGATTGGAACCCTTGCGGAAACGACAGAAGACGTGCAGCGTGAACACGAGCTGCTCTATCGAGCCAACCACGATGCCCTTACCGGTCTTGCCAACCGCCACCAGCTGTTCGTCAGGCTCAACGAGGAGCTCGATGCAAACGAATTGACGTTCTTGCTCTATCTCGATCTCGACCAGTTCAAGGTGATCAACGACTCGCTCGGACACGGAGTCGGTGATGAATTGCTCCAAGCGGTTTCGGCGCGCCTGTCGGCGATTGTCGATGACGAGTACCTGTTGGCGCGCTTGGGAGGCGACGAGTTCGCAATCGTTGGTCGCTCAGTCGGTGCGTCAGCTGAAATTCTCGGAGAGGCCATCCTCGAGGGTCTTTCCACACCGCTCGTGCTCGGAGATACCGAGATTTACACCAGTGCTTCGATCGGGCTGGTCTACGCACGCGGGAACTCCCGGGATGCAATTGGCGTGCTGCGCGACGCCGACACTGCCTTGTACGAAGCAAAAGAGGCAGGCAAGAGCTGTATCCGCACGTTCGAGCGCGAGATGCGGCGCAAGGCCGACCAGCAACTGCGTCTGCAAAATCGCATCCGGAGAGCGCTGAAGCACGACGAGTTCGAACTCCACTACCAGCCAATTATGTGTGCCGAGAGCGGCACCATATCGGGCGTCGAAGCGCTGTTGCGGTGGAAAACCGGAGGAGAGCTTCATGCTCCCGCGGCCTTCCTTCCTTACCTCGAACAGAGTGGCCTCATCGTTCCGGTGGGGGAGCAGGTAATTCGCGACGCCATAGCCCAGTTTGCGACGTG
>CAZMYN010000090.1:0-12040 GCA_964570495.1 uncultured Acidimicrobiales bacterium | reverse complement strand
GTCGACCCGCAGGAAGTCAACGCGTGCATTCCTGTCTGCTCCCGAGGTGCTTCTGCCGTCGTTGGCGAAAGCCAAACGAATGTCGTTCTCACCGATGCTTCCGGTGAAGTCGTGAATGTACGAGGTCATCACGGTGGAGAGTTCGAAGGTTTCGATCAACTCACCTCGGATACGCAGTTCCAACAGCTCTTCGCCTGTGGTGCCGAGCGCGCGGACCTCGAGTCTTGTGCCAACAGGTTCTGGATCGGGCCCTGGGGAAGGGTCTGTCGGGGGCGAGGGTACACCGTCGCCGGCGTACTGGAACCAGCCATTGCAGGCCAGAAACTCGGTATTGAATAGGCCCTCGCGACAGCGTGCTCCGTTCGCCCAGGCTCCCCTCGAGCGGACACTGGGGTCTTCGCTTTCGAAGAGCTCTCCGTTGATCGTGACGTTGTCGATCCAGACGTTTCGGTCTCGACCATCGTCGAGTCCGTCGTTGCTGAAACGCACCCGAACCTGCGAGCCGCTAACTCCGACCGGGTGAACGTAGGTGGTTTCGCCATCGCTTGTTCCTGGCGTCCAGGAGTGAACTTCGGTTCCGGCAATGTCGAGGTGAAGCTGTTCGGTGCCCGTGCTTCCGCGGGCGGTGACGGTAATCGTGCTCGAACCTGGATTGGCCGGGAAATAGCCTGCCGGGGTCAGCCGCAGAATGCTGTCGACGCGAAGATCATCGTCGCCCGAACCTGAATTTGAGGTGCTCAACCAAAGAGCGCCATCGGGGCCGATCATGGCCGTGCGCAAACGCTTGTGAGTACTCTGATCTAGCTCACTCGGCGTACTCAAGTCGATGAATTGGCCGTCACCGTCCAGGCGAACGAGATGGAGGCGTTGATCTTTGAGCGTCGTCATTGCAATTGCCCCGTCAAAGTCCCCCCATCGCTCGCCGTCCAAGAATGCAATGTCGCCTGGGGCGATAGTGCTCGCTCCCGAATTCCACACTGCCTCGATCGCGTCTGGCACGTTCGGGTCGGTCATTGTGCGACCGATTTCGTCGTACTCACCGTTGGCCCCAACCGGGTTCCATCCGTAGTTGCCACCAACCTGCAACGCGTTGATCTCGTCCTCAAGGTCTGGCCCGTGGTCGAAGATCCACGCCTGCCCAGTGTCTGGGTGGAATGACAACCCCTGCGGGTTGCGATGTCCAAGGCTGTAGATGCGGGCATCTCGCTCTGGACCGGAGTTGAGGTTGTCCGGGTGTCCCTGACCGGTTGCCGGATCGATTCGCAGGATTTTGCCATGTAGCGAGTTCACGTCCTGGGGAGCGGTCGCAACCTGGTCGTCCCCGAGCGTCGCCCACAAGTAGCCGTCATCGTCGGTTTGGAGACGGCATCCCGAATGGGAATCTGACCGTTCAAGATCGACCAACAAATCGACCTTCGTGGCCGTGCTCAGATCGGCCGACAACTGCCAGGCAACAATCTGTTGACGCCCGGGAGACTCTTGGCCTTGACACGTATAGAAGCGGCCATTCGATTCGAAGTCGGCGTCGACTGCGAGGCCGAGTAGCCCCGAGGTTCCCGAGCCAAGGTTGTTGAAGTCAGCGGCGATTTCCGATACGCCCGAGTCGCTGAGCACATTCAGGCGACCGATCCGCTCAGCGAACAACAACTCACCAGTCGGCAAGAAGTCCATGCCCCACGGATTGGTCAGGCCGCTCGCCGCAACATCGACGGACAGTTCAAGCGACGCAGGGGGCCCTGGCTGAGTGATCGGTGGCTCCTCGGGTGGAGGTTCATTGCCAACAGGCGGAGGCTTGGTGGCTGCTTCGCCCGGCGGGAGCTGGAACCAGCCATTGCAGACCAGTGTCGGAGTTTCGAAGAATCCCCGACCGCATCGCGCACCGGTTGCCCATGTGCCAACCGACTCGATGCGCGGGTCGTTCGTTTCATAGCTAGTCCCGTCAACGTCGATTCGGTCGATGCGAACGTTTCGGTCGACACCTTGGAAGTCGTCATCATTGGCAAAGGCAACCCGAATTCGGCCGTGGTCGACCGTGTTGGGAAGGGTGAAGCGCACAGGCGTCGTTGTGGTGTTCCCGGACCACACGTTGCCGCTGGAGGAGACTCGCCGCGTTGCAACAGCTGTTCCGTCGATGTGCAGTTCGAGGTTCTCGGTTCCTGTTGAACCAACGCCATACGCCTCGATGACCGACCCCGATGGTTCTCCGCCGAAGTGCAAGAAACCAGCGCAGTGGATCGTCTGAGTCGAGGCCGGCCCGTTCGTGCAACCCGTCTGAGAGGTCCACTTTCCCGTAGACCACACGTCGCCCGATTCGGCCTGACGACGTTCCGCGCCGAGCTGAACCCAGTCGACGAAGACGTTGCGGTCGACCGGTTCGTGCTGGTTGTTGACAAATCCCACTGCGAGATTGTCGAACTCCGTGGCGTCGCGGACGGAGAGTTCGATCTCGTCCCATTGCGTCGACAGTGTGAATTCGGCGATGAGCGCCCCTGCATCTCGAACCTGCATGATCTCGACGCCCGTGGTGCCACGCGCTCGAATTGTCAGCTCCGTTGTGCCCGTTGCCTGCGCGGACACAGTCGCTGTCGCAAACAGCACGAAAGCGAGTGCAATCGCTGTTATACGCCCGAATACCCGTCCGTTCATCGAGAAGCCCTTCCGCAAGTCTTCGTTGTCTATATCGACGGAAGGGCCGTGCTCATGAGAGGGCGGTCCTGGGTCGGGAGGGTTCTACAAATTTTGCCACGAGCGCGCATTGGGGCGAACTAGCGTGCGGCCATGAGTAGATACGACGACCTCATGGAACGCATTGCGGCGGGCGAGAAGCTCCTGATCGATGGTGCGACTGGATCGGAAATGGAGCGGCGCGGGGTGCCCGGCCATGCCAACGGCTGGTTCGGTGGTGCCGCGCTCACTCACCCCGACATCTTGCGAAGCGTGCACGCCGAGTACATCGACATCGGCGCGAACCTGATTATCTCGAACACGTTCGCCACCCACATGGGAGTCCTGCGAGACGCGGGCGCCGAAGCTGACTTCGAAGTTTTGAACCGGCGATCGGTCGAGCTCGCGGTCGAGGCCCGAGATGCAGCCAGTCGGCCCGAGGTGGTCGTTGCAGCAGGAATCAGTCACTGGTCGTTCACGGGAGAGAACCCGCCGCTCGACGAACTCGAACGCGACGCAGCCGAACAGCTTCGGATCATGGCCGACGCCGGCGCCGAGCTCGTGATCCTGGAGATGATGATCAGCATCGAGCGGATGCAACGGCTGATCGCCGCGGCCAAGACGACCAGGCTCCCGATCTGGGTTGGCTTCTCGGTCGGTGGGGAAGCGGACGCCACGCTTCCCGACCCGAACGTGATGACGTTGCGCGACGGCGACACCCTCGCCGACGCCATCGACGCGCTCACGGGCCACGACATCGATCTGATCACGATCATGCACACAGACGTCGGGTTGATCGACCCGTGCCTCGACGTGATGTCGAAACACTGGTCAGGGCCAATCGGCGTCTACGCGCATTCGCACCCGCCCGACATCATCTCGCCGTCCGACTACGCCGCGAGGAGCAAAGGCTGGCTCGATCACAGCGCATGCGTGATCGGTGCGTGCTGTCACACCGAGCCCGCCCATCTTCGCGAGCTCGCGAAGATCGACGGGGTTAGCTAAACAGCGCTAGCGGGAGGCCAGCATCGAACGCTGCGATGGAGCGAGGAACTTGCTTGCGTTGGGCATCGACGCCCGCAAGAACGCGTTGACCTTTGCCAGCTGCGCTTCGCTCAGATTGCGCAATCCGGACACACCCTTGATTTGGCGCTTCTGGTCGCTCTTTGGCGCAATCCGATGGGAACGGGCGTGCTCAGCACGAGCAGCAATACCGGCGCCAGCGAGCTCGCCGCGTATCACATCGTTGGCGTAAATGACCGAGGCCACGTTTCGTGCAATGGCCTCTCGGGCGACGTTGACAGCAGTTGTGGCTTCAGGGTCGAAACGCACAGTGGTGATCTCGTGTCCGCCCATAAATGCGGCCTGTGTGGTGACGACGCCTTCGATTTGGCCGAGCTCCATTTCGCCAACCCAAAAGCAGGGCTGTGCGAAGTGAATGGTCTCGAGTCGATTGGAGTGCTCTTGTTCGATGAGGCGCAGGTACTCCGGCACTTCTCGACCGGCCGCGACGAGCGTTGCGACCATGCGTTGAGCAAGGGGGCCGGTCTCCCAGACGCGATCGCGTCGAGGCAAGATGTCGTCGCCGGTCGAGTCCAAGAATCGGACGACTTGGAAGTTCCAGGCCGGTTCTTTGTATTGGGCAAGCACCTCGGCGTCACGGCCACCGGTGTTGTTGTGAATGAGGAGGGGAACGAAGGCTTCTTCGATCGCGTCGACGATCACCGGGTTCGACAACACCTCAGCACCGAACTGTTTGCAGCCCGAGCATCCCGGGACTTCCTGGAACAGCGCGAAGACGGGCTTTCCCGACCTGGAGGATTCGTCGAGCGCATCGTTGAGTTCGCGTCCCCAGGAGACGGTCCCAACTTCGATGGGTTGAGCAAGTGTGACTCGGCGAAGTGCGGCTGGAATCTTCATGCCAGTAACAACCGGACTATTTCGCCCAGCATTTCGAACGAATTAACTTGCAAGGAAATGTTCAGAAGTGCGGTTAGGCAGCTTTTTCGTCCGGATTCACCGGTGCACGCAGGTCTGGATCGAACCACGAGTCATCCTCGACGTCGTCTTGGAACCAGCTCTCCTCAACAAACTTGCGTCCGCTGTTTCCGGCGTCCAGCCACTGTTCGATGATGATCATGAACGCTTCTGGTGGCACTTCGAGCTCGAGACGGAGCATCTTCGTGCTTCGATCTTCCTCGTTGAACAGCACCTCACGGACTCGTGCGGGGCTCGATTCGCCATGAAATACGATGCGAAGCGACGCACCGAGGGGGAGATCGACGCTCTTGTGAACAAGAACCTTCGCGCCGTTGACCGACATGTCGATCGTCTGCATCGGCACGGTGTTGTTCTTGATGCCACCAATAATTCGTTTTGATTGCCAGAAGAGTTCGCCCTGCACCTCTACGTCGGTGCGGGCAAAAAGGCGTCGCTCAAATCCCATACATCAGTCATCGGCGAGTTTCCCGCCAGATTTAGTAGTCGTTGAGCTGGTCTAGTGAGAGTTTGTTCGGCCCAAGTACTTCGGCAGACGAATCGAGATCTTCGTGCCAGCGTTCCTGCCGGTTTCGATCGTGAGCCCGTACTCCTGTCCAAAGGTCGAGCGAAGTCGAGTATCGACGGTGAGGATCCCAAGATGGGACTTGGTGTCCTGGCCGCTGAGTGCTCGCTCGAGAAGCGCAGGATCAATTCCCACGCCGTCATCCTCGACATAGATGGCAATCTCAGGGCCCGCGTTCTCGGCAATGATTCGGACGGTTCCTGCACCCGCTCTCGATTCGAGGCCGTGTCGTATCGCGTTCTCCACGATTGGTTGAATGCTCAGAAAGGGGAGTCGAACCGGGAGTGCTTCGGGGGCGATGGTCAAACTGACCGAGAAACGGTTCCCGAATCGTGCCTGTTCAAGCTCCAGATACGCCTCGACCAGACGAAGTTCTTCGGCCACCGATGTCAGGTCGGCTCGCTCTCGAAAGCTCGCTCGAAGGAATTCGGCGAACGTGGCAATAAGTTCGCGCGCCTTCTCCGGGTCGGTGTTGACCAGGCCAGCGATTGCCGTCAGTGAGTTGTGAATGAAATGCGGCGAGACCTGCGCTCGCAGCGCCTGCAATTGCGCCTCGGCGGCGTGGGCGCGCGATTGGTCGAGTTCGGCGAGCTGCAACTGGGTGGAAACCAGCCGGGCGAACTCATCAAGTTCGTAGAGTCGAGCGCTTCCAGCGACGTGCAAGGTGCCGATGATGATGCCATCGGAGACCAGCGGAGCGACGGCGACTTCTACGGGGCCATCGTCAAAGGTCACTTCGTAGACGGTCGGTCGGCCCAGTCGGCTCCGGTCGACCACGGCGGTTGTCTGTTCGGTGATTGCCCGACCCCATCCTTCGTACGATTCGCCGACCGCGGCGAGCGTCGTCCGGTCGTTGGTGACGGCCGTCGCGCGTGCATCGAGAACCGTCAGCGCGGTCGTTGCGATTTGGGTTGCCGAGCGCGTTTCGAAGCCTTGGCGCACGGCGAGGGCCATATCGTTCAGCGCTGTTAGAACGTCGAGCAGGGCCGGGCCGCCCGAGTCGTCGGCAGAGGGGGATCTAAGGACCCTGCGTGTGAGGGGGTTCTTACTCAATTGCCGCCTCCCTTGGAACTCGCTCCGGGAGGTGCATCAATGCAAACTTGTGCCCGAGGTCCGAAACGACGTCATCGTCGCGAAGCGACACGATGATCCCGACAGCGAAGGCCAAAGGGACGCTCCACACCGCTGGGGTGCCAAACAACGCCAATGGCCAACCCGAGCTAACAATCCCAGCCAAGGTGATCAGTACCGCAGCTGTGCTTGCTCCTCCGCCGACGGCAACGAGGGCCAGGGCGCCGCGCCGAGTTAGCCTCCTCCACCAAATTCCAAGGACGAGCAGGGGAGCAATAGACGAGGCAGCAATCGACGTCGACCAGCCGATCAACACGTTGATATCGGTCGTTTCGACGGCGAGCGCAACGAGGATCGACAGACCCGCCACAAGCCACACAGCACCGCGGAACTGGCGAACGCCGGCCCCCATGATGTCGTGACTCACCGCCCCTGCCATCGCGATCAAGAGCCCCGACGAGGTCGAGAGAAACGCCGCCGCTGCCCCTGCCGACACGATGGCGGTGATCACCTCGCCGCCGAGGCCTGCGACGAGTCGCTCGCCGACGAGCACCGTTGCTGAGTCGGTGTTTCCCGAGGTGAGCAGTCCAGGGTTGAGCACGCGGCTCGCGGCCCCAAACAACGGCAGCATTGCGTAGTACGGAGTGATGAGGGCGAGCACGATGAGGTTCGTGCGACGGGCTTCGCGCCCCGTCGGGTTGGTGTAGAAGCGGACAACGATATGAGGCAACCCAATGATGCCGAATATGTTCGCAAGCACGATCGCAAACGAGAAATACAACGGATGACCGCCTCCCACACTCGATGATCCGAGTGGCGTGGCCCACTCATCACCGGTGAGCGGCTTAATTCCGTCGAGGTGCGGGACTACAGCGCCTTCCGGCCACGTGATTTCTGTCCCCTCCGCGACGATGTGGTTACCCACGGCGAGGCGATCCGGGTTTGTGATGCCGTCGATTGTTCCGCGCACGTCAACCACCACGGCCGACTCGAGCGTGAAGGTGACACTGTTCGGGTACTCGATTGTGGACTCTTCGAGAAAGATTGGCGTTTCGTCGGTGACGATCGGCGCGAGGTCGCCACGAAACCAGACAGCGCTCATCACGGCGAAGGGGACGAGGATGCCGAGGAAGATGAAGAAGAATTGGAAGCCCTGCACGAAGGTAATTCCGCGCATGCCGCCGGCGCTGAGGTTTGCGGCCACGAGAAGGGCAACCGCGGCCACGCCAACCCAGTACGGAACTCCAATGAGTTCTCGTGTGACGACGCCAGCGCCCTTGAGTTGGGCGAGCAGGAAAAACCAGCTGACGATGATGACCATGAATGCGACGAGCGACCGGAGGCGTTGGCTATCGAGACGCCCTTCAACAAACTCCGGAATCGTGTACGACCCGAATCGACGGATCGGGGCAGCGATGAACAGCGACAACAGTAAAAAGCCGATCGTCCATCCAACGAGTGGCCAGAGCATTTCGAAGCCGAAAACCAAGATCAGTGCGGGAACACCCAAGTAGCTCGCCGCCGACATTGCTTCCCCGCACACTGCAAACGCATTCCAGACCGGGTGCACCGAACGGGATGCAACGAAGAAGTTCGAGGTGGTCCTCGCAAAGCGGAGCCCGGTCGTACCGAGCAGCAAGGTCATCGTGACCATGAGGCCTACCGCGATGATGGGGATCATGCGTTACCTGTGAAGTAGTCATCGGACCAGCGCTGCTCGATTTCGAGTGCCTTGCGTTCGTGGCGCCACGCAACTCCAACTATCGAGAAGAGCGCAACCGGGCCAAGAAGAATCCATGGCGCCGGAACTCCTCTGATTTTCCAGTCCGTTAGCTCGGGAGCGATGGCAAAGCTGATGAGCAGCAGAAACACCGGTACGACAAGAAACAGCAGCGATCGAATCGATGTCCTTCTTTGAGCGTCGACCAGTGCGAACACGTCTTCGGTTTGCACGGTGTAGCCGCGGACGTGGCTGCCGAAGGTCCGTGTTCGGTCCACTCGCCGAGCCGCTGCAGTACGCGGATGCAGAACGATCTTTCGACGACTCTCCTGGCTCTCACCTTCGGCTGTGTCCATTGTTTAAGTGTCGAAGGTCTTGGACTAAGCGTCCAGTCGGCTCCTCTTGGTTGCTACGCGGTAAAGTCCCCGGCGTGCTTAAAGCCTTGGTTGTCGATGACGAGAAGCCAGCGCGCGACGATCTGCTCTGGTTGCTCGAACGTGTAGCTGAGGTGGGCGAAGTTGTGGAAGCGTCGGGAGGCGCCGAGGCGCTCAAACTGCTCACTGGCACGGACTCAGAGTCTCCGTTCGACGTGATCTTTTTGGATATGCGCATGCCCGATCTTGACGGCATCGATATCGCCAAGATGGTCGATCGTTTCGAGCATCCTCCCGCAATTGTTTTCGTGACAGCGTTCGATACTCCGGCGTCGAACGTGTTCGAACTCGGCGCGGTCGACTACCTGCGCAAGCCCGTGGTCGCCGACCGGTTGAGTCGTGCAGTGCAGCGCGTAGTTACAACCCGCGCTGGCAGCGGGATTGATCGCCGTCCAGCGAGGATCGTGGTTACCTCTGGTGGACGACAGCTCTTCCTTGGCCCCGATGACGTCACTCACTTCGAGGCCAGCGGAGACTACGTCCGGGTGCACACCGGTTCGGATTCGTATCTGGTGCGCGACACGATGGCTCGCCTGACGAATGCCTGGTTGCCGTATGGGTTCGTGCGGATTCATCGGGGCTACACCGTGAGGATCTCCGCTGTTGGCGAGGTCCGCTCATCGGAAACCGGCAGGTGCGTTCTCGTTGGTCAGATCGAGGTTCCGGTGAGCCGACGCTATGCACGCGAACTCACGTCGCGCCTCGCCGGAGAAGCGGTAGAACAAAGCGAATAGGCAAATTCGACGGTCATTCATCGACCGTTCGTCGCAAGATGTCGCATGCCGAACCCTCGAAATAGCCCGTCTGCTGAAAAATGTGGGTCTCGTCTGGACCGTGACGCCGGACACAGGTGAATATGACACCATGCGCGACAAGGCTGCTCATGGGGGCTGTGCGATGACAGGGAAGACGGCAAGGTGAGTATCTGTGGCTGAGATAGTCGATGATGCATCCATCCCTGAGGGTGTCGACTCAGACGAGTCGATTGACGGAGCCGTGCTGGCCTCAGATGATTCGGTTGAGCACAAGGCTCCCGACCTGTCCGCCGATTCGCCTGCGCTAGCAATCTTCTCTCGCGTGCATCCGACCGGCTACGTCGCTGCCGGGGCTCTCATCGCAGCGCTGATTGGCCATTTCGCCTTCGACACCGAGCGGCTCGTCGGAAACATGGCCTGGTGGCATTGGGTCGGGCTTGCGCTGTTCGTTGCGCTGTCGGTAATGCCCGATCAACTCAACATGCTGCGACGTGGCATCGAGTCGATTGCTGATCTGATGCTTCGTCTCGTCTGGGTGCTTGGCTGGGCGGTCTTTATTGTCCAGCTGATCAACGTGATCACCCGCTATCTGAACCCGCTCTTTGAGACCGACATTCTCATTGGCCAACTCACCAGCGCCTCCTGGCAGATCTTTGCGCTTCTTGCGCTACTCGGCCTGCCCTACGGCGTGAAGGCAGCGGTTAACCCGCGAATCGACTTCTGGTGGGCCGAATGGTCGGATCGTAAGAAGGCATGGCTCGACTTTGTCATGCACACGTTCTTCTTCTTGCCGTTCCTCTTTTCGATCACCCTCATTTTGCGCCGCTTTGCTGCAACCGCTCTCGGCCAACGCCGTGGTGACGGTAGCTGGCCAAGTGGTTGGCGCGTCTGGGAGACATGGGAAGACTCTCCCGACGCTGATCAGCTCCCCGTTGGCCCAATCAAGGTCTTCATTTTCATCGGGTTTGTTCTCTTTGCCTTCCAGATCGGCGCAGAGATCATCAAGACAGGTTTTGTCCTCATGGGCAGACGAGATTATGGACAGATTGCCTCGGGCGACGAGTTCCAGAGGATCGAGTAAATGACCACAAGCGGGCTGTTATTGGCCATCGACTCGTTCATCGGACTCGACTGGGGGGTATTTCTCTCCCTCGTCATGTTCGCCATCTTCATGTTCCTCATCTTGACGGGTTACAACGTCGCATTCGCGTTCGCGAGTGTCTCGGTGGCGTTCGCCTTCATCGGCGATCTCACCGATGCCTTCCGGGTTGAATCGCTCTCAACGCTCGGCAATCAGTGGTTCGTCGCCGTGAGTGACCCCACGCTTCTTGCCGTCCCGTTGTTCGTGTTGATGGGGGCGATCCTCGAACGATCCGGCTTGGCCGAGCGATTACTAAACGCCATTGGCCTACTTATGGGCCCCTTGCGCGGGGGTGTAGCGGCGGCGGTTGTCATCGTGGGAACCCTGCTCGCCGCTGCGACCGGTGTTGTCGCTGCGACCGTGATCGTCATGGGCTTGCTTTCGCTGCCCGCCATGGTGCGCCTCGGTTATGACCATAAGCTTGCTACCGGTGCCATCACGGCTTCGGGAACGCTGGCACAGCTCCTTCCGCCGAGCATCGTGCTCATCTTGCTCGCCCAGCAGCTCGGTGTTGGCATCCTTGGACTCTTCGCCGGAGCGTTGCTTCCCGGCCTGCTGCTTTCGGGCTTGTATGTCGCCTACGTCCTCGTGATTTCGTACTTGAAGCCCGAACTTGGCCCGGTGATGCCTCTCGAAGAGCGCCAGCTCGCCGGCAATCCGTCCCTCCAGGTCAAGGCAATCCTCGCAATCATCCTCGCCTTCATGGTGTTCATCGTGTTGATCCTGCGTGGAGCGAACCCCGACACCACCAATGCGCTCGGCTTTGCGCTCATTGGGGCGGGCATTGCCTTTGTGATCTTCTTCGGACTCATGGCAGTCACGAAAATGCTCGGCACCGAGGTGCTCGTCTCGATCGTGCCGACCGTCGTTCTCATCGTCGGTGTGCTGTTCTCGATCTTCCAGGGAATCGCAACTCCATCGGAATCGGGAGCTGTTGGTGTCTTGGGGGCTCTTATCCTCACCGGGCTGAATCGCCTGGTCGATAACCAACTGATCAAAGAGGGCGCAATCCATATCGAGCCCGAGTGGAAACTGACGAAACCGGCTCTTCGCGCTGCAGGTATCTCCACGGCCAACATCACGATCTTGGTCATGACGCTGCTGTTCTGCTCGACCTTCTTCCGTCTCATGTTCCGCGAACTCGGTGGCGCTGACCAAGTGTCGAGCTGGCTTACCTCAGCAGGTGGCGGCAAGTGGGGCTTCGTCCTGATCGCGATGGTTGCGGTGTTCCTGCTCGGCATCAACCTCGAGTTTCTCGAAATCACGTTCATCGTGGTGCCGATCTTCGTTCCCGCAATGATGGAACTCGGGTTCACGAATGCCGAACGAGTCTGGTTTGCGATGCTGATGGCCGTGAACCTCAACATGGCGTTCATCTCGCCGCCGGTCGGGTTCTCGTTGTTCTATTTACAGAGCGTCGCGCCGCCCGAAGTCAAAACCGCCGACATTCACAAGGGCGCGATTCCGTTTATGGTTCTTCAGGGGATTGCACTGGTCGTGCTCGGCGTGTTCGACGAAATCGTGTTCACGTCAATGCGATGGTTCGGAAATATCGAGGTCTGACCGCAAAAGCGGACACAGAAAAGAAATACCAAGCGAAATACACATGAATACCAATCCAGGAGGGGATTCAGAATATGGAAAATCAAGAAACCCAAGAGGGAGAGACCGCGCTTGACCGCCGTTCTTTCC
>CAZMYN010000089.1:0-12112 GCA_964570495.1 uncultured Acidimicrobiales bacterium | reverse complement strand
TCTCGACCTGCTCGGGCTCGATCTCGTCGATCTCGACCTGCTCGGCCTCGATCTCGTCGATCGCCTCAACCTCGACCTGTTCGTTCTCGATGGTCCCGGTGTTGATGGTCTCCGCGTCGGAATCGTCAGAACGTGAGTCCGCGGTCGTGGTCTTGTTGACGACCGTCGTCTTGTCGATCGCGGTCAGTCCGCTCGGAGTCGACTTATCGAAGGCGTCGGGATCGGCCGCTCCACGAACACGCTCGAGCATCTCTTTGGCACGCGCCGCAAGCGTGTCGATATCGTTCTCGCCTGAATTTTCAGTAGCCATTACGTCGCTCAAACCTCGGTTGGGCCTCGCCGCTGTCTTTCACGACGCTAGTGCACCACGTACTCAAATAGGGATTGTCGCTCCATCGGCAAAGCCCATGGATTATTGATCATTGCAGCTGTCAGATCACAACGCTCTCATGGAACGGTTCGTCATTGAGGATTCGCTCAAAGCCAAGCGCCGACATATCGAGAGTTCTGAACTCTCCGTAGATAATCAATTCGGAAACACCACGCCCGGTGGCCGGACCCTGTTGAAGTCCATGTCCGCTGAATCCGTTCGCGAAGATGAAGTTCGCCACGTCGGGGCTTGGACCGATGATGAGGTTGTGGTCGAACGTGTTGAACGCATACTGGCCGCCCCAGGATGTCACTTGGGCAATCTTGTCGAAGCACGGCACATACTTGGCAACCGCCGGCCAAATCTGCTCCTCGAATTCGTCCGCCCGGACGTTCCAGTCGTCGTAGTCGATCGCCACATCGTCCTTGGGCACGCCGCCGCTCATGTAGTGGTTCTGCTCGCGTCGAAAGTGGACGCCTTCGGGCGTGATCGTCAGCGGCACGTTGTGCTCGATTGGTGTACGACAGTCGAACACGAAGCTGGTTCGTGCCCGAGGCTCGACCGGCACATCGAGCCCGACCATGTTCGCAATGACCTTTGCGCGCGGACCTGCCGAGTTCACGACGTGCCCTGCTGACACGCGTTGACCGGATTCCAGAACAACGCCGGTGACCTTTCCGTCGGCCATCTCGATATCGACCACACGGTCCTTGATGAATTGAGCGCCGTTATGGATTGCCCGTTTTCGGTAGCCCTGAAAGAACGACCAACCATCAAATGAGCCTTCGCGCATCGAACCCATACGAGCCCCGACGATCTGGCTCGTGTCCATGTAGGGGAACTCGTCGGCGACCTGCGCCGGAGTGAGCATCCGGGTCATGGCGCCTTCGCCATGCTGGATGGCCAAGTGGCTGGCGAAGACGTCGAGGTCGCTTTCGTCCTCGGCCAAAAACAGATAGCCGGTACCGCGGTAGTTCACCTCGGGCGACTCGCCCTCGACCTGGGTGTTCTCGTGGAAGTTGTCGATGAAGTCCAAGCCGAACTGGCTGATCTGGATGTTTATGGGCTGGCTGAACTGCTCGCGGATCGAGTTCTGCGCACGCGATGTCTGGGCACGGTCGTAGCTCGGGTCGGGTTCGATTACCGCCACCGTGCCGTCGAAGTCAGGGTTCTCGGTGAGGAAGTACGCAACGGCACTTCCGATTGCGGCACCACCAATGCAGACGACGTCGAAGCTCTTGTTCACGACACGTAACCCTGCCGCTCGTCGTGTTCGATGGCGTCGGGGTCGCGCTTGGCCGGGTCGCCAAACCCGCCGCCCCCGGGAAGCTCGAGGATCAGACGCCGATCGGCCGCGACGATTTGCTTACCCTTTGCCGAGAACGGTGTGCCGTCGTCGAGGTAGACCTTGCCCGACGCGCCGTTCTCACCACCAAAGCGCCCACGTGCCGGGTTGTCGACTCTGTCGAACATCGCGGAGAACTCGAACAAGTAGCCATCGGTTGGGCTGACCTCGATGATCTGCCCAAGACCACCGCGGTACTCTCCGGCACCGCCGGAGTTCTCACGGATCTCCTTGCGCCAAATGATGATCGGCCCAACCTGTTCGGTCGCCTCCGCGCTCATCGTCATCACGCCGGAAGGAAACGCCGTGGCGGTGAGGCCATCGAGGGTCGGGCGAGCGCCGGTGCCGCCACTGTTGAACATCAACATCTCGACCGGTGCCAACAGCTGCGCGGGGTCCGCTGATCGGGCGCTGGCTTGGAAGTTCCACAACGCTCCGGCACCTTCGGCGGGCACGATGTCGGGCAAAGCCTGGGAGATCGCGCCGAGGCACAAGTCGGTGACGAAATGGCCGAGGACATGGCGAACCGAAACCGGGTCGGGGTCCTTCGCGTTCAGAATCACCCCATCGGGAGCGCTCACCGTGAACGGAAAGAGCGACGCGTAGTTGTTCGGCAACTCGGGGGCGAGCGCAACCAACATTCCGTACGTGAAGTAGGCCTGGGCATACACGATTGGAACGTTGATCCCGAAGTTGCTCAACGGCGACGTGCCAGCGAAGTCGGCGTGCATGCCCTCGTCGGTGACGGTCAACTCGACCACCAGATCAACCGGGCTCTCGTAGCCGTCGACGGTCATTTCGTTTCGGTAAACGCCCTTGGCCACCGGCTCGAGCGCTGCCATCGTGGCCACACGAGTGCGGTCGAAGATGAACTCGGACACGTCGTCGAGGTCGGACATGTCGAACTCGTCGAGCATCTCGAGTAGACGTCGTCGTCCGGTCTCGTTGGACGCAGCCAAACCGTGAATGTCGCCGAGCACCTGGTCTTGTTCGCGAACGTTGTTCCGCAAAATGTTGACGAGGTCGGTATTGAGTTGACCGCGCTCGGCCCATTTCATGATCGGAATGCGAATGCCCTCTTCGTAGATCTCCAAGCCGTCGGGCCCGTACCCGCGCCCGCCAATATCGACCACGTGCGCCGTCGACGCAAAGAAGCCAATGAGGTGGTCTGAAAACACAGGCGTGACGACGGTGATGTCGTGAAGGTGGCCGGTGCCTTTCCAGGGGTCGTTGGTCAAGTACACGTCGCCGGGGTAGATGCGTTCGGGGCCGATGTCGTTGATGAAGTGCGGCACCGCTGCGGCCATCGTGTTGACGTGGCCGGGTGTGCCGGTGACCGCTTGGGCGACCATGCGACCTTGGCGGTCGAATACGCCTGCTGAGAGGTCGCCGGCTTCGCGCACCGATGTCGAGAAGGCGGTGCGAATGAGCGTGAGTGCTTGCTCTTCGAGAATCGAGATGAGTCGGTTCCACATGATCTGGTAGTGGACTTCGCGCTGGCTCACAACAGGTCTCGCTTCGTGAAGGCGCCGCGCGTGACGAGCAACGTCCCGTCGTGCTGCATCACGGCGCTGTGGTGCGACCCGAGGACCGTCGTGGTTTGCGGTTCGACGATCACGGCGGGTCCGTCGACTCGGCTGCCCGGTGCCAGCGCGCTGCGTTGCACCACTGCCGAGTCGACCGTGTCCTGTGTGATCGGGTCGAAGATCGGACGGTTCGATTCGGCCGCGGCCTCGGTTGACCCCTCGATCATTTCGAGACGCTCGGGTGGCTCTTGAACCGACGCGACCCGCACGGCCCAGCTCACCGTTTCGATCGTCAGGTCGTCGATCGCCCGGCCAAAGAACGCTTCGTACGCCTTCGTGAACGCGGCCCCCAACGCCTCGGCTGCAAATTCGTCGAACGTACTGTTCGACAGGCGAACCGGGATCTCCCAACCTTGCCCCTTGTAGCGCATCGACACCTGTCGCTCGACCACAACTTCTTGATCGGTGCCCTCGCGAACGAAGGATTCGGCTTCGTGGGTGAGTTCGTCGAGCAGGGCGTTGACGGCGTCGTAGTCGAAGTCCTCGATGCGGGTGTACAAGCTGCGCACGGCCTCGTACGCGAACGGCGCTCGAAGAAAGCCGATCGCCGAGCCAACACCGGCACCCATCGGCACGAACAGCTCGTCCAAGCCGAGCTTGTCCATCAGCCGTGTCGCGTGGAGCGGTGCGCCGCCACCAAACGCGATCATCGAGAACCCCGCGAGGTCTTTGCCATTCTCGACGGCGTGTACGCGCGCTGCGTTCGTCATGTTTTCGTCGACGACCTCGGCTATTCCGATGGCTGCGGTTCGCGCGTCCATGCCGAGCGTGGTCCCAACCGTCGCGTCGATCGCGTTCTTTGCCCGCTCCGGAGACAAGGAAATGTCGGTCGCTCCGAAGTTGTCGGGGTGCAGCCGCCCGAGTTCGAGGTTCGCGTCGGTCACTGTTGGGTCGGTGCCGCCACGGTCGTAGGCGGCGGGTCCGGGTTCAGAACCAGCGCTGCGCGGTCCGATGCGAATCTGACCGAGCGAGTCGACGCTCGCGATCGAACCGCCGCCGGCGCCGATCTCGATCATCTCGATCACCGGAATGCTGATGGGCATGCCGCTGCCCTTTTTGAAGCGGGTCGTGCGTGCGACTTCGAAGCTCTTGGCGGTTTGCGGTGTGTGGTCTTCGATGAGCGCGATCTTGGCGGTCGTGCCGCCCATGTCGTAGCTGACGACGCGGTCGCGTCCGTAGCGGGCCGCCAGGTCAGCAGCGAATATTGCGCCGCCCGCTGGCCCCGACTCGATGAGGCGCACCGGGAACTGGGCCGCGGTTTCAACGCTGACCAGGCCACCGCCCGAATGGATGAGATACAGCGGGCACCTGGCTCCACGCGCCACGAGCTCGTCCTGCAAACGGAGCAGGTAACTCGCCATGGTTGGCTGTACATATGCGTTCGCGCAGACCGTGTTGAAGCGTTCGAATTCGCGCATCTGCGGCGACACTTCAGCGCTGATCGAAACAGCGACATCGGGCATTGCGTCGAGCAGCATCTTGCGAAACCGTTGCTCGTGAACGGCGTTGCGATAACTGTGCATGAACCCGATCGCGACCGCTTCATACTGACGCTCGATGAGAACGTCGATGACCGCAGACGCAGCGGCCTCGTCGAATGGCAACAAGACCTCGCCCCGGGCATTGAGGCGCTCGGGCACGGTGAAGCGATCCCTACGTTCAATCAGCGGCGTGGGCAGAACAATGTTCAAGTCGTATTGCTCGAAGCGACCTTCGGTACGTGTCTCGATCACGTCGCGGAAACCCTCGGTCGTCACCAACGCAGTCTTTGCGCCGGTCCGTTCGATGAGGGCGTTCGTGGCGAGCGTGGTGCCGTGAATGATCTGTTCGACATCGGCCATCTCCACGCTGTGCTCGCCGGTGACGAGTTCGATGCCGAGGAGAATTCCTTCCTCGGGTCCGCCCCGAGTCGTAAGCACTTTGGTCGACTCGAACGAGCCGTCATCCAGCTCGATGACGACATCGGTGAACGTGCCACCAACGTCGGCCCCGATCCGGACGCCCATGTCTAGAGATCCTCTACCTTCGGGAACTCCGCGGGAGGTCGGATGTCGACCGTTGCTGAGCGCTGTTGAGCAAGCATTCCGCCATCGACCTTGAGCACGTCGCCGGTGATGTACGACGCCTCATCGGAGGCGAGAAACAGTGCGGCGCCTGTCATGTGGGAGGGCTCGCCAACGTAACCGAGTGGAATGTTGACGCCGCTCTTCATTCGGTAATCCTCACCCTGGCTGGCCGTGTCGATAGAGCCGGGCATCAACGCGTTGACCCGGATGCCGTACGGCGCAAGGTCGATCGCCATTGCCCGCGTCAGAGCCTCGATGCCGCCCTTGGTCGCGTCATAGGCCGTGAACTGACGATGCGCACGTGTTGCTCCACCCGAACTCATGTTGATGATGCAGCCGCCACCCTGTTTGGCCATGATGCGCGCCGCAGGGTGCGAAACAAGGAAGTGGCCGGTCAGATTCACATCGACGATCCGGCGCCACCACTGCTCGTCGGCGTCGAAGAAGTGAAGCATCGGACTCACGATTCCGGCGTTGTTCACCACGACGTCGATGCGCCCGTGGGAATCCATCGTGGCCTCGATCATTGCGTTGACTTGCTCGGAGTTCGACACGTCGGCAATCGCCGCCATGGCCGCTCCACCGTTCGATCCGATGGTCTCGACGACATTGCTAACGCCGGCTTCGTCGATGTCGTTGACCACGACAGAACAGCCCTGCCCCGCGAAGCGCTCGGCGATCGCCCTACCAATGCCTTTGCCCGCACCGGTAACGATGACCACCTTGCCGTTCAGCGATTCGTACATGGAGCTCCTAGACCTTGGCCGGTCCCACTGGTTTAGTACGCTCGCTCCGAAGCGCCATCAACGGGCTGATCGATGGCGACGAGTAGTCCGCATGGACACAGGAAGTGGCCGGGTCGCGCGGGGTCACCGTCGGTCCAGCGAAGGTGAACCGCCATGTCGAGTGTTTCGCACCACACCGTGTTGACCATTGCTGCACGTTCGTCGGCATCGGGGTACAGCGCGACGCGTAAGCGGTGCATGCGGTCGCGAGCATGGTCGAGCGCTGTTCGGGTTTCGCCTCGCTGGCGGATCGTCGTCTCTGGTTGGCTAACTACGCTCTGGTGGGCGCGCCAACAACACAGCAGGTCATCAAGGGCACTCTCGACCGCATAGTGGAGCATGCGCCAACGCTATTCGAAACAGCCAATCGATGCGATGGCAGCTCGATCGCACAATGATCGCGGCGGGACCGGCGATTGTTAGGCAGCGTCGGGAAGGCTCATTGGGCCATGGCCCGAATCGAGCCCGAATCGATGGTCGTGGGCCAGCCACTCGATGATCTGGGCGGCGGGAACTGCTGGCGAAAACAGGAAACCCTGTCCGTCGGGGACGCCGAGCCGCAGTAGTTCGTCGCGCTGTTCAGTGGTTTCGATTCCTTCGGCGATGACGCTGAGGTCGAGCTTGTCGGCCAGGTCTACGATCGTCGAGATGACCGCCGCCGATTGGATACCGCCGGACAGCGTGCTCACGAACGACCGGTCGATCTTGATCCCGTCGATAGGTAGCGCAGCGGTTCGGGCCAGACCCGAATAGCCGATACCGAAGTCGTCGACGAGCACTCTCGCGCCGAGCTCTCGCGCCTGTTTGAGAACACGCGTCGCCCGCTCGGGATTCGGGATTGCGGAGTCCTCGGTGATCTCGATCGAGATGCAGTCGAGGTCGCCCTCACATGTCTTGGCGGTCAGTACTTGTTCGAGCTGCTGAGGTGCAACGTTGATATTGACCCTCGGCCGTTCACGGCCCGCGGCCACGACTGCGTTCTGGAGATCGTGGGCAATCTCGAAGGTGCGCTCGGTGAGCGCGTCGAGCATGCCCTCCTCGATGAGCACGTCGAGGAAGGCGCCGGCGGTCCGTACTCCAGTGATGTGCTCCCAGCGCACGAGCGCTTCGATCGACACGATCTTGCCGGTGACCAGATCGACGACCGGCTGGAACCATGTGGTTATGTCGCCGGCGTCGAACGCGTAGTGGATTTCACCTTCGACGCGGCGACGGACGGCCAGTTCGTTGCGCATTGCTCGATCGAACACTCGCCACTCGTCTTGGGAGCCCGATTCTTTGTGCTCGTACAGCGCTTTGTCGGCGAAACGGAGAAGCTCGTCGGCGCTTGTTGGCTCGATGGTTGAGGCAACGCCGATGCTCGCCAGGATCGCGAGCTGGCGGTCGCCGACCTGCAATGGTTCGCGGAACGCGGCCGCCAAGGCTTCGCCGAGCGCATCGGACCCAATCGACTCGATGACTACGAACTCGTCCCCGCCGAGTCGTGATCCGATTGCATCCTCACCGATCACCTGACGAATTTGTTCGGCCACAGCAATGAGGAGTTGGTCGCCGGTTCTATGGCCCCAGGTGTCATTGATCTGTTTGAAGCCGTTGAGATCGAGGTAGGCAACGGTGACTTTGGATTCACCGTCGTCGCCGAGCTTTGCTAGTCGATCGTGAAGTTCAGCCATGACCGCTGGGCGGTTCGCAAGACCGGTCAACGAGTCGGTCCATGCTTGGGCATCGAGGCGATGGTTTGCCGAGATGAGTGCCTTGTGCTCGGTCTGCAACTCATCGACAAGTAACTCATTTTCGTGGATCACGCTGTGCAGATTGACGTGTCTTTCCCGATGTCCTTCCGACACGAGGAGGCCGAAGAGGAACGCGACCCCGAGGATGACGACCGCGATAGTGAGGCCGTCGGGAGCAACGAGGTATCCAGCAGCGGCGACTGTGGTGAACGGAACGACGAACGCATTGTTCAACAGTCTGAATCGGGCAGCCGAAATCGAAGCGCCCAGGCACACGCCGGTCAAGATTGCGGCGAGGAGCGCCTGGTAGACGTGCGAACTCGGCAACGCCAACCACGTGATGGAGCCAAACGCGATGCCGTAGACGACCTCGCCGACGACCGCTGTCCAGTACCACGTACGGTTCCGTGTCACCTTGGCGTTGATCAGCTTTGGCAGGGGCGTGGCAAGGCCGACGGCTGCTGCCCACAACACAAGTCCCGTTCCCGACGACTGGCCCCGGAACATCACGACGACAAGCACGATCAGCACGTACGAAAAGGCGAAAGACTCGTTCATTCCAAGTCTGTAGCGCTCGCGCGTGAGCGCTTGCTGGTCGTCTACGTTCATCCCTTTCCTTCGACGTTTTTGATGTCTCCGTGAAGGGGATTTTGCTGAGCTGGGGCGGATGAATCGATAGACCCAGCGTTTGGCTCGCTCGGGTTAGCGATATTGCTAACGGTTCCCGAAAATCGACACAAGCGCCAGCGCTCTAACCGATCGAGATCACTATGGGTTCGCGAACATGCCGGAGTTACGCCGACGGGTTGACGAGAACTCCGACGTGATCGACTTTTATGACCTCCATGGCCTTACCGACCTCGCGCCGGTCACGCTCGATCGAGACGCCGTGGTTCTGATCATTCCATCGGGCTTGCGAAACGCGATCGGCCTCGTCGACGCTGATTCGATGTCGATGTCTGCTTCGGAGGGGCGTGCAATCTCCTCGGACACCACTGAATTTGCATGGCTTTTCGAAAACGCTGCCCGGTTTGGGCATTAAATGATCCAAATCGCCTGGAGTCTGGCGAATACCGCGGGTTAAGATAGTGACACTGAACACACACGACCCGACGAGGTCGTGAGCTGCTGAGGGGGAATTAACATGGGTAATCGACCAATGCGTTACCGGGCAATGCTCGTGGCATTCGCAGCCTTTGCAGCTGCGTGTGGAGGCGGAGACGGAGGCGCCAGCGTCACTGCTGACGCTGGCGAAGATTTCTCCGTAGAAGTCGGCGAGATACCTGCATTCGACGGTTGCGGTTCCGAGGGCGAAATCAGTAACTTCGCCTGGACCATCGTCGAAGCTCCTGACGGCCAAGCCGACTCCGCCGACAAGGCGCTGCGCGAGCAACTGAGCGTGTGCAGCTTCGAGCTTGAGTCGGCCATGGTGCTCGACGATGTCGGCAGCTGGACCATCGAGCTCGCTGTCACCGACGGCGAAGAGACCGCAACCGATCAGGTCGTCGTCGAAGTAAACGGCTAGCGAACACTTAGGGACTGTCCCCAACTGTCCCAGTTGTTGGCGTGCGCCAATACGACAAAGCGCCCCCGACAAACTCACAAACGTGAGCCTGCCGAGGGCGCTTGATGAGAACCTGACTAACTAGTTAGTTGTTGTCGTGTGACACTTCGAGGCGGTAGAAGGTGATGATGTCACCATCGCTGCCGTTACCCGTGTTGTTCTGGGTGTAGGCACCGGCCTTGAGTAGTTCCATTCTCCGCTGACGTCATAGCCAAGGTCGTAATCGTTCATGTCGATCGTGGTCTGCGCAATGATCGGGCCATTGTCGTCACCACGGCGAATACGAACAATAATGTCCTCGTCGTCGTTGATGATCTCATATGACCACAGCTCGTTGAGCGCAATACCGTTCGACACGTTGTTGCAGCTTGAATCGCCAATGAGGTTGAAGCGGATGTCGTCGCCACCGCGAACCTCAGCAGCTGCGTAGACGCAACCGTGGCTGTCGCCTGGGTTCTTGCGGTAGTAGAGCTTCAACGGCTCGTCGTCGGCTGCGTGGATCTGGCCAACAATGGTGCGACCTGGATGGTCGCCGTCACCGGTGGTCGTCACCTTGTTGATTACCAAGCTTGCTTCCATGACGCCGTTGCGGCCGCCGTAGTCGCCACCACTGGGCTGATAACCGAGCGCCCAGTTGTTTTGGTTGGCGCCACGAGTGGAGATGTCCTCATCGCCAGCTCGAAGCATCTCACGAAGCTCAGAGCGCACGAAGGACGTACCGCTACTTGTGCGAGCGCCATCGATGCGTGTTACGAATCGCATGCCACCATCTGGTGCGGTGAAGAAGAAGTTCTCGGACGCACTGGAGATGTCGTCGTAGTCGTTCTCGTTGATTCGCTCACCAATGTCGGATCCAGACGAACGAGGAGCTGGCGTATCGAGCGCCCAACGACTCAGGTCGAAGTTGTCCTGCGGTGGGGCGTTGGGGTTGAGCCCGAAGCCGTTAACTGGTGGAGGCTCTGTTGGGAGCGTTGGTGCTGGTCCGATTTCTCCGGGTCCGTCGTCGTCATCATCGTCGTCGTCGTTGTCATCATCATCGTTGGTATTGCCCGATGGGATGCCTGGGTCAGAGCCGCCGACCTTGTCGGGGCCAAATACCTGGATCTCGAGGATGTTCTGGATGTCGTTCGTGTCGTTGCTTTCGACCTCGATACGAACGAAACGTGCATCGGTGTCGTCGACGTTGTAGATCTCGATCTGCGAGCTCTCTCCACTCGACTTTCCGCTGCCGATCTCGTCCCAGTTACCACCGACTCCGGTGCGGGAGTAGATCGTGAACTCCGAGACGCGTGAGTCGCCCTGGAACCAGGCAATTCCGATGTCGTCGATCTTTGCAACACCGCCGATGTCGACGTAGATGTCGCGATCTTCACCACTGCTTGACCAACGCGTGTTGAGGTCGCCATCGATTGCGTTCTCGGGTGGGTGGCCTGAGCGTGAGTCTTCAAACGCACCCACGCCAACGTTTTGGAACGAACCGTTGCGCGGAATGTTGTCGTCGAGGTCTTCTTCTGGCTCTGGGTCGGGCTCAGGATCTGGTTCCGGCGCTGCGCCACCGTTGTCAACATCGAAGTTGACGCTGACCGTTTCGGTCGACCCGTTGTTCAGCGTGATTACTGCCGCAAGGTTGTGAGACCCGTTGGACAGCTGGTTCGTGTTGAACGGTTGAGCGTTGCCATTTCCACCCTGAAGGTCATATGGCGGGTGCTGCTCCTGCTTAACGAACGAACCATCGATGAAGAACTGAACGCTGTCGATCCCGTTCTCGGGAACGATAAAGGCGTAGAGGTTGCCATCGACATCGCCGCCGTTGAGGTTCGCTGGGTTAGAGCGATTTGCCGACGAGCTGTTGACGATGTCGTAGTCAGTGTTGGTCGGCTGTGGTGTAGGTGCTGGTTCGGGGTCGGGATCTTGTGCTGGCTGTGGAGCGTCACCCGATGGCGGGCCACCGGTTCCGTAGACCTCGATCTCGGCGATGTTTTGGAATGTGTCGCCTGAGTCGTTGCCCTCGACCTCGACGCGAACGAAGCGTGCGTCAGCGTCGTCGACGTTGTAGTTCTCCAGGCCAGAGGTGTCACCGCTTGATGTACCGCTGAAGACCTCGTTCCAGCTGCCGCTGGTTCCGGTACGGGTGTAGATGTTGAATTCGGAGACTTGGGTATCGCCGCGGTGCCATGCAATAGCGACGTCGTCGATGCGATGCACGGAGCCGAGGTCGACGTAGATGTTGCGATCGTCGCCTTCGCTGGCCCAGCGGGTTCCGAGGTCGCCGTCGATGACGTTTTCTGGCGGGAAGTTCTGGTGCGAGTCTTCGAACTCGCCAGCATCGACGGCCGGGATAGCACCGTTTTGTGCTGACGCCGGTGCCAAGGTTATTGCGAGCGCTGCTGCCATGGCTGCAAGCAGCATGGCTATCGCAAGGGATGATTTCCTGTGTATCACTGGGTCTCCTTTTTCTAGTAGTCCGCCACTAAAAGCGACCAAATCGTTACACAAGGACGCCCAATGTGCTGCATTGAGCAGCGAAATTCACTAGGTGTGGCGCTTAGTCCAACGTCGTTTGGTGAGAGCCACCACCTAGGGTGAGATTCCTCCTCATAGGGCCTGTCCCCAACGCTTCGGGGCCTGTCCCCATAAAGGGGAGTTGATGGGGCCTGTCCCCA
>CAZMYN010000088.1:0-12139 GCA_964570495.1 uncultured Acidimicrobiales bacterium | reverse complement strand
CAGCTCCCGCCCCCGCCGAAGAGGCGGCTCCCCCGGCTCCCCCGGCACCGGCGACAGCAGCGAACGACGAGCCGACCACCGAGGTTCAAGGTATTCAAGTAACCAACGACGACATCCCGCTTCTGGCCATCACCGGGCCAACCAATCGCACGGTTGGTCTCGTTGCGTTGGCGTTCCTGTTGATTGGGCTCGGCGCTCACCTAGTGCAGCGAGACCGTCGATTCAACTAGAAGCGGTGGGGCCAGCGCCTACGCGAACGAGTTCGCGCCTTGGCCAACGTACGACACGCCCACCTTGTCGCCGCGGGTCCATGAGGCGCGGGCCGGCGCCCGGACTTGAACTTCGGTTGCGTCGCCAACATCGACGGTCACCATCATGTCGTGCCCGTAGTACTCGGTAAGCGTGACGGTGTTCGTACCGTCGGGGGTCAACTCAAGATCCTCGGGCCGAATAAGTAGCTGCACGGTCCCGTCGGTAGCAGCCGAGAGTGGGACGTTGCCAATGACGGTGTTTGCGTTTGTTCCAGCGGCTGAGCCGGGGAGCATGTTGACGTCGCCGACGAACGATGCGATCCATGGCGACGACGGGGTCATGTAGATGTCCTGTGGCGAGCCCATCTGTTGAATGCGCCCGTCCTGCATCACGGCAACCCGGTCGCCAACGACAAAGGCTTCCTCTTGGTCGTGAGTAACAAAGACCGAAGTAATGCCAAGGTCGACGAGCAGACGGTGCACTTCGGTGCGAACGCCAACTCGCAATGCGCTGTCGAGATTCGAGAACGGCTCGTCCAACAACAGCACCGTGGGGCGAGGAGCGATTGCACGAGCAAGCGCGACACGCTGTTGCTGACCGCCCGACAAGGTGTCGGGCATGCGATCAGCGAGATCGGCTAGGCCGACCATCTCCAGTGATTCGGTGACGCGCGGTCCGTTGCGTTCGGCTCGTGGTAGCCCGTAGCCAACGTTGCGACCGACGGTCAGATGCGGGAAGAGTGCCCAGTCCTGGAAGACCATGCCAACGTTGCGCTTCTCGGGCGGAACCCATGTCGACGTATCGACCATGACCGTGCTGCCCACCGAAACGCTCCCGGCGTCGGGGCGGTCGAGACCGGCGATCAGGCGTAGCAGTGTGGTCTTGCCGCAACCGCTTGGTCCGAGCAGCGCAAGGCTGCTGCCGGGCTCGACGACAAGGTCGATGCTTCGCAGAACCGAGGTGTCGCCAAATGCCTTGTCGACTCCGGTTACCTCAACGCTTCGTGCCTGCTCAGTCATGACGTATCAGTGTATGGACGCAGGGCAGAATCAGCCGAGCGAGCCCTCGAAGGTGTCACAGGACTCGGTGCCTTCATCAAAGCCTCGGGCAAACCACTCGATTCGCTGGGCCGATGACCCGTGAGTGAAGTTCTCCTGGTTGCTGCTTCCCGTGATGGCATCGTCGCCGACGGCGCCTGCTGCGCGCACCCCTTCGTCGAGGTCCCCAGCGTCGAGAATTCCGCGGTCTTCTGCCGTTGCTGCCCAGGCCCCAGCAAAGCAGTCGGCCTGTAGCTCCAACAGCACCTGCAGTTGGTTCGACTCGACGGTGGAGGCAGTGCTTTGAGCTCGCCGCAAGGCGTCGTTGATGCCTGCGAGATTCTGGACGTGATGGCCAACCTCGTGGGCGAGGATGTAGGCCTGACTGAAGTCGCCTTGGGCTCCGAGCTGATTCTGCAAGCGAAGCATGAACGGCAGATCGATGTATGCCCGCCCATCTGCTGGGCAATAGAACGGTCCAACGTTGCTGCTCGCCGTGCCACAGCCGCCGGTGGTCACTCGATCAGAAAAGAGGACGAGTTGGGAGAGTTGGTAGGGCTCGCCGAACACCCGGGGGTATTCATCGACCCAGAAGTTGTCCTGCACATCGTCGAGAACGAAGTTCACGAGGTCTTCGGCTTCGCCGAGGTCGCCATCGACTGCAGGTGAGGTGTTGGCGGTGGGTTCAGATGGCGTAGTGCCCGAGGTTGCGGTGCCATTGCCGTCACCGGAGCCGTTAAACGCAAAGAACAACAACGCGATGATGCCGACGACGAGCAGAAGGCCGATTCCGCCGCAACCCCCAGCGCGCTTTCCTGTCGCAGCGCTGGCTGCACCGCCGCCGAGTCCTCCGAGGCCACCACCAAGGCCGCCACTGCTCCCCGATCGCCCAAAGCTCCGTCCACCGCCGCTGCTGCCGCGACGATCGTCGACGTTGCGACTGCGATATCCCTTAGGAACCTTGACCATTGCACTCTCCTTGACGCCCCGGGACAAACCGCGGGGCTGACGCCAGCGTCAGCCTAGTCAGTGGACGAGTCCGCGGTTGAAGATGCTCGAACGGGGTCAGCGTTGAGCTGGCCACTTGATCTCGCCGGTCGATTGACGGCGATCGTCTGGGCGTCGACCCCGAGACCCTCGATTCGTTGGCGCTTCAGGCATATGAACCTGTGACCCTGGCTTTGAGCCAGCGGGACGGTTGCCAATGACGGCCACGGGGCGACTGTCGGCCACTGGCTTTGGACGCGTATCGGGCCGAGGCTTCTCCGCGACGGGTACAGCCTCGCGCTGCTGGGGGACTCGTCGAGGCCACACGACAAAGGTGAGGAGGTATGAAACCCCAGCGACGAAAGCGATTTGGCCGATCACCAAGAGCGGTGTTCGGTCCTCCCCACGGGTGGTCACAAAAACAACAGCTACGAGCGTGCAAACCACAGCCACGTATAGCCCAAACCGTCTCCAACCACCACGCATAGACGAGAACGTAGGCGCGAATTCAAAAACGGTCCAAACTGGTGACCAACCTCTTTCTGCGTGACCGCTTAGGATGGCGTGGTGAAGCGTTCGCACATTTTCGCTCGGGAACTTCGAGGGACACTGCTCGTACTGCTCGTCGCGGTCCTTATCGTGTGGCTTTTTGGGCGCCTAAACGACGAACGCGCCGCTGCCCAGGTTGAGCGTGCGGCCCAGGAGACCACGACCACGATCGATCAGACAACAACTACGGCCGCGCCGGTCGTGGTCGATGACAACGAACGTCTGTGCTCGCTCTCGGCGAAGTTCCGCAACGATCTCCGCGGCGTACGCATCGAGTTGGTCAATCTCGCGGGCGACCCAATCAGCGCGAACGATGCTCTGCCGATCGATGTTGGCCTTCACCCCGAGGGTGACATTCCCGAAATCGTGCGCGAAGAACGAACCGTTGCGGGCGAGGAAGCCTTCACCAATGCAGCGCCGTTCACCACGACGACCGAACCAGCCGAGTCAACCACGACTACGGCTGCCCCACCGGAGGCTCGCCAACCACCTCTGATCATCGACACCACTCGCATTGACCCGCTCGAGTCGGGATTGTTGGGCGAACCGCAAACAATCGCTCTGAACTTCTACACCGCAGCCTCCGCGCTGCGCCTTGGCACGG
Source organism: uncultured Acidimicrobiales bacterium (assembly GCA_964570495.1). Lineage (GTDB taxonomy): Bacteria > Actinomycetota > Acidimicrobiia > Acidimicrobiales > SHLQ01 > SHLQ01. The sequence continues at coordinate 8,710 of CAZMYN010000088.1, read as the reverse complement.
TCACCGCCGACTTTGCCTCAACGGCTGACTACTTTGCAGACTTTGTCGAGATTGGCGAGCCTGCACGCTGGGACCTCGAAGAACTCGCCGAATCTGAGCTCTCCGATCAGTGGACAGCGCTCGCCACTCGCCCCGTCGAGGGCGTCGACGCAACGCTGGACTACATCGAGGAAGAGTGCGTGATCCGCATCGGTAACGGCTTCGTCTATCGAAACGAGGCACCGGAGCTCGAAACGTTCACGCCTACCCGTGTGCAGACTCCGATCGATCCGGACGCCGCAGGCAACTAATGACCGGCGACGTGACCGGGCGAAATCGAGATGTCGGCAGGATCGCGCTCTACTCGGCCATATTTGCCCTCATTGCGGCTCTGGTTCTCGTCGTCTGGTTCCAAAGCGGAGATGGCGTACCGTCAGCGTCTGCCGAGCAGGAAACAGTTCTGGCCGAACTCGAAGCTGCGGCGGAACCGCAGAACAGGACAGCGCTTCAAGATGGTGGCATCGAGCCGCCGCAGCCCGATGCCACCGAAGACTTCCCCGCAGCGACGACCGACGCCATTCGCGATGAGGCCGACCGCGAAACTCCTCTCCCGCTCATATTCACCATCGTCGAAGAGCTCAGCCACGACACGGCCGCGTTTACCCAGGGGTTAGAAATCGAGGACGGACGGTTGTACGAGAGCACCGGACTCGTTGGACGGTCATCGATTCGCGAACTCGATATCACGAGCGGGCAGGTCATTCGCAGCCTCGATGTTCCTGATGTATTCGCCGAGGGCCTCACCGTCGTGGACGACACCGCCATTCAGATCACGTGGCAAGACGAAATTGCCTACCGGCGCAACCTCTCCGACTTCGAAATCATCGAGACATACGAATACGAGGGCCAAGGCTGGGGTCTCTGTCACGACGGCGACCAGCTAGTCATGAGCGACGGGACATCAACTCTCGATTTCCGGGACCCCGACACCTTCGAAGTTCAATCCTCCATAGATGTCACCTTCGCGGGCGAACCCCTCGAGATGTTGAACGAGCTCGAGTGCGTGAACGGCACGGTGTGGGCCAACATTTGGCTCTCCTCGCTGATCGTTGAGATCGACCCCGCGACCGGAGAGGTAATCGGTGTGCTGAACGCGACGTCGCTCACCCCGCCCAGCGTCAACGAGCGCGACGGTGCGGTTCTCAACGGCATTGCCTATGACCCATCCAGCGACACGTTCCTTCTCACCGGCAAGCTCTGGCCAACAATCTTCCGGGTCCAGATCCAATCCGGCGCTGAGTAACCATGGCCGAGGATTCCCCACAGGACCGATCCACGCCTCGCCGCGAGCGGCCCGAACCTGAACCAGCGGGCGTCGCTCCCGGCCCGCTACTGGCCGCCATGGGTTCACTGATTCTCATCTTGCTCGTGGCGTCTTGGTTGACCCAGCAGTGGCAGTTTCTGCTCCTCGGCCTCTTTGGCGTGGCCGCCGGAGTGCTCCCCTTCATCAACCGCCGTCGATAGGTCACCACGATGACGACGGTCGGTCGATACGCCCCTTCACCGTCGGGCGATCTTCATGTCGGCAATCTTCGGACAGCCATGCTGGCGTGGCTGTCCGCGCACTCTCACGGCGGCGAACTTCGGTTGCGCATCGACGATCTCGACCAGCGTGTCTGCGAAGTGGAGCACGAGGAGAGCCAGCGCCGCGACCTGGACGCTCTCGGGATCACCTTCACCGGCTCGGAGCTCCGGCAATCCGAGCGCACCGACGTGTACCTCGATGCAATCGACTCGCTGCGCCACGAGGGCCTCCTGTATGGCTGTTACTGCTCGCGCAGAGAGGTCAGGGAAGCAGCAGCTGCACCGCACGTGCACCTTCCCGAGGGCGCCTATCCGGGAACCTGTCGAGACTTGACCGACGAGCAGCGAGCGGAACGCTCCGAGTCGCGCCCGGCAGCATGGCGTGTGCGAACAGGCAACGTCGAGGTTTCCTTCGACGATGTGAACTTCGGCGAGCAGAGCGAGTTGGTCGACGAGTTCGTCATTCAACGCAACGACGGGGTGCCGTCGTACAACCTGGCAACGGTGCTCGACGACGAAGAGCAGGGTGTCACCGAGGTGGTACGCGGCGCGGACCTGCTCGTTGGTACCGCGCGCCATGTGTGGCTCCGAGAGCAACTCGGCCTTCGCCAGGTGACCCACGCACACGTTCCGTTGGTCCTCAACTCAACGGGCGAGCGATTGGCAAAGCGTGACGGAGCAGTGACCTTGAGCGATCTGGCCGCAGCCGGGGTCGATACCGACGCCGTGCGGGGAAAGCTCGCTGTCTCGTTGGCGCTAGCCGAACCGGGTGAACTGGTCACCATGAGCGATCTCCTGGCCCGCTACAACGCAAGCGAGCTCTCGCTCGAGCCCACTGTGTGGGACTCCTAGAAGAAGAACTCGCTAGCGATAAAGATCAAAAGGCCGGCGAGACCGCCCACGAGCGTGCCGTTGATTCGAATGAACTGAAGGTCCTTGCCAACGTGCGGTTCGATTCGGTCGGTTAGCTCGTCGCCGTCCCAGCCCTCGACCGTCGAGGCGATGAGCACACCGATTTCATTGCTGCCAGCCTCGGCAAGATAAGAGACGATCGAGATGATCCACGCGTCGACCTTCGTCTGAAGCTCTTTGTCGTCGACGAGCCGATTCGCGAGCGCCACGAGCGCATCCTCAATCCGGTGCCGCACGTCAGAATCGGCTTCGCGTGTGGCTTCACCGAACCCATGCTGAAGCGACGACCAGAGATCCTTGGTCCAGGTCTGAAATTCGGGATGGTCGAGCAGTTCGTGCTTGAGTTGCTCGCCTCGTTCGATCAAGCGCTCATCGTTGCGCAGGCGATCAGCCAGTTCGCGTGAACGCAGATCGATTTGGCGCTTGAAGTCGTGCTTGGGATCCGCATCGACTTCGCGGAGGAAGGTCATGACCGCGCTGTAGATCTTTTCGAAGACTTGGTTGTCGATCTGTTCAGGAACCCACCATGGCGACTCGTTTACGAGCCGTCGCCGAAAGGTGTCTCGGTTGTCCTCAAGGAAATTGGCCGCTCCGCTGAGCGCTGCGTTGTAGACGTCGCGATGGTGGTCGCCGTCCATTCCCGCGTCCATTACCCGACCAAGGATCGGCGCAACGGGGACTTGTGCGAGTCGATCGTGCACCAGCGTGTCGACCATGACCCGGACGTTCTCGTCCTCGCCGAGATTCTCCGCGATGGTGGACAGCACCGTTGCGGCTTCGTTGACCATCGACCGAGCGTTGTCGGGCTCTTGGAGCCACTCGCCGAGTCGTGCAGAGAGGTCGACTTGGCCAAGCTTCTCGGCAATGACCTCACCGGTGAGGAAGTTGCTTTGGACAAACGCGCCAAGCCCGACGCCGATCTCGTCTTTTCGTGTCGGGACGATAGCGGTGTGCGGGATGGGCAAACCGAGCGGATGCTTGAACAGCGCGCTGACCGCAAACCAGTCGGCGAGCGCTCCGACCATGGCTGCTTCGGCGGTGGCTCGCACGTAGCGCATAAACGAGATTTCGTCTTCCAGGCCCCGTGAAATGATGAAGATGATTGCCGCAAGGACGAGCAGCGCTGTCGCGACCATTTTCATTCGACGAAGCCCGGCGCGTTCGTCTTCTTCGCTTGGAGGTTCGAGGTGTGTCGTAGTTACCACGACTGTGATCGTAGAGGCGGAGCGCGCACGGCCCTATCCTTTACGGGTGCTTACGGTGTCTGGTCTCGCGAAATCTCATGGAGCGAGACAACTCTTCAGCGATGTCACGTTGCAACTCTCAAACGGTCGACGAATCGCCCTGATCGGCGGCAACGGTGTGGGCAAGACCACGCTGCTCGAATCGATCATGGGAATCCAGGACGGCGACGGCGGCGTGATCCACAAGCCTAAGGATCTGCGTATTGGCTACTTAGCTCAGGAACTCCCCGAGGCAACCGACCGCTCGGTTCTCGCAGAAACACTCGACGGCGCCGAGCACATCCGAGATGTTGGCCAGCGCCTCCGCAACCTTGAAAAGCAGCTCGAGTCGAGCACCGGCTCGGACATGGATGCCGTCATCGAGAAGTACGGCCAAGCCCAAAGCGAGTTTGAGACGCTCGGCGGATACGCGATTGAATCCGAAGCACATCGAGTGCTCGCTGGCTTGGGATTCCCGCCCGAATGGAACGACCGTCCAATCAAGGAGCTGTCGGGTGGCTGGCGAATGCGGGTGGCGCTGGCGCGTTTGTTGCTCAGTAATCCCGACGTGCTCATCCTCGATGAGCCCACCAACCACCTCGATGTCGACTCGGTTGCTTGGCTCGAAAACCACTTGGCTGCGTGGAGTGGCGCCCTTTTGTTCGTCTCGCACGATCGAGACTTCATCGATGCCGTCGCGAATCGAATTCTCGAAATCTCCGGTGGCCGGGCCCAGGAGTACGTCGGTACCTTCCTCGAATACGTCGCTGCCCGAGAAGAGCGCATTGCACTACTCGAAGCACAAGCTGCCCAGCAGCGCCGCGAGATCGCCGCAACCGAGGCGTTCGTCGATCGCTTCCGCTACAAGGCAACCAAGGCCAAGCAGGTTCAGAGCCGTATCAAGGCCATGGAGAAGCTCGAGCTCATTGAGGTCCCGACCGAGAAAGAGATCGCTGCCAAGTTCGACTTCCCCGAGCCGCGTCGCTCGTCGCGCGTCGTTGCCGAGATCGAGAACGCAGCAGCCGGCTACGACGACGTCACGATTATTGAGAAGGTCAACCTGGTCGTCGAACGCGGCCGCAAGGTCGGACTCGTTGGACCGAACGGCGCGGGCAAGACCACGCTGATCCGCCTGCTTACGGGTCGCCTCGAACCAAAAGCTGGCACGGTCACGATTGGAACGAACGTCGATGTTGCATCCTTTGCCCAGGATCAGGCCGAGGACATGGATCCCGAGCGCACCGTCCATCAGGAGCTGATTTCGGTTACGCCGAAGAACTCGAACCGGAACTGGCGCACCGTGTTGGGTTCGTTCGGGTTCTCCGGCCAAGCAGCGGATCGCAAGATCGCCGAACTGTCCGGTGGCGAGCGAACCCGCTTGGCGCTCGCGAAAATCATGGTCGTGCCAGTGAACTTGCTGGTGCTCGATGAGCCGACCAACCACCTCGACCTGCCGAGCTGCGACGTGCTCGAAGACGCGCTGCGGGCCTATCCGGGAACCGTGTTGTTGGTGACTCACGATCGCCATCTGATCCGCAGCGTCTGCGACGCGCTGATCGAAGTGCGCGACGGGCGGGCAATCTGGCACGAGGGCGTCCCCGAGAAGGTCCTCAACCCGCTGGGCACTGTCGCTGCCGATCTCGGAGCGCAATCCGATACCAAGCCCAAGAAGGCTGCGGGCACGGCAAAGGCGAACAGCGCCAATGAGAAGAAGGCACGTAAGCGCGCCGAGGCCGACGCTCGCAACAAGACCCACGGCAACACTCGCGACCTGCGAAAGAAGCAGCAGTCGGCCGAACGTAAGTGGGAAAAGGCCGAAGCCGAGGTGGCCACGTTGTCCGAACAACTCGCCGACCCCGACCTTTACGAGGACAACGACAAAGTCCAGAAACTCCTGGCCGAGTTCGAAGCCGCCAAGGACAAGGCAGCAACGTTCATGGCCGACTGGGAATCGGCTACCGAAGCCCTCGACGCCGCCGAGTAGGGCGCAGGTTTCACGGTCACTGCTTAGGTCTCGGGGGATGTCGACCGGTAGTGTCGACCGCATAATGGCAGAGACCGACTTGGCAGAATGGGCGGCCGAGATTTCGGCGAAGCCCTACGGCGATCGCATCTACGCAACGAGCAAGTGGATAGCTGAACGAACACTGTTCCGCCTCTTCGACATACGACACGAGGGGACAGAACACCTGCGTACCGCTCCCCCGGTCATCATTGCTCCGGTGCACCGGTCGAACCTCGACAGCGTCATCGTTGGTGTTCTCGGCGGACGGCGACTTCCGACGCTCTCGAAAGAATCGCTGTTCAAGATCAAGCCTGTTGCCTGGTGGATTGCGGGCCTCGGAGCAATTCCGCTCAACCGTGATGCTGCGGACCGCGAAGCCACGACTGCGGCGCGCAAGATCCTCGACGATGACAAACCGCTGATGATCTTTCCCGAAGGCACCCGGCAATCGGGTCAGCTCATCGGCGAACTCTTCGACGGCACGGCGTGGATCGCAGCAAAGACCGGCGCCTCGATCGTCCCGGTCGGCATCGCCGGAACCGAAGCAGCTTTACCGCAGGGAGCAAAGTTCCCGAAACGGGCGACCGTTGGCGTGTCGGTCGCCGAACCAATCCTCATGCCCGAAGGCCGAGTGCCTCGTTCGAAACTCACCGAGATCACCACGCAGATGCGCGAGTCGCTCCAAGCTGCCAACAACCGAGCTCACGAACTGATTCGCTGACTCGGTCAGCGCTGGCTTGGGGTCTCAGTAATCGAGTGCTGTGGAGACCAGCGCGGCGATTTCGGAACGCTCGCTGGTTGTTAGCGAAATGTGTGCAAAGAGTGGGTGGCCCCGCAGCGATGAGATCACCGACGCAATGCCGTCGTAGCGGCCAACGCGCAGGTTGTCGCGTTGGGCAACGTCGTGGGTGAGAACTACACGTGATCCTTCGCCCAAACGGCTGAGCGCCGTGAGCAGCACGCTGCGTTCGAGGTTCTGGGCTTCGTCGATGATCACGAAGGTGTCGCTCAGCGTGCGGCCGCGGATGTAGGTGAGAGGCAGTACCTCGATGAGGTTGCGCCGCACGATCTCGTCGATCGCGTTCTCCGAGGCAATGGCATCGAGCGCGTCGTGGACGGCGTCGGTCCACGGACGCATCTTTTCTTCTTCGGTTCCCGGGAGGAAACCAAGATCCTGCCCACCTACCGCATAGAGCGGACGGAAGATCATGACTCGACGGTGTGAGTTCTTCTCGAGCACGGCCTCGAGTCCCGCGGCGAGTGCAAGAACCGACTTACCCGTTCCTGCGGGACCGCCGAGGCTGACGATGCCGATCGATTCGTCGTTGAGAACGTCGAGGGCGATTCGTTGCTCGGCGTTGCGGCCACGAGCACCAAAGACTTCAAGGTTCTGCTTGACCAAGTTGATGGTCCCGTCGGCGCCCACCCGACCAAGAGCCGACTGGCCAGGTGCTGTGAGGATCACGCCGGTGTGAACCGGGTAGTCGGCGGTCTCCTCGATGGTGACCGAGCGGTCTGAATACAGCGAGTCAATATCGGCGCCGCGTGCGCCCAGCTCGACGATGCCGCGCCAGTCGAGGTCTTCGTCGGTGTGGCGGAACTCCTCGGCGTCCATGCCAATAACGCCGGCACGAAGCCGTAGCGGCAGATCCTGAGTAACGAGAACGACGTCGTTTCCGTCGGCGCGGATGTTCGCGGCCACGGTCAGAATCCGGTGGTCGTTGCTGTTTGCTTCACGCAGAGGGGGCGGGATCAGCTCGTCGTCTTTGTGGTTGATCTCGACGCGAACCGTGCCACCGTCGTTGCCGATGGGCAACGCTTCGGTCAGTGATCCGTGCTCTTCTCGCAACGCCTCAAGCGTTCGCAACGCGGTTCGTGCAGCCCAACCCAGCTCGGGGTGATGTCGCTTTGCTTCGAGCTCGGTAAGCACGATGATTGGCAGGACAACGGCATTCTTTCCAAAGGCGTGGAGCGCCGCTGGATCGCTGAGAAGAACCGAAGTGTCGAGGACGTACGTCTTTGCGCTGATTTCAAGACGGTAGCGTGTGGGCGTGCGCATCTTGGTGACCAACGACGACGGAATCGACTCTCTTGGCCTGCATGCGTTGGCCGACGCAATGCGCCCATTTGGCGACGTAACGGTGGTGGCCCCGGCGTCGGAATACTCCGGGGCAGGCGCATCGCTCGGCACGCTGACTTTCGAGGAACCCGTCGCGCGCCAAGTCGAGCTCACCGCCCTGGCCGACATGAACTGTTGGTCGGTCACCGGACCACCCGCGCTGTGCGTGCTCTACGCCCAACTGGGTACGTTTGGCGAAGGGTTCGACCTGATCGTCTCGGGCATCAACCCAGGTCAAAACGTCGGCTGGTCGGTCTATCACTCGGGCACGATTGGGGCGGCCCTCACCGGACGCAACCGCGGTGTCAGCGGGCTCGCGATGAGCATTGGCTTCAACGGCAAAGATGTCGAGGGCCAAACCTGGGGCCAGATCGTCGAGGGGATGTTGTGGGAAACCGGGGCCACGGTCGCGGCGCAGATCGTCCAAGGAATGATCGAATCGCCGAGTGAGAGCCCGTCGGTCATCAACTGCAACGTTCCGAACAAGCCGCTCGATCAGCTCGAGGGTTGGAGCATGGCCAAGGTCGGAAGTGAGCCGCCACGCAAGCTCGTCACCGGTTCGCTGGTCGAAGAAGAGCCCGACGAGCACGGTGAACGATTCCGCCTCACGATGGACTGGGGCAAGGCTGGTGAAGCGTTGCCGGGCACCGACGCCCGACTCGTGCGAGACAACACCGTCTCGGTGACGTGGCTCGGACGCCTTGCCGAGACCGAACCCGAGCCCGCCCAACACGGCGCGGTCAGTTCGCGTCTCGATTCGCTCTGGAGCGACTAGAGCTACTCGGTGAATTCCGCTGACGTGGCGCCGGTTGCTGCGAGAAGCTCTGCAGGAGAGATCGCAAAGACGTGGCGTGGTGTTCCAGCCGCAGCCCATACGGTCTCGAACTG
>CAZMYN010000087.1:0-12285 GCA_964570495.1 uncultured Acidimicrobiales bacterium | reverse complement strand
AAGTGCTACAACGGCTTTCGAGGCCGCCCCATTCGTCCGCTCTGGCAACCTTCCGGGAACGAGGCTAATGAGCTACCCGGGTGTCGCCAACGTCAGCTAGGTCTCGTCGCTCGTCGGGGACCAGCGATGACCCCACGGGTCGATGAACCAACCCGAACGATGACCGTTCTGGTTCTTGGGCGGACGGTCCGGCGTGCCGCCCGCGTCGATGGCCATGGCGTAGGTGTTGTCGGCGCTCTTCACGAACACGACAATGCCGACCGTGGTGCCACCGAGCGATGCGGGGGCATGGGCTCCGAGCTCGGGAAACTCGTCGCTGACGAAGAACGACGTGTCGCCAATTCGCATCGTTGCATGGCCTACTTTGCCGTCGTCCATCTCGTAGAACTCGGCCTCGTCGAGCTCGGCTCGAAAGACTTTGCCGTAGTAATCGATGGCAGCACGGGCGTCATCGACGGCGAGGTAAGGAATGATCATGGCCACATCGTAGGCACCGCGCCGGGAGTGATTCGCCGATCCTTGGGGTTGGATGGAGGTGATGCCCAGCAGATTCGCCTCGCTAGAGAACCGTGACTTCCGGACCCTATGGGTCGGCGGCATGCTCAGCTTTATGGGCGTGCAGATGCAGTTCTTTCTGCGCGGCATCCTTGCCTGGGAACTGACCGAGCGCGAAGACAGGCTCGGCCTGGTCTACCTGGTCTTTGGCGTTGCACTACTCGTGGCAACACCCCTCGGCGGGGTCGCGAGCGACCGGCTGCCCAAGCGCACGGTCATGCTCATCAGCCAGTTCGCCATTGCCGTCTCGGCAGCCGGAATGGGATTCGCGGTTATCACCGACATCATTGCCTTCTGGATGCTGTTGGTGTCGGCCATCATCCAAGGCGCAGCGTTCGGCTTCTTTGGCCCGGCACGCGTCTCGATGGCCACCGACATCGTCGGACGAGAGAACCTCGGCAACGCACTCAGCTTGCAGTCCCTCGCAATGAACGGAACGAGGGTCTTTGCACCGAGCGTCGCCGGAGCACTCGTTGGCTGGTCGCTGTTTGGGATCGGGCCGACCTACGTGGTGGCCGCAGCGCTCGCCATCGCCGGCGTCTACGTCACCTGGCTCCTCCCCAACCCGCCAGCCGCACTCACCGGCGCTGCACGACCGTTTCGAGATATCGCCGATGGCGTTCGCTACGTGCGAGCAAACCCGCCGATCCGCAACATCGTGTTCACTGCCTTTGCGGTGTTGATCTTCGCGTTTAGCTACGTGAGCTTCATCCCTGCACTGGTCGAGGGCGAATTCGGGCGCAGCGAAGCGTTCGTTGGCTACTTTGCCTCCGCCTCCTCAGCCGGTGCGTTGTTGGCCGGGTTCTGGGTCGCCGGCAAGGCAGACTCGCCCGCGGCCCAATCGATTATGACTGTCGCCGGGTTCACCTTTGGGCTGATGGTCATCGGCCTTGGGCTCTCCCCGAACTATTGGGTGGCCGTAATCGTCGTCGCGTTCGCCGGCGCCGCAACCACGGCGTTTCAGACCTTGTCCAACACGCTCGCACTCCAGCAAGCCCGCGCCGAGTTCCAGGGCCGGGTGCAATCGATCATGATGCTCGGCTTCGCAGGCTTTGGCATCAGCGCCTTCCCACTCGGCGTTCTCGCACGCGCGATCGGCCTGCAACCAACGCTCGTGCTGATGGGTTCGGTGGCCGCGGTCTCGGTGCTCGCATACGGCGCGGCGAGTGGTCGGGTCGCCAGCCCCGAAGACACCCGCCAATCGGCGTCGGTGTGATCCTCTCGGTCGACCGAGCAGGCGAACCCAAGCACTACTAGAGTGCGAAACAGTCTTTAGAACCAACGAGAAGGACCCTCATGTTCAACGTCACGGCAGCACTTGCCAACCGTCTCCCGGCCGACGAAGTCAGCGCTCACTGCGACGGCCCGTGCGGCGTTTACGACCCCGCATCAGCACGCATCGCAGGCGAGGCTGTTCTGTCGATGACCAAGAAGCTCGTCGACGCTGGCCCAGCGACGACACTCGAGGCTCAGAACACCCAGTCTCGCTACATCGCCATCAAGGAGCACGAAGCTCAGACCGCCAAGGATCAGCTCCTCATCCTCTGGACCGACTACTTCAAGCCACCACATCTCGAGGCCTACCCCGAGCTCCACACCACCTTCTGGAACGCAGCCAAGCTGTGCTCCGAAGCCAAGGTGCATGTGAGCGTCGATGTTGCCGAGAAGCTGATGGCAGCAATCGAAGAGATCCACAACATCTTCTGGGCCACCAAGGGTCGCGAAGTGGCGTGGGTTACCGCCAGCTAGTCAACTAGTTGACACACCAAGCTCTTCGCGAAGCCACCGCAGCCGACATGGCGCGGTGGCTTCTGCGCGTTTTGCGTCGAGTGCGGGTGATTGGTGCATCCATGGAACCAACGCTCAGTGCGGGCGATGTCGTCCTCGTCAAAATGTCGGTGACCCCGATGGTGGGCGACGTCGTGATTGCTCAGCACCCGCACTCGGGTATCGAGATCATCAAGCGAGTCGAATCAATCTCCGAGACCGGTGTGTTCGTACGCAGCGACAACCCCGATGATCTTGACGTCTCGGACTCGCGCATCTTCGGCGAGCTCTCCCCCGACCTGGTCGTTGGCACGGTCGTTGCGCGAGTGCCGAGTAGCTAACGGCGGTCGGCCAAGAAGGGGAAGTCTTGGCGCACCTGAGCCACTCTTGCTGCGTCGACATCGGCGCTGATCACGATGCTTCCTGCCGAGTCCCCCGTGTCGGCCACGATCTCGCCGAAGGGGTCGATGATCATCGAGTCGCCACAGTACGAAACGTTCGGGTCCTCGCCGAAACGGTTCGCGCCGATGACCCACGCTTGATTCTCGATCGCGCGGGCCTGCAAGAGAGTCCGCCAGTGGTCGCGGCGCGACGCAGGCCAGTTCGCGATCACCAGATAGCAGTCGGTGTCGTTGGCTAGATCCCAGAAGTCGTCAGCGAAACGCAGGTCGAAGCAGATGAACGTACTGATGCGAAGGTCACCAATCGTGATCGTGTTCTTCGCGTCTCCGGCTTGGTAGCTCTTATCCTCGCCACTGAACGTAAACGGATGCAGCTTGTTGTAGGTGACGATCTCGCCGCTCGGACTGGCGAACGTCATCCGGTTGTGCGGAAGCTCGGCCCCTTCGTCTCGGACCGGGATTGAGCCCACGACCCACGCTCCGGTCTTGGCTGCTTGCTCTCGCAAAAACTCAGTCGACGGGCCACTGCTCGGCTCCCAGGCTTCGCCGGTGTTCATCGTGAAGCCCCACGAGAACGTCTCGGTCAGAACAATCAATCCAGCGCCCGTTCGGGCGGCTTCGGCGATCTGGGGTCGAAGCGCAGCGAAGTTCTCTTCGGGCGACTCCCAAATAATCTCGTGTTGGACCACTGCGATCTTCATGACACCAGCGTGTCACATCCATCCACCGCGTCACACATCAATAATTTCAACGCTAAATGGGGCCTGTCCCCGAAGCGTTGGGGCCTGTCCCCGAAGCGTTGGGGCCTGTCCCCGCGGCTAGGCGGTGTCGAGGAGGCGGTAGCCCTCGGCAAGGCGACCGTTGAAGTGATCGATGCCTTGCTTGACGGCGAGCCCGGAAATTCGCTCGCCCCACTCGCGCATCAGGTTGGACAAGTCGAACTCTTCGTCTCGCTTGGCCACCTGGGAGGCGTGCGATCGAAGCGCTTCGAGCTTCACGTCGAAGGTGTCGGTGATGTCGACGAACAGCGTCTGGTCGACGTGGCTCACCCACACGTTCGCAACGGTATGCGGTTCGTAGCCCTCGTCGAGTAGCTCGGCGGTGAACGAACGTGGGTTGCGCGAATCGGGATAGACCGCACGCAAGGTGGCTTCGGCGGTTTCGAGATGATCGGGATGGCTTCCGTAGACCGAATCGTAGTTGCGCGCGGGGTTCTGCGAGATGACGACGTCGGGCTTCTCGATGCGGATCACCCGTGAGATGTCGCGGCGCAGGTTGAAATCGGCGACGACCATGCCGTCGGGGTGGCGCAGGAAGTGCAGCGTGTCGACTCCGACCTTGGCGGCAGCTGCGGTTTGTTCGGCTTCACGCACTGTTCGGAGCTCATCGGCGGTCACGGTCATGTCGTCCTCGCCTGCTTCGCCCGACGTCACGAGGCAGTACGCCACGTAGCTGCCGGCTTGGGTGAGGCTGGCAATTGTGCCCGCTACCCCAAAGTCGATGTCGTCGGGGTGCGCAACCACGACCAGGACGCGCTTGGGGATCTCGATTGGACCGTCGGCGGTGAGAAAAACTGGAGCCATGAGTCCACGTTACGGTCGCGAACGACCAGGGACACTGCTGGCCTAGCTGTCGTTCACCGACCAGATGATTCGGTTGACCTCGTTCTCCAGGTACTCCTGTTGACCCGACACCGGCACGGGATCGCTGTCCGATTCGAGAGCGAGATCGGCGAGGGCACTAAGGCCAACATCTCCGGCGAGAATCGCGGCCCCGCGGTCCTGCTTCCAGCCAGCGTAGCGGGCGTCTCGCGCTTGCTCGATGGCACCGTCGGCCAGCATGGCCTCGGCGACCAGCAGCGACCGGGCGAGGGTATCGATACCACCGATGTGGCCATGGAACAGGTCGGTTCGGTCGATGCTTTGGCGGCGCAGCTTCGTGTCGAACAGGAAGCCGCCCGTATCAAAGCCGCCGCCACGCAAGATCTCGTAAACGCCGAGGCTCATCTCGTCGACCGAATTCGGGAACTGATCGGTGTCCCAGCCGTTCTGGGGGTCGCCGCGGTTCGCGTCGACCGACCCGAAGATGCCGTTCTCGACCGCATACGCGACCTCGTGCTGGAACGAATGACCCGACAGCGTCGCGTGATTGACCTCGATGTTGACCTTGAACTCGTCGGCCAAGTCGTAGCGATCGAGAAATCCGTGAACCGTTGCGCAGTCATAGTCGTACTGGTGCTTTGTTGGTTCCTGGGGCTTGGGCTCCAGGAGCAACGTTCCGGTGAAGCCGATCGCGTGCTTGTACTCGGCGACCATCGTGAGAAAGCGCGCCAGCTGATCTGACTCGTGCTTCATCTGCGTGTTGAGCAGCGTCTCGTAGCCCTCTCGGCCACCCCACAACACGTAGTTCTTGCCGTCCAGGCGATGTGTCGCGTCGAGCATGGCCCGAACCTGCGCAGCAGCGTGGGTGAACACGTCGGGGTCCGGGTTCGTTGCGGCCCCTGCCGCGTAGCGCGGATGAGAAAAGAGGTTGGCCGTGCCCCACAACAATTGAATGCCGGTGTCGGACATCTTCTTACCAGCGCGCTCGACCATCTCCGAGAGGTTGTGTTGCGACTCGGCCAGCGTTGCACCCTCCGGCGCCATGTCGACGTCGTGGAAGGAGAAGAACTTCACACCGAGCTTCGTGATGAACTCGAACGCGGCGTCCTGCTTTGCGCGGGCAGCGTCCATTGGATCGAGGGCCGGGTCGAGCCATGGCCGATCGAACGTGCCGGCACCGAACACATCGGAGCCCGGCCAATTGAAGCTGTGCCAGTAACACACCCCGATGCGGAGGTGGTCCTCCATCCGGCGACCGGCCACCATCTGGTCTGGGTCGTACACGCGGTACGACAAACCTTTCGACGACGAGCTTCCAGCGAAGGCAACGGGTTCGGGGACGTCAGAAAAGAACGACATCGGTTCTCCAATCAAAGGGTGAGAGCTAGCTAGTTGGGGTTGGGAGCCGCGAGGGGCCTAACGGAGAGCGTTCCAGGGATCTTGATCCGAGACGTCGACGGCTTCGTAGCCATCGGGGCCATGGCTCGGGCTGAGGGTCACGAAAAGGCGAACCTGCTCGGGTTCATCTGGATCGACGAACGTGGCGTGCACGGTGTTCTTGGGAATGAACGCGACGTCGCCCACCGTCAGACGCCGTACCTCGTTGTCGATCCACTGTTCGATCGTTCCGGACACCTGCGCGAACCGAGTCGTCCGGGTCGAGATGCCCATCGAGAAGCGAGGCATACACGGTGCCGTGGTCGGCTGCCGGCTGGTTCGGTTCGTGGATCACAATTCGCGAGAGTAGAGGGCTTGCTACGGTCGGTGCATGCTGGGAGACCACGAAGGGGACATTCCAACCGAGTCGTCAAAGGAAAAGAACCGCCAGCAATTCGGTGCAAACGCGGCGAACTATGCAACCAGTTCCGTGCACGCAAAGGGAGAGAGTCTTCAGCGTCTGGTCGAGCTCGTCGAGCCGCAAACGCACTGGCACGCACTCGACGTCGCGTCCGCGGCCGGGCACACCGCGTTCGCTGTTGCACCTCACGTCACCTCCGTCGTGGCGACCGACCTAACACCGGAAATGGTCGCCCTCGCGGCCGAGCGAGCGGGCGAACTCGGGCACTCCAACGTCTCTACACAAATCGCCGATGCCGAAGACCTACCCTTCGACGACGCATCGTTCGATCTCGTGACGTGTCGAATCGCGCCGCACCACTTTCCGACCCCGGCGTCGTTCGTCAGCGAAGCTGCCCGCGTGTTGGAACCTGGCGGCGTGTTCTGCCTGGTCGACAACATCGTCCCTGATGACGAATCGGTGGCAGCGATCTACAACGCGTGGGAAAAGCGGCGAGACCCGAGCCACGTCGAGGCGCTGTCGCTCGCGAAATGGGTATCGCTGTGTGACGACGCTGGCCTCGCGGTCACCCACACCGAGACCATGGGCAAATACATGGACATGGCCGCCTGGCTCGACAACATGAGCGTGCCCAACGAGCTCCGACCGGGGCTCTTGGACGATCTGCTCAACGCGAACGACGACGTGTGCGCGTTTCTCCAACCCACTGGAGACACCATCGACAACGCGGGTTTCGTACTCAGCGAGGGTCTCGTCGTAGCGAAGCGGCCCAACTAGGGGTCGGGGCTAGCGCGCGAGGTCGAGCTCGCCAGTCACATCGACCGCGTCGGGCACCACGATGTTGAAGTCCTGGCCGTAGTTGTCGAACTCTTGCCAGGTATCGACGGTCATCTCGATGCCATCGGGCCCAAAGAACTCCACTTCGGATTCGAGTTCTTCACGCGTGATCCCGTCCTCGGTAGCAATCGCTTCGAGCACGTCGGCATTGGTGAACATCGCCTCGAAGATGGCACCGAAATCGAGCCCGACTTCAAGCCTGCGAACGAGATCGTCAGCATCGACCATTACGACGAGGCCAACCTCTAATTGCTCCATCGCCGGCAACAACGCAGCCGCTATCTCCTCCTCGGGACCGCCATCGAATGCCCCGAGATTCGCCGGGCCGAGCTGGTCGGTGAAATTGATACCGAGCGCCTCGGAGTAGTCGGCCATCGACAAGGTCGCGCTGAAGACACGAACGTCGACGCCGTTGACCTGGTCGGTTCCGGTCTCAGAGATTGCATCGGCGGCACGAAGCGCCTGAAGGATCTCGGAGGGATTGGTGACCTGTGCACCCTGGCCGTATTGGTTTGCCAGTGATGCCGCGTCGATGCCGTCGAGCTGGGTGAGATCGAAGCTCACGGGACCATCAGCAAAGGCAGCGACATCGGAGGCGCTCTGCGGATTGAGGGATCCGAGCGTCGACGCGAAGCTGCTCATGTCCATCACGAGGGTTTGTTCATCTGCCCAGAACTCGATGTTGGCGTCGTCAAGACCCGCGAAGAGCTCGTCGAACGGGGGCTGGGTGACGTCGAGGCCAGTCGATTCGAATATCGCTCCCATCAACGTGCCCATGTCCATGTTCAGGTGAGTGCTCCCGTCCTGGACTTCACCAAAGACGTATGCCTCTTGTGGAGCAATGTCGAGGTTCTGTCCCCCGATGTTCACCCGCATTGCCATGCCCTGCGAGAACGAATAGCTCTGGCTTTCGGAGTTGTCGACGGCGAGAGCGAGGACCTGCGCGAGCGGAGCGCTGCTACCAGCCTGGTCGTCGGCTGGCACGACGGACTCCGCGGGAGCAGTGGTTTCCGCTGGCTCGACGGCCGCCGCTGGAGCCGTGGTTTGCGCGGGTGCAGATGTTGTTTCGGGTGCGGTCGTGTCTGCAGGCGCAGCTGTTGTCGTGTCTGCGGGTACAGCAGCGTCGTCGCTGGCTATATCGGTCGAATCACCACCGCACGCGGCGGCGATCAGTGCAAGCAATGCGAGGATCGCGAGCAGTTGCCGGGTCTTACGAGACCTCGAGGGGGGTGAGCCAATCATGTACGTCCTCCGAATTTCCAGTTTGAACACCGGTGAGGGCCTCACGCAGCTTGAGCGTTATGGCACCAGGCTGTCCATCGCCGACCACAATCTGCTCACCATGGGTGACCACTTTCCCCACCGGAGCGATGACCGCCGCCGTTCCCGATAGGAACATTTCACCATGTTCTGCCCACGCTTTGAGTTCACCCACCGGGATGGAACGCTCTTCAACTTCCATTCCCATGTCGTGAGCGATCTGGATAATCGAGGCGCGCGTGATGCCATGGAGGAACGAATCGTTCAGATCCTTGGTGATCAGTCGACCCTCCTCGCACAAGAAGAAGTTCGACGCTCCGGTTTCGGTTACATCGTCGCCACTCGCAAACAGGACCTGGTCAGCTACATGGTCGCGCTTGGCGTCGAGGGTCGGGCCGAGGGCCATCACGTAGTTCGCACCGCTCTTGACCGACCCGAACTGCGGGGTCGTGCGCGGCATATCCGTCTCGATGAAGATCGTGAGCGGGCGGACGCCGCCAGCGAAGTAGTCGCCGACGGGTGAGTTGATGACGTACAGCAACGCCTCGTTGCTCGGAGATGCGGCCGCACCGATGTTCGCAGCGGTGCCGATCATGGTCGGACGGATGTAGAGCGACCCCGGTGGGTCGGGGGTGAACGACGCGTTCGCTGTCGTGGCATCGACGATCAGTTGCCGGAGCAAGTCCTCCGACGGCGGTGTCATACGCAGCTTCTCGATGCTCAAGCGCATCCGGGCGACCGAATCGTCAAGACGAAATATCGCGACCGACCCATCGGCTTGACGATGCGCCTTCAGGCCCTCGAAACACTCGCTCGCGTAGTGAAGCACATGCGTTGCCGGGTGAAGGGAGAAATTCTCAAGCGGCGCCGCGGCCCCGGGGTAGTCATAGGTGCCGTCGACATAGGTCGCCACGGTCATGTGATCGCCGAAGAGAGTCCCGAACGGTGCGCTGAATGGATCTTGCTTCTCGCTCATCGACTATTTGTAGCCCCTCCCAACGGCTTTCGCCACGACGCAGAAAAGATGTACCGTCGCGAGCAATGACCGAAGCAATCTCGTCAACGCTTGAGAATGGAATCGTCACCATCAGCATTGACCGCGCCCCAGTCAACGCTCTTGCGCCCGTCGACTGGCAGCGTCTTTGCGACCACATCGAGGAAGCCTCGACAAATACCGACGTGCGAGCGGTCGTGATCGACGGCGGCGAGGGCCGCTTCTGTGCAGGCGCCGACATTCGCGTACTAACCGAACCCACCGACGACCCCGCAATGATGCTCCACAACGTTTCCGACGCCGCAACGTCGATCCGAGCGTGCCGCGTCCCGGTGATCGCTGCGATCGATGGCCCATCACACGGTGGCGGACTCGAGTTGGCGTTGGCCTGCGATATTCGAATCGCATCGATGCAGGCCACCTTCTCGGCGTCGGGCGTGAACATGGGGTTGGTCGCGAGCGTCCAATCACTCGTGGAAGCCATTGGCGACACTCGGGCTCGACTCATGCTGTTCACCGGCGAGCGGTTCGACGCGAAGCTGGCCGAAGCGTGGTCCCTCGTGACCTTGGTCGACGACCAACCACTTAGTGCTGCGATGGCGCTAGCAAAGACAATCGCGGCGAAGGCGCCCCTGGCCATCGAGGCAATCAAGACAGCACTGGCCACGGCGTCGACCATGTCGAGCGCTGACCACGAGTCGCTCATGTCTGAACTCTTTGCCTCGCTGGCCGAAAGCAACGACCATCAAGAGGCAATCAGCGCGTTCCTCGAGAAGCGCCCACGTTCTTTCACCCGCCGCTAGGCAGGAAATCTGGCAGGGGTTGGTCGTGCAACACGACCAGCTGGTCCGTCGACCGAGTGACCGCGACGTAGAGCAACCCAAGACCATGCGGGTCTTCGAGAATCTGCGCTGGCTCGACAACGACCACGCCGTCGAATTCCATGCCCTTTGCCGCGGCAGGTGTAAGGCAAGCAATCTGAGGATGGTCGACATCGATCGGGTCGGTCATGATGATCGCAACCCGGCCGTCGTCAACCATCGCAACCAACTCGTTCGCGACCTCGACTGCCCGATCCGCTCCGGGCTCAACCCGCACGCCATGTCCGGACTCACGGATCGCAATGGGCTGGGTGAGTGACGGGTCGATCTTGGCCAGAATCGCGGTCGCCCAAGGGGTGATCTCGTCGGGCGACCGGTAGTTCGTCGACAAATCGAATCGGCGGAGGTCACCGAATTCGGCCGGGAGAAGGTCCGACCACGTGGCTCGCGCTCCAGTGGTTCGCTGCGCCACATCACCAACGATCGTCATCGAGTGACCCCGAGCGCGACGGGCGATCATCCTCCATTGCATCGGGGTCAGGTCCTGCGCCTCGTCGACGATCACGTGACCGAACCGCCACGCGCGCTCGCCACGCGACCGCTCCTCGATCGATGTCGTGGCCGCGAGTTCGAGATAGTCCTCGCTCTCCAGCTCGGCGATCGGGAATCCGTCCGGGTCGCTGACGATCTCACCGGTGATCTCGTCGCGCACCGGGAAGGTCACGTGGGCCTCTTGCTTGAGGGCCTTGCCGACCTTGTCGTGATCCATGCCCATCAGCGGCCGCCGTCTTCGTCGTCGTCACCTTCGCGCCATGCGTCGAAGCTCTCGATCTCCAGGCCGCTCGGTTCGGGGTCGAGCGTTTCCTCGTCGGTCTCGCCGTCGATTTCGGGGTCGTCGCCGCGCTGCTCATCAAGGGTGAAGACATCGTCGGTGTCGGCGAACTCGTGTTCCATGTCGACGTCGACCGTGGTGGCATCGGACGGGTCGCCGAGCAGCCACAGCAATTCGTCGAGAAGCGGCACGTCACCGTGAAACCAGCGACGTCGCCAGAGTTCACGTTCGGATTCGCGCTCGCGGAACAAGAGTCCCACCGCTTTCGATCCGAGCGCCGCCTCGTCACAGGCCGCACCGAGCAGCGCCTTTGAACCAAAGAGGTCGTTGAGCATTTGTTCGGGGGTCAACACCGGCCAGTGCTTCTCGCAGAACAACAGCACGTCGGGCGATTCGCCAAGCCCGGCCAAAACGTCGTTGCGTTCCTCGAAGCCGGGTTCATGCACATCGGTCGCGAGCCGTTCCAAGACCATTTGTCGGAGCACTCCAGCGCCGGCGTTGTGGCTGACCTGACGGCGCGCGACCTGCACGAATTCGAGGAGCTCTGGTGTTTCGATGATGATTCGTCGGCTGCCGTACCACGCGACAAGAGGTTCGGTCGGGGTGCGCTGACGGAGAAACACGGCGTGCGCGAGCATCGTTGCCATCGCCGCGCTGCCTTTCAGCTCGGCAACCTCGGTCGAGGAGTCCGGATCGGACAACACGCCGGGGAAGAGCCGGTCGGCGGTGGTCGACACAACCCCGCTTTCACCAAGCGATGGCAGCACATCGCTGATGTAGGTGAGGAACTCCTGGCTCGGCCCGACGATCAGCACGCCCGTTTCGGCAAGCGCTGCGCGATCGGCGTAGAGCAGATACGCAGCGCGGTGAAGCGCAACGACGGTCTTGCCGGTGCCCGGCCCTCCCTGGACCAGCAGCGGACCCTTGCCCGAAGCTCGAATGACGGCGTCTTGTTCGGATTGGATCGTGGCGACGACGGTCTGCATCCTGCCGTCGCTACGTCCAGCCAAGGCTGCCAACAATGCAGCTTCACCTCGGAGGGCCTGATGCGAGGTGATCGAATCGGCGTCGAAGATCTCGTCGGAATAGTTGGTGAGCTCGTCGTCGGTGTAGTGCAGGTGTCGTCGATGCGAGACGCCCATCGATTCGAGCGGCGTGGCTCTGTAGAACGGTTCGGCGGCGGGTGCGCGCCAATCGATGAGGTAGACATCCTCGCCATCGATCACGCTCATCCGGCCGATGTAGTCGGTGCCGAATTCATCGGTCGTGATCCGGCCAAAGGCCAATGCTTCTCCGCCCGCTTCGAGCTCGCGAACTCGCTTCCACGCCAGTAGTGCTCGCGCGGACGCAGCGCGCGCGTCTGCGGCCTCGGCAGCTGCTTCGAAGTCTCCGTCTCCGAGCTCGGCTTCGGTTTCGCGC